>CAVYAE010000075.1:0-12791 GCA_963766305.1 uncultured Bacteroidota bacterium
GCTGCAGTAACAAAAATACACCGGTGTCCGTTAAGACGGGTTATGTATTGCTGAACTTCATGGTCAGCATGAACATTAGCTACATCCTTAAGAAAAACAAGGTTCCCGTTAGATGAATATATTGCTGTCGATTTGATTTTATCTACAGAATTGAAATTGCCGGTTGTTATAATATTGAATGTTTTTTCACCGGCATTAATACTTCCTCCGGGGATAGTGGATAATTCCCCTTTAAGTGTGGCTATTACTGTATTTAAAGGAATATGCATCTGAGCTATTTTATCCATATCCAGGTCAATACGTATAACCTCTCCCGGTAAACCCGAAATTTCAACGTCTTTAAGCATAGGTAGCTTTTCCAGCTCATCCTGAAGACGGTCTGCATTTGATTTCAGGGCATCAAATGAAGTATTCTCGGCTACCAGGGCTATTTGCATGATATTTACCGAAGAGGGTGAATACTTTTTTACCTCAATACTATGTATGTCAGCAGGTAACTTATCTCTGATTGCATTAACTTCACGAACCAGGTCCTGATAATTATTATCTGTGTTTGTATTATATTTAAATTCGGCACTGATTATCGCTAATCCGTTCTTAATGGTAGTTCTTATTTCTTTTATGTTTTCAAGTTCATTTATTTTATTTTCTACAGGCTTTACTACCAATTCCTCCATATCCTGAGGACTGGTACCCGGAAACTCAACTATAACTGGAAAAGCTGGCCATTTAACCTCTGGGTCTTCGCTACGGGGCATGTTAAATAATGTAGATACACCCACGACCACAAGCATAATGAATATTATAAGTGTAAACTGATAATTTTTAACAGAGTAGTCCGATATTTTCATGAATAATATTTTTTTTTAGATATCAGTAATTTGTACATTTTATATCTTCACCATTCGTCTTTCAATTATTTATTTTGATAAGCGAGCCCTCAGTCAAATAGGCATTTCCAGATACTATCAGCCAGGAGGCATTTTCTAATCCCTTATCTACGTATACCTCATCTTTGCCAAGGTGCATAATTGAAATTTCTATTTTATGGGCTGTTTTTTTATCGTAAGTGACATAGGCATAACCTTTAATATTGTCTGCATCCAACACAGCCTCATATGGGACTGCCCATAAACTGAGCTTATCCTTCGGTGTAATAACAGCTTTGCCATATAAACCCGAAGCCAAAAATCTTCCCTGTCAGTTATGTCTATTTCCACAAAAAATGTCCCGGAATATGGATCAGCTTCTTTTGATTTCCTTGAAACCAGGCCGTGTATTTTAGTCTGAGGAAAAGCATCAGTTGTAATTTCTGCATTATCGTTTACATTAATTTTTGCCCAATCCTTATCACTTACTCCTGCCCTGAATTTCCAGACATTTTTACCGGCACCATTACATTGAATTACCGGCATTCCTGCCCCAACCAGTTGCCCGGCATTCACATATTTTTTTAAAACGTATCCGTCACTGACTGCAGTTATACTTGAGTACCTGAGATTGTACCTTACACTGCCCAGGTTCTCCCCGGCCACATCGAGAGCTGTTTTGACATTTTGGAATTGCTCCAAAGTAGCTACGCTGTCATTATATAAATTTTTAATCCTCTCACAATCTCTTTTGGCTTTCTCATAGGCTAAAACAGCCTGTTGTTCCTGAGCCTTTATTTCAGTGAGGTTAAGAGTAGCTAAAACCTGACCCCTTTTAACATAATCCCCTTCCCTTACAAAAATATCTTCCACAATGCCGCCGGTTTTAAATGACAAAACGGTTTCATCGTCAGTAAGGAATTGTCCCGATGCAAAAACAGGAATGGAAACTTCTTTCTTTTCCACATTGCTTATTTTTACCGGAACAGTGTCTGTCAGAGCCGGCATGAGCTTCTCTCCCTGCTTATGGTTACAGGAACTTATAATCCCTGTTAAAAATATCAATGTTACTACTGTAATATTTTTCATGGGTTCTCTATTGTTTATATGTTTGTGTGTTTATTCGTTTATCTGATCTCATCACCATTTACTTCTCTACATTTACATTCAGATTATAGCTTGCTGTCTCCCTTTCCAGATTGGCAGCCTCTATCATTACCTTATATTTATTTATATTTAATGTTAATTCTGAGGATGTCAACTGGTTTCGTGCATCAATAAATTCAATAAGGGAATTTGTACCTTCCTTAAATCCCTTATTGATCAGTTTGAAATAACTTTGGGCTGATTTTACCTGCGATTCGCTCGCCAAATAAACTTGCCAGGCTGTCAGTAAATTACTTTTCGATAATTCATCTGAAAGCTGAAGCTGTTGAATATTATTTTCATAATTTAATTTGGCTTCCTTGTACTGCAGTAATGATTGCTTTATTTGGTAGTTATTTTTCCCTCCATAAAATATTGGTATATTGATATCAATACCTGTTAAATAATACTTTGATTTTGAATCAAATGTCCAGTTTGCATTTTGTGACCCGAGATCCAGGAAGCCGTTTATTTTAGGTACAAAGTACGATTTTGACATTTTAACCATGATATCAGAGATATCCTCTGATGTTTTGAGCAATAAAAGTTCTTCCCGCGAAGAATCGCCTGCCATGGAAAGAGTTGTTATTAATTTGCTTACATCCTGTTTTTCAAATGAATAACTGGTATCTATATCTGATTCAAGTGGTTTATTTAATAAAAAATTAAAATATCTTTTTGAATTTTTCACATTATTCTGAGCATTATTCAGTTGTGCTGAAACCGATTCTTTTTCACTTAACGACCGCAGATAAGTCGCCTGTATTCCTTTTCCATTTTCTATCATTTCGCGGTCGACCCTCACATTTTCATTGATCATTTCAATGGCTTCATTATATATTTTAACCGCATATATTGAATTAAGATGATTGAAATATGCAATTTTAATGTTTCTTACCAGTTCACGTTTGTAGATATCCACTTCATATTGTTTTAATTTAACCTGTTTACTTTGAATATTAAGGTTATAATAAATATCTGTATTTATTATTGGTAAGGCAGAATGGAGTTTGACATCATAAAAATCGTGAGGGAAAAAATTTATATTTTCATTTTCAATCTGTGGAAATTTATTTGATTTTGTAAGTTGATTCAGGGCAGTATAAACAGGATTCATTAAATCTCCAATAGGAATGGGAATATACCTTCCGCCTTCACCCGAAGTATAATCACCCTGAAGTGCGATGGAAGGTAAAAAATAACTTCTTGCAATTTTTAAGGAATATAAAGCGTAATCCAGCGAAATAGACTTTTCCTGTAATATGATGTTATTTTCCAAACCTTCTCTGATGTAATTGTCCAATACCTGGCATTTAATTTCCACCGGAATAAACAGGGTAAATATTGTCAGGTTAAAAAACAAATTAATTTTATTAATACTTAGCATGGTTATTTATATTTACAGTGTAATTAATTATTTAATTTGTTCAACAATTTTTATAAATATTTCTACACATTCATCGAGTATTAAACCTGCTCTTTCCGTGGTAAAAATTTTATCACTTCTGCCTTTTATGTATAATGAAACCATACCATGAACAGCTGACCAGAATATGTAAGAAAGGTTATCTGTGGAGTATTCTTTGAAAAAGCCGGCATTCTTTGATTCCAGGACTGTATTCCATAACATGTGGAAAGCTGACTGCCCTTTTTCCCAATTATCGTCAGGAGCATCAAAACAAATGATTCCCGGGTTTTCTATCATGAACATTAATTCATATAATTCCTTGTTCTCCAGGGCAAATTTAACGTATACCCTTGCCATGGCTTTCAGTCTTTCAACCGGGTCACTGACATTGAAAAGAATTTGCATTTGTTCTCCCAACAATCCAAAACCTTCATCATGAATTGCATGAAAAATGGCATTCTTGTCTTTATAGTAAAGGTAAATAGTGGTGGGACTGTATTCTATTTTTTCAGCAATATGCCGGATGGAAGTTTCATTAAACCCCTTTTTAATAAATAGTTCTTTTGCAGCATCCAGAATCCTGATTTTTATAGATTCCTTTGATCTTTCTTTTCGTTCTGTAATTCCCATTAATTTGATTTATTAACATTGCAAATATAATTAACGCTGTTAATAATTCCAAATAATTTTAAAATAAAAATTTATATTAATTTTAAAGTTTATTAAACAGATACGGCAAAGATCCTGATAATTGAAGATGAAGAAAATGTTTCCTTATTTCTTAAATAGTACCTGAAGTTGAAGGACATTTTGTTGAAGGTTCAGTGATAGGTTCCACGCAATAATATTACTTAACATGAATATAGCAATTATTGGATCAGGTGGTGTAGGTGGATATTTTGGCGGTAAACTTGCCAAAGCAGGTAACGACGTTACTTTTCTTGCAAGGGGCTCACATATGAGCGCCATGAAGGCAACCGGACTTCACGTAAAAAGCATAAACGGGAATTTTACAGTTTTCCCTGCAAAAGTAACAGACAAAATTAAAGATCTGGGACAACCTGACCTGGTGATAATGTCCGTAAAAGCCTGGCAGGTTAGCGATCTGGCCGTGGAAATAAAAGACATTTTAGGACCTCGTACAATTATTCTGCCATTACAAAATGGAGTAATGGCAATTGAAGAGCTTTCTGGTAAGATTCATAAAAAACATATTATAGGTGGGTTATGCAGGATTTTCAGCATGATTGAAGCTCCTGGTATAATATCCCATTTTGGTCTCGACCCAATCATAGTATTCGGTGAAGCAGATAATTCAATAACACCCAGAATTACCCATCTTAAAAATATATTTGATGATGCCTCCATTACTTCGCAGGCAACTGATGATATCCAAACTGAACTGTGGAAAAAATTCATAATTATATGTGCAGGAGGAATTTTAGCAATTACCCGTTCTAATTATGGTGAAGTATTGTTATACCCTGAGTTAAAAGAAATGACAAGAGATTTACTTACTGAAATTTTTAACCTTGCAGTTAAGGCCGGTGCAAAAGTTGAAAGCGAGTATGTGCAGTTATCAATGAAGTATATAGATTCATACGCAAAAGAAACAACCACATCCATGGCCAGGGATATATGGGCCGGGAAACCTTCCGAACTCGAATATCAGAATGGTACGGTGGTAAAGCTTGGGGAACGGTTTGGAGTTGAAACTCCTGTAAACAAATTCATATACAACTGTTTACTGCCGCAGGAAATGAAAGCAAGAGGATAATAATTATTGGATTAAACTGTAAAGGCTTCACGTATTACCACCTGCAATTTATATAAACACAGGTTAAATAACAACAATTATCCTTTTGCAGCGTTTTTTACAAAATTGTGAACCTATGAAGACAATAATTTTATCATTACTTATAATTACTGTTTATGTCGGATATAATAATGCCCAAACAGTAAAGACAACTCCGGTATTCAATGTTACCAGAGATGGTGTTAAACCTGTAGTTCTGACATTTGACGCCAGTTATACAGCAGATAAAATTTATAACAAAGTTAAAAACTGGAATGCCTCTCTCATTAATTATCCGGAATCAGCAACCCGTGTTGATAAAAAGAATGAACAGCTAAAATTTGGAGGATATATTGAACAAGCTTACAAAATAAATGCTAATAATTTTGATCACTGGTATCAGATGGAATATACGGTAAATATAGAAATAAAAGACGGTAAATGCCGGGTAACTTATGATTCACCGGACGACAAATATAAAATATGGTTCAATACTGACGGAACCGTCATAAAGAAATTTAATGCATCAAAAGCTTCTTTGGAAACATCAATAAATAAACTTTTGACCTCAATATATACCTATATAAAAGACGAGCCAAAAAAAGCTACTGATAACTGGTAGTTTTTTGCATAATAATCATAAATTCCTCTTGCTGAACCGGCTGCACCGACAACCTTGTATTTTTTACAAGGGCCATATTTTGTAAAGCAGGTATACTTTTAATTTCCTGTAAAGTAATAATACTTTTAAACCGTCTGACGGCCTTCACATCCACTGCAGACCAATCACCATCCTTAGCTGTAGGGTCGGGATAATGTTCACGGGTTATTTCAGCAAGACCTATTATTCCAGGATTTTTGCCACTGTAATAAAATAAAACCTGATCACCGGCTTTCATTTTGCGTAAATTATTTCTGGCCTGATAATTACGTACACCATCCCACATTGAGGAATCGGTTTTCTCAAGTTGTTCCCAGCTAAACGTTTCAGGTTCTGTTTTTAATAACCAATAATTCATATGCGATATCTATTTGTATAAAGGAAACTATTACATGTTAAAATCGTATATACTGATTGTTCCCTAAAATTAATACAGATATTTAAAAATATCTAAATAGTTAATCCGTTTTTAATCCGATAAACATCCAAATGTTTTAAATTTGTTTACATAACGTTGTAAGTATTTCAAAATGAGACACAGTTTAATAACCTTGGGCTTATTATTTATAACAACAGTACCTGATTTATCAGCAGGTGCAATAAAGGATAACTACCCTGAATTCCCACGTGTGGAAGATCCAAATTCAAAAATCCTGATAATTACAGACGAAGCTCAGTTAAACAGAGAAAATTCAATAGTGAATGCTATTAAACTTTATAACCTTCTTGGTCATTTCAATACAACAGTTAATATTATTTCTTCGGATCAGTACACTTCAGGTGAAATAAAGAAACACCATGTAATATTTTACCTGGGAAATTATATTCACAACAAGCCAAATAAAGAACTAATTAAAGATATAAGAGGTACAAATAGAACCATAGTCTGCATGAAAGGAGGAATAGAATCATTCCTTAATTTTAAAGGAGCAGAAAACAAGTTTGGATTTTCCGTTGCAGGTTATGATTCTTCAGGAAGTTTTAATGAGGTGCGACATGAAAATAACGTTTTTGCCCGTGGAAAAGGAACTATTGTACTGATTAAAATATCAAATCCTGCTAAAGTAAAAGTAATTGCAACAACATACTCAAAGATAAAGAGTAATGAAGTTCCATATATAGTTAAATCAGATAACTTATACTATATTGCAGATGTACCTCTTGAAAATATTACATATAACGACAGATACCTTCTGTTTGCAGACCTGCTTCATGATTTTACAGGTGAAAATCATCCTGAAAACCACCAGGCAATAGTAAGAATTGAAGATGTGACCCCACTTCGCGACCCGCAAAATCTTCGAAAAATTGCTGATATCCTGTTTGAAAGACATATTCCGTTTGTTGTTGGTGTTGTTCCTTTTTTTGTAGATCCCACAGAAAAAGAATACGTTAGATTGTCTGACCGTCCTGCCCTTGTGAGTGCATTAAAATATTGTGTGGAAAAAGGTGCTACCATAGCCATGCATGGAGTTACTCATCAATATAAAGGAGAATCATGCATAGATTTTGAATTTTGGGATGGCTCTGTTAATAAGCCTATTGCAGATGAGAAGCCGGCTATGGTTGATAATAAAATTGTGAATGGGATTGATGAATGTGTAAAAAATGGTATTTATCCCCTGATGTGGGAAACTCCTCATTATGTTGCTTCATCTGATGATTACAAATCGTTTTCCGGATATTTTGGTTCAGTTATTGAAAGACGGTCCTTTATGAATAATATCAGTTATGGTCAATATTTCCCTTATATCATAGATAAAGATTTTTACGGACAGAAGGTTTATCCTGAAGATCTGGGATATGTTCCTTTATTAAGTAAAGACAGTACTGAACTTTTTGTTAACAGTATGATTAACAATGCAAAAGTAATTCATAATATGAGAGATGGCATTGCTTCATTTTTCTTTCACACATTTGTTAATACAGATTATTTAAAAGAAATGGCCGACAAATTATGCCAGACCGGATTTAAATTCATCGATCTGAGACTGCAGGCCAATATTGTAAAAACAAACAGTATAGTAATTCTTAGTGGGAATCAAAATTATACTATAAATCTTGATCATGCATTTTTATCTGAAATTTATTACAATAAAGAAGGTGCTGTTGAAAAAAGAATTCTTTCCAAAAAACTAATAACGGGTGCCATTACTAAAAAAATAAGCCTCAACCCTGATGAATACTACATCGCAATACCAATAAAGAAAAAACCTGATACCACAACAGGGAAAAATCAAATTATTCCACATCCTGTCAGTCAGGAACATAGCTGAATATTTTAAGTTAATTAATTTATGAACAATTTGTTATTATCTTAGTTTTCTTCAAAACGACAGTTAATTAACTTTACCCTTTTAGAATATATTTGGTTATGTCGCTTATTTTATGCATTTTATTAATAACTGCATTATCTGTTTTGTTTATCATTTTTTTAAAAGGAAATTGGAAATCTGATATAAGCATTGCAACAGTTTCAATAAATGCGTTATTAAGTTCATTAATGGCAGTAAATGCTATGTCGGGTCATCCTTATAATGTTATTTTACCAGGAGGGCCGGTTTTTGGAAATATACCCATCAGAATTGATGCTCTTTCGGGCTGGTTTATTCTAATTCTGAACTTTACTGTTTTTACCGGTATTTTATATGGCAAGAGGTATATGAAAAATTATGAAGAAAAGTCTGGAAATATTTCTCTTCACTATACCAGCTATATTATAATTCATTTATGCATGACAGGTATATTAATAGTACAAAACAGCCTGGCTTTCCTTTATATTTGGGAAATAATGACCCTGTCGGCATTTATTCTGATTATTTTTGAATATCATAAACCCGAAACTTTACAATCAGGAATCAATTTTCTTATTCAATCACATATTTGCATTTTATTTTTAATTATTGGTTTTTTGTGGATAAGTTCAAAAACTGGTTCTTATGATTTTATATCAATTGGAGAATATTGTAAATCGGCAAAGTCTATAGGTAGTTTATCCGTTTTTTTATGTTTTTTTACAGGTTTTGCTATTAAATCCGGTTTTGTGCCATTTCACACCTGGTTACCTTACGCCCATCCTGTAGCTCCTGCTCACATTTCAGGAATCATGTCAGGTGTAATGATCAAACTTGGTATTTTTGGAATTTTAAGAATGCTTATTATAATAAATCAAAACTACCTTGTTATAGGGTATTTAATTCTGGCTATCTCACTCATATCCTGTTTGTATGGTGTAATAATGGCAATTATCCAGCCAAATATTAAAAAATTACTTGCCTATTCAAGTATTGAGAATATAGGCATTATTGGCATTAGTATTGGGTTGGGTTCAATAGGATTAGGCCTTAAGGACCCATTTCTTATTTTTACAGGTTTTACAGCAGCCTTACTTCATACTTTAAATCATTCATTATTTAAATCCTTGTTATTTCAGCTGTCAGGATCAATCTACCAGGCCTTGCATACTTTAAATATAGAAAGTATGGGAGGCTTAATTAAAAAAATGCCTGCAACTGCAATTTTATTTCTCATATCATCTTTGGCTATTTGCGGACTTCCGCCATTAAATGGATTTGTGTCGGAATTTATTTTATATATAGGTTTGTTTAAAGGTTTATTTGCCGGGTCAATAACTTTAACAACAATAATAATAATGTCAATTACTGTTTTAACTTTAGCAGGTGGCCTGGCTGTCTTATGTTTTACAAAAGCTTTTGGAATTATTTTTCTTGGAACGGAAAGAATAAAATTCGGACATGATATTAAAGAAAGCGAACCCTTAAAATTATTCCCCGGTTTTCTTATTGCTTTATTTATAGCAATTATTGGTGTTTTTCCACAAATCTTTATAATAATGCTTAAAAATCCAATGAATATTATCTCAAAAGGATTATTCGATGATTTAAGCATATTCAAAGTTATAAATACTATCAGCTATATAAGTATTTTATCCTGTTCATTTTTAATAATTATAATAATTGTGCTGATATTAAAATACCTTACTGTTAAAAACAAGGAAAATACTATTTCACCAGTTTGGGGATGTGGGTATGTTGCACCAAATCGCAGAATGCAATATACATCCGGTTCTTATGTACGAAGTTTCAGAAAACTTGCACAACCATTGCTAATGATGAATAAAAAAGAAGATAATATTACAGGAATGCTTTCAAATCCTATTTATTCGCAAACAAATCCCTACGATAAAATTGAATCTGTTTTTATAGATGTGCCTTTGAGGTATATAAATAAGGCAATTTCATACATAAGATTCATACAAAATGGAAATGTAAGGTTATATATCTTATATGGAGTAATTTTTATATTATTAATTTTATTCATATCATTTTTTAGTAATCTGTTTTATTCTTTCATGTCATTGTTAAGAAATATTTAATATGCAGTTTTTAGGATTCTTTTTAATAATAATTACAAGTGTATTTTTCACCGGAATACTTATAAAGACAAAGAGTATTCTTTCCGGACGAAAAGGTCCCCCTGTATTGCAGTCAATTTGGGATATCAGAAGGCTCCTGCAAAAAGGAAGTGTGTATAGTGAAACAACAGGGTTTATTTTCAAAATAGCGCCTGCAGTTTATTTTGCATCTGTTATTATGTCAATCCTGGTTATACCATTTGGTAAACAAACCGGAATAATTTCATTTAGTGGCGATTTTGTTTTTTTTGCATATATACTGGCTGCAGGCAAGTTTTTTAATATAATCGGAGCTCTGGATACAGGAAGCAGCCTGGAAGGAATGGGCGCAAGCCGTGAGGTACTGTACTCACTGCTTGCAGAACCTGCTTTTTTCGTATTAATTGGTTCATTTGCATTACTTACCGGACATTTCTCATTCACTGAAATATTTACAAGTTTTCATTTAAATTCTTACATATCATACTCTGTAGCTATACTTGCATCTTTTGTACTTATATTAATTGCAATGATTGAAAATAGCAGAATGCCGGTAAATGATCCAAAAACCCATCTGGAATTAACGATGGTGCATGAAGTGATGATTCTGGATAACAGTGGATTTGACCTGGCATTAATATTTTATGCATCAAATCTTAAATTTGCAATATATGGAAGTATTATTGCCAATCTTTTTATCAGTAAACTGAATAATTTAATTTATTCAATTCTTTTGTTTCTTGGAATTCAAATCCTGTTAGCAATAATGATGGGTATTATGGAATCCTTCATTGCCAGGTTCAGGATGAATCATAATTCACAGTATATATTTACTCTTACATCTGTTTCACTTCTCATTTTTATTATGATTCTTATCGGGATAGGTAAAATGGATTGATAATGATTACAAATTATTCATACGAATGATAAACATATTACTTATAATAATTGCCATAACACTAATTTACATAGTGATTGCCAACCGACTTTCCACTTGTATTAATTTACTTGCTTTACAGGGAATAGTATTGTTTGGGGTTGCTTTTATTGAATTAATACAGATTAACGTTGTTAACCTTATTTTCATACTTTTTGAAACCATTGTATTTAAAACTATTGCAATTCCTTTATTTCTTAAATATATAATTAGAAAAAACAACATTGTAAGAGAATTGGAGCCTTATGTGCCAAACTTCATATCATTGGTAATTATAACATTTATTTTACTTGGTTCTTTTGTCTTATCAAATTCTATATCAGATGTACATTTAAGAAAATTGTTTTTTGTTGTTGCTTTTTCTACTTTATTCACAGGACTTTATATCATAATTTCAAGGAAAAAAATTATAACTCATGTAATAGGTTACCTGATAATAGAAAATGGAGTTTTTTTACTGGCAATTTCTACCGGGGACAAAATGCCAATGATTGTGAATACTGGTATTACTCTTGATATTTTTGCCAGCATACTTGTATTGGGAATATTTGTCAATAAAATAGGTAACACCTTTGAAGAAATGAATGTAGATAATTTAACAAACTTAACCGACTGATTACATGTTTATTTGGTATATCACTGTATCCCTGACAATTTGCATGCTTAATTTTATAGTCCGCAATAATACATTTCGCATTGTGTTACTTTGTTTATTCCTGACTTCTCAAACATTAATTACTCTCTATGCCTCGTTTCATATCAATGAAGAAATTATGGGCTATTTTAAGTATGACAGCCTTGGATTAATATTTATGATTGTCCTGACTTTTCTTGGTTATACAACCGTATACCACAGCTATATATATCTTCAGCACAGGAAAGATGATAACCGTAAGCAGAGGATTTACTTTTCCGCACTTATGTTACTGATTCTTGCAATGAGTTGCGTTTATTTTTCATCCCACCTTGGCCCCCGCAACGCACCCCGGCACGCGCCGTGGTGACGCTGCCGATGAAGTCGCTCTATACCGATGACCGCTTCCACGAAAACTGGTGGCAGGACATTTGCCGCGAGTACCCCACGACCGGGTCACTGTACTTCACCCCGGAGTTCGAGCTGAAACCGATTATGACCAGGAACGCCGCACCGGCCGTCGCGCCGGTGGAAGGGGAGACGCAGCAGCATCAGTGGGTGTCGTGAAATAAGATTACAACCCCAGATCATCCAACCACAACACCGGCATTTCGGTGATCTGCTTGAGCGTGCTGACATCCAATCCCTGAAAACTCTGGATTACCGCAATCGCCAGACAGTATCAACTAACCTGGTGACGCGTGATTCCCATTTTCAAGGAATTACTGACTTGACTATTGAATGCTGGTGATTTCGCTATCACCGGGTATCGAGGCATGGCGAATAAGAATGCGGCTGAATTCTTTTTCGCTATTGGGGCTCATACCGCGATTTCCAGAATACGGTCTGGCACTGAAGTAGGAATGGCAGATATATCGACAGCGAGAGAACCTTAGACTGGCTTCATAAAGGTTCTGCAGCAATTCC
>CAVYAE010000076.1:0-3624 GCA_963766305.1 uncultured Bacteroidota bacterium
AAAATTTCCAGTTCTGGTTCATTGCTGATATAACCGGTTTTGATTAATTCATATAGTTGATCCGCTTTATTTACATAGGATGGGATAAGTTCATTTACAAGATTGTCAAATTTTAGTTTTAACATTGTAAAATATGCAAAGTCTTCAAGGTTAGACTTATACTGTAAATAAGTGGTGTATATGTACAACCTTTCCAATACGATGGTTTTATCCTGTAATGATAGTTTATCATAGGTTTGATAATCAAGGTTGGGTAATTCTGAAATTTTAAATGGAATGGATGAATTGTTAATAGATAGTTTAGTGATGAATATTCTATCGTAAAACTGTTTAAAAAAAGTTCCAGTGTGGTATCAGTGAGATAATCTGATTCAAATGAGAAGTAATTTTCAACTGGAACTTCTGGATAAAGGTTTTCAAGGAAATAAGTGATATCATTTGCGGAGAATAGTTTCTTCCGATGATATTGTGAAATAATTGTGAACAGTTGATTGATATTGAGTTCAGTTCTGGGAAGGTTTGCCATTAAATTATGTGTTTTTAATTCACTTACCAGCATGGTTAGAAATGGTTTGATTGTGTGTTTTGATTCTGCTTGTTGCTGGTCGTAAACCTGTGTACTCGTGAGTTTAAGGAACTCAGCATCCTTACGTGATTAGACATAACGATATTATTATTTTTTGGTTGATTTTTCCACTGTCGGTAGAAATTCAATTTATTATATTCTTTTTTAACTGATTGTAAAATTTGCTTGTACTGGATTTTAAAAAAAATTCCGGTTCCGAAGAACCGGTTTTTTTTGACAGTGGTTTTAAGCAAAAAATAATCCGTTATCCAGAATATCTTATACTATATATTAAAATAAAAAGTCCATTTTTGGTCAAATTTGAAGTTTTTTCACTTTTTGTTAATTTTTTTTGATTTTTCTAAACTGGTCTGACCGGAAGGTTGTAAAAAGTAGTTTGCTGAGTAATGTGAAGATGATAGGAGTATATGATGAGTTTACAAAAAGTATATCATCACCTACTGCTGTCTGCTCTGTGTACCTTATGAGTTTATATTTACTTTATTATTATAAAAATATATTTTATTAAAACTATGTATATAGTTGTGGTAGTGAATTAGTGGTATTAGTATAATATATTTATTGGAAGAGTTTGAAAATATTCACTCATAAACTCCTAAACTCACTATTTTGGGGTTATATACCAGTATTACTGTTGTTTATAGCGATGGAGTTTATGATTTTAAAATTATAGTAAACTCCTAAACTCATCAGGTAAGGTACAAGGTCATTACCCCTAAGGGTAGAACGAGTTGATAATAGAATTCAACCATTTACTATCTAATCGATTATAAATCTGATTGATATTTACTATTTTACGTATAAGTTTTAGAATAATTAACATGATTGATTTAAAAAATTCATTAATTTTGGTAGGAGTATATACAAAAATCGTTATGAAAATTTCAACTTCTATGAAGAACTAACAAATGCTAAACTAATATTTTAAATTATGAAACAATTTATAGTTATAATTTTCATCGCAACCCTTTCATTTAGTTTAAATGCACAAAAACTTGTAGAGAATAAAATTGATGAGTTTACAAAACATACAGTTAAAAGAACATCATGGGAAGACCTGTTATATAGCATGAAAGGAAATGCTTATTTTAGAATATCTAAAATAAATGACAGTTATTTCTTTGACTTAAAATATGCGGATGGTACTGTATTTTCAATTGACAAAAATGCTGAATTAATGCTTAAACTTGACAATGATAGTATTTTTAAATTAACAAATTTGGAATTTACTATCACTTCAAATGGTGCAGGAGCAATTGGACTTGCTGGAAGTAATAGGGAAGGAATTTCAGTTTCTTATGTTAGTTTTAATGATCCGAAATTTATAACATTAATTAACCATAAAGTGAAAAAATTCAGAATTAACACTACTTCTGGATATATTGAAGATGAAGTAAAACCCAAATTCGCTGAAAAAATAGTGACTGCTGTTAAATTGGTAAATTAAAATTATTATGTATATATCTCATATCAATTATTGGTCTTCCGCAGGATTAATTTTTGATTTTATAGGTGTATTGTTTTTATTCCGTTATGGTCTTCCAAGTGCATGGGATGATGGAGATCATTTTACTGATTATAGAAAACCGGATGAAAAGAAAAATAACCGAATTAAATTATTGTCTTATACCGGATTGACTTTAATCGGAATCGGTTTCATACTCCAATTTATTGGAACAAATTGGGGTTAATTTACAATTAGATAACAAGTCCGAAATAATAGATTCTAATATTCATTTATTATGCTTACAATATCTCAACTATGGAATTCCAATTCTGAACAGGATTGGAAAAATGCACTTGATAATTATGATAGTAAGGTACAAAGAAAAAATATTGACTTAGAGCATGAACTGGAACAATTAAACCTTGATCAAATAAAAAACCTTGATCAAGTAGGATGGTATAATTTTCTTCATAATAAATACTTTCGATGGAAATATACTGATCCTCGTAGATATAAACAAACTACTCAAAATTTAGAGAAATATAAAGTACTCAATCAACTTGAAGATTTATACAGTATTAAGCAAAAATTGTTACATCTTGATATATTGGATATAAAAAATAGTCTTTCGATTGCAAAAGAAATCTATGGTCTTGGGATAGCAGGTGCTTCTGGTCTTATTACTCTGATGTATCCTCATGCTTTTGGTACTGTAGATAAATTTGTTGTTGATGGACTTAAAGAGATAACTGATCTACCCGAATACATTGAAATTAAAAAAATTAAAGCAGATAAAGAAGGTAATTATTCTTTATCAATTAATCATGGTTTTTTATTAATTAATATTATGCGTCACAAAGCAAAAGAAAAGTATCCGCCCGACCAACCCCATATATGAAATCATAATCCAGCATGTTAACTTTATCCTAAAAGTAATAACATGGGAAACAATTTAAGGGGAAAAAGTGAGAAAGAAAAATTTGCATTTGTAAAGTCCTGCATAGAAAGCGGAATGGTAAAGAAATTCTATTGCAAAGAACACGGAATAAGTTCTGCTACATTTTACAATTGGCACAAGAAATACAAGGAAACTGAATTAAACACCGAAGAGAAATTTATCCCGGTAGTTATATCATCACCGGCAAAACAACCTGAAAAAACCGTAGCAAAGAATATAGAAATAGAGATCAGTTACCCCAACGGAGTAAGAGTAAAATTAAATCAGGAAATGGATTTACCAATGCTGCGATCTCTGATCAGCTTATTGTAAAGGTCTATGTTTTCGCTGACATCCTCCCACCAATATTATTTATATTCAGCCCCTACGGATATGCGAGGTGGTTTTGATTCCTTGTGCGGGATTGTCAGGAACAAATTGGAACGTAACCCCACCTGTGGAGAAGTGTATATTTTTTTTAACCGACGCCGGAACCAGGTAAAACTTCTGCATTGGGAAAATGGTGGATTCGTACTTTACTGGAAAAGGTTGGAAAAAGGCAACTTTGAACTTCCTGTTATAAAAGACGGTAACCTTGAGTGGCCAAAACTTGTAATGATTATCGAAGGGGTATCATTGAAAAATGTTACCATG
>CAVYAE010000077.1:0-43621 GCA_963766305.1 uncultured Bacteroidota bacterium
AGGACAGCGCAGCCTTGCTTCGGTCGAAACGACCGGGATCGCCGCGGCAATCGAGCTCGGCAAAGAATTCCGCCGTCCATTCGTTGTGATGATCGAAGACCTTCTGGAACAGCTCTGGCGTAAAGCGCGTTCCGGCCGCGACTTTTTCGGCGCTGGGCACCAGCACCACTCCGTCTTCGGTCAGCGCACGCCGCTGCAGGAAGCCGTCATTGGTGATCACTGCCTGATGCTGCACCAAGGTCCACAGCCACGAAACGTCGATGCGGTACGTGGCCAGGTCGTTCATGAAGCGCTGCTTCAGTTCGTAGTCGTCGATGGCCGCAGCGAAGTTGCCGTTCAGAATCTGGAAGCCATAATTGGCGGCCATGTAGAACGCGTGCTGGATGTGCTCGATGGTGATGTCGCCTTTGGGCACTCCGTAAATGGAATTCCACAGGACGGGGCTGAGCAGTTTCTCCGGCGTGTCGATCGTGGCTTTCACGATGATGGTCGGCGTGATCTTGCCTTGGGCGTTGACCAGGCCGCAGGATTCCAGCAATGCCTTCTCGGACTCGGCCAGGCCACTCGCGACCGTAGGGACGGCTTTGCCATTTGCGTCGATGGTCTGACGCGGGGCGTCCAGCATCGCCTGCAATTGGTCAACCGGCGTCTGCAGTGGTGCATTGCCGGCGGCTACGTACTCGCTCTCCGGACTGGCGACCCAGCTTTGGCGATACGCGTCGTATAGTTTGCCCTTCGCGCGCCCGGCAAGAATCTCGTCCAAGGTGATGCCGCTGTCTACCTGCTTGGCATCCTCGGGAACGAACATCAGTCCCAGCAGGCGTTCGCGCAGCTTATCCACGACGATGGCGCGCATCGCGACGGGGTTATAGCGCGAGCGGCCATAAACATCGTTTCGCTGATAGATCATGACGGCGGCCATTCCGCCGATCGGCGCGCCCTGCGTCAGTTCGCCGTGCTTCATACCGGCCATCAGCATCGTCAGCGCGTTGTAGCGCTGATAGGCGATCATGTTCGGCGAGGCCATGCCGATGGTCTGCGGATCGGGAAAGACTCCGTCGGGATCATCCTTCCACATTTCGATGAGGCTGCCGAGATAGTCCCAGCGGCCTACATTGGTGCCCAGCAGCCGCCGGCGGAAGGTCCAGGCAATTGCCGGCAGGTAGCGACCGCCGTTTCCCTCTTCGTAAAGGATCTTGATCTTGAACGTGCCGGCGGGAACGCCGATGATGCTTTCCACGCGCGACAGCAACTTCTCGACGATGAGCGCCTCGCGCGGCGTCTGCATCTTCGGAATATAAAAGTACAGTCCTGTTCCCAGACGTTTCAGTGCGTCATAGTTATTCAGCACCATCAGAACGATGATGGCGATGATGCCAGGGACGGGTTGATCGTCGACGGTGATGTGCTCGTAGACGATGTGAATGCTGGGCGGACGAAACAGACGCGTCGGCCACTTTTTCGCTTCGCGATCGATTCTGTACGAACGCGTTTTGCCCTTCTTTACCACATCGTAGGACTTGCTGCTCCAGGCGCCCTCGAAGATCTGTTTAGCATTTTGCAAAGCCGCGAACGCTGCCACTGGCTGCTTTCCGCCTGCGCCGACTGGCTGGAAGTGCGCTGGCGACGCATCCTCAAAGTCGGGCATGTTCATCGGAGCGTTGCTGTTTAGCGCGTTGAAGGCCATGTCCAGTGGGTACCACGGGCCAGTGAGCTCAAGGCCGGGATTTTGCAGCGGATGAACGTCAGGCGGGACAGGCACTTCGTCGTTGAGGCGCCAGCGCTGCTGGCTCTCGCGATCCAGAAAGTTGTCGATCACTCCCTGTACAATCTCGCGAAACGTCCAGGGTTCTCCCGAGACCGGATCTTCGAACGACTCCTCCCACTTCGGCCAGGCATATTTCGTTGGTGCCGGTTCCGGGCTTTGGAGTAGCGCACGGCGGGCATTCAAAGCATCGGCAACGGCTGGGCGCAACTCGCGGGTGACTGTCGCGATGGTTTCCTCGACGCTCACGTCCCGGCCGTTCACTTTCTTGTTTCCAAAAAGCTCCGGGAACTGCTGCAGAATATCTTTGCGAACCATGGCCCCTCCCTGTGTTTCCATTGTCGCGCTCTCAAGCGCGGAGGCAATCTCAAATGCGCAGGAAAAAAATGACTTACTTTTGCCGGCCGCGATCTGAAACTCTAAGGATGATCGGTAGCGAATCAATTGTAATCGTCAGTTATTCTATTGTGACTGGATTTGCGTATGCCTTCCAAGCCCCGCAAGCCGAAGCCGTTTCGCGCCGCATCCGCGGTGAAGGCCATCGCGCGTGCAGCTATTGGAACGCCGCCGCCCACGCGGGCTGAACCGGCGGAGAAGAAGCGCAAGACCAAAGGTGAGAAGCACAAGCCAACGCTGGGGAAAATGTTGAGTGGCGAGGAGTAGCGCGCTATTTCGGGGGTGTTGCTTTGCTCAACGGAATCGTGACCGAACCGATCCTCCCGGTTGCTCTGTCGCGAATGACGTAACGAATCGCCACCTCTGAATCGAGTTGCGGCCATTGTTCGTCGATTCGCCAGCCTTTCAGCAAAGCGGTCTGTGTTTGTTCGGCTGACAGGTCAAAGGGAATCAATCTGACGGCGTGCGTGGTTTCCCCGCTGTTGGACAACGCTACTGCCGCAATGTCGTAGCTGAGCTTGGTTTCGCCAGGCGCCAGTACGATGCTGCGTGCCGGAACTCGAACGCGAATATTGATCAGGCCCTCGCCAGGTTCTCGGGTATCGGGCAGGCGCTCGAGCACAAAGGCGAGCCCAGTGTACTCGACTTGTCCTTTCGCGATGGCCCTCAGGTATTCGTGGATTTCGTCAGTGCTTGGAGCCGCTGTGGTGGGAACAAAGAAGCGGGACCGCGTCCTTACCTTGGATCCAGCCGATGCAGTCGACACTTCCAGCTTATGCCACCCGGTTTTGTGCTCGTTTGGGTCAACCTTAAACACGAGCAGGTAATAGCTCTGCGCGTCGTCCGTAGCTTCATCGGTACAGGTCTTCAGTTTGTTGACGATCGAGCAAGGACGGCCGCCCGACTCGGCCGCCAGAGGCTTAATGCCGTCGTTCGATTCAAATCCACCCACCGTGAAGTTGAGGCCCTTGCCATCGCCGACAACCGGTCCGAGGGAATTTGCCAGGTAGATATCGCGCCCCGAAATTGGCTTCAGGTCGAGGGGATAAACCGCCATGTCCGAAGTATTGAGGGCGCGAAACGCTTCGTCATAGGCTGCGCGCAACTGCGGATCGGTCGTCAGGGGAGACTTGTCGTAGGTTTGGAATCCGCCCCTGCGCCTGGCGGTGGCGTTTGGGTCGCCGCCTGTGGCGCGAATTCCGGCCGTCAACCAGATCACAGCTTTGCGGCCCGGAATGCCTGCATAGGCTTCTGCCAGTTGCCGCAAGGCCTTCAGGCTTGCGCGAACTGCGATCTCCCATGAATACGGGCTGTGAATGCGAGGCGCCTCGATCAGCTTCAGTAATTCCGAATATTCACCGGCCGTCAATCCTGCCTGCATCGCGTTAACTGCCGGATCGTTCTTCAGAACGTCATCGTTGAAACCTGAGTCGGGTGATGGGTGCTCATCGAACGAATGAATCTGGACCAGACCATCGGCCGTGATCGCCAACAGTTCGAAGGGTCTCTGGGGCAAGCCTTCCATGACGTATTTCACGAGCTGCTGTTCGGCTTCGCCCTTCCCGATAAAACCTGTGTTGATCAGGTCCACTGCAATAATCAGCAACTGCTGCGGCATGCCGCCTTCAGGCTGGTTGGAGTAGACCCGCTTTGCATCGTTTGCGCTGGAACTATGTGCTGGCTCAGCAGCAACCGGAGCGGAAATTTCGATAAGTTCGTTGATCGGCTGTGGCTTGCCGTCCACTTTCAGCGAAAGATTGTGAGCGAAAAGACCATGCACTGGCTTGCCATCCGCACCTTGGGCCTGAACCGGAAGCAGGACGAGTTGTTGCTGGGGTGCTTCCGCCTTCTCGGCAGAGTTCGCGTTGTCAGCCCTTATCTCGGCTGCAAGACTCGGCAATACCAGCAGAGCCGCAAACAGCAAAACCTTTCCCATCCGCCTTGTCATAAATCGGGATTTCGGGCCGGCCAGATCGAGCTTCAGAAGTTTGGGCGCTCCAGCGGTGGCTGCCATGCCAGAAAATCCTGGCGCATGCGCTCGATGTACGTATTTAACAATTGCTGCACGCGCGCCGGATCGGAGGACTTCACGATCAAACCGACGTGATGCTTCTTCTCGTTCATGCGCCAGACGATCTCGGGATTCCGCTTAATCACTGATTGCAAATTCAATGTTCACATTATCTTCATCTTCTGATAATAATCTCACACTTACTGTTATTTTTCCTATTGTAGTAAATTTTAAGGCATTACTTAAAAGATTTATAATTATCTGATTCAGACGAACAAGGTCACCAAGTAATATTTTCGGAATTCTTTCATCATAAAATTTTTCCAATTTTAATTTTTTTTCTTCGATTTTAGTTTCGAATAATTTAAGTATTGTAGCGATAGTTGATGACATGGCAAAGGGGACAAGTTCAAATGTCATTTTACCAGCATTTACCTTAGCCAAATCCAGAATGTCATTGATAAGAACAATTAACGTGTCTCCACTTGACTTTATAGCTTGTAAGTACTCTTTTTGATTATCAGTTAAATCTGTTTTGGAAAGTACAGTGGTAAAACCAATAATTGCATTCATTGGTGTACGGATCTCATGGCTCATATTTGATAAAAAAATCTGCTTTGCCTGCATAGCTCCTTCCGCTTTGCTTTTTTCTTCAATAGCTATTTTTGCAGATTCTTCTGCTAAAATTTTCGATTCAATTAATTCCTTTTCAACTCTTTTCAATTGAGTAATATCTCTGGCAACAATTACAGCTCCAAGAATATTATTGTCATTATCCTTATATACAGATCCGTTTAATAATACGTCTGTCAATACTCCATCTATGATTGTAAGTGGGTAATTGAGTACAAAACCAACATTAAATATTTCTTTGTAAATTGTAAAGGCATTTTCTTTTTCCTGAAAATAAGTAATAAAATCTGTTCCTATTAGTGAGTCCCTATCCAAGTCTGTTGCCTTCATCATTGCCTCGTTCACGTCCATAATTTTTCCATCTGGATTTATTGTAATCAAAGGATCCAGCGTAGCTTCAATTAAATTTCTTGCGTACCGGGAATTTTGATTTTTAAACTGATTCATTATTTTAGTTTTAAATTTCCCTTAGTGAAAATTATTTAATATTAAAAATTCTCATTAAAGTAATGATAAGTGTAATTTTATAATGCTATAAACAAGTATATTAATAGTTTAAATATTTATAAAATTCTAAACTATCAGGTTAAAAATTGATTTTTCTGTTAACGTTTACTATAATTTGTATTTTATTTCAAATCTAAGTGTTACCTCATAATTTAAATGAAATTTTCACTATATAAATGTAAGCTATTAAATATCAAATTAGTTACGTAACTAAAGAATTATGTTACATAATTCATTGAAAAAAAGGTTAAATGCTACTTGTTTTTATCAAACAATTAAAAAAATACGAAATTTTGATTCTCATTTTCCGATGAAAATATTTAGAAAAAAAATTCAAATGAATAATAGCAATGATTTTTAATTCACATTGTATATCGTCTCTGAATGTAGTTTAATTATTACAAAAAAAAAGCTCAATAATGGGAATGATGTAATTTATTGTTTAAATTTTGTAACATTATCATTATTCATTACACTCATCTTTGTTTATCTGTGAAAATTCATTTACAGTTAAAATATAATAATATGTTTTACGATCATTATTTTGGAGGAATGCACCTGGTATGGTGGTTTGTATGGATCATGCTACTTTTTTGGATCTTTGCTCTTCCATACAATATTCCATTTCAACGGACACCGAAAGTATCTTTGCTTGACATTTTACAAAGAAGATTTGCTTTAGGAGAAATCACTAACGAAGAATATCAGGAAAAGAAAAATATTCTGGAACATGATTTAGCCAGGTAATGTCATTGGTGATTATAAAATTTCAAGTATGCTACATAGTATATTGTAAATGTAGTTGATAAGGATATGACTCACATATCCATTCTGAATGATCTGCTTAGTCAAATGAATTACCTTTTTTACAATACCTGTGAATTTTACAATGATTAACTAAAATGTTGTAACAATAGACTTCAATGAATCAACTAATTTTATTTACTAATTGCAGATCAGTCAAAAGCTATATATTCAAAAAAGCAGTGTCGAAAGACATTGTTTTTTTTAACTGATCCAAAGATGAATATAGAAATAAAAAAAAGACAGCAGCTAGAGGAGATTGTCAACAGCACCACTCACGGAATAGGATTCATGGCGGCCATCGTTTTTACTGTCATACTGGTTGTCAGAGCTGAAATATTAGGAAATGCATGGCATATTGTTACATTCGGTTTGTTTGGTTTTGGTATGGTATCAACATACCTTTTCTTAACCCTATTCCACAGTGCAAAAAATCTCAGGATAAAATCCCGGCTAAATAGAGCTGATCATTCATGCATTTATGTTTTAATTGCAGTTACCTGTACACCTTTTACTTTATTTGCGGTTCAAGGGATGTGGAGTTGGATTATGTTTGGGATAATATGGATCATGGCATTGGCAGGTATCATTTATAAAGTTTGGTTTTATAAAAAACGATTTCGATTGCTATCAACCTGGTTATATATTTTGATGGGTTCGACGTTATTAATCGCTATCGTACCTATTGTAAGAAATTGTAAAGAGCCGCTTTCACTTTGGTTCCTTCTCGCCGGGGGCATCAGTTTTCTGGTTGGTACCGTATTCTATCAGAGAGCAAGAGTTCGTTACAGTCATGGATATTTTCACCTTTTAACGCTTAGTGGAAGTATATGTCATTTTTATGCAATCTATTATTTGTTGTAAATGGAAAACATGCAAACTATATTGATTCATTTGACAAAAATGCGAAGTGAAGCATTAATTGAAATAATTTCCTTAATTTTTATAAGTGTATTGACAGGATTTATAGCCTATCTCCTATGTTTTAAGTCATTTTTTATATACCTGATAAAAGCTTATGAAACTAAAATCGATGAATTGATCAATGATAATATGAACCTGTCTTACAAGAATAGTGATTTACTAGAAATTATTTGTAGAAAGAATAATAAAATAGAACAACTTAATAAAAAAGTCCATAAAGAACAAGTAATTAATATGATCCGAATTAATGGAATTGACTTATGGGTAGAAGAAAAACACATGTCTGATATATTGACATTTGAAAAATTCAATAAACAAATATCTATTGATTTGGGAAGAATTACTGAAGTATCAGATAATTTACCACATAAGCAGGTAAATAAGGTTTCGGTGGTTTGCGAACTTGCAATAAATCAATTATATAAATCAATGAATTGATTCTTTATATCCTATTAATATGATTGAAAAACTTTTTTCTAATTCACATCGTTCCGAAGAAACACTTCGCCGGTCTATATATAAAACTATAAGTTACAGAGTAATCATTATTATTTTAGATTTTACAACACTTTATCTCTTTACAGGTAAATTAAAAGTGGCACTTGGTTTTACAATTATAAGTAACCTGTATACAACAATTGCATATTTTTTTCATGAACGACTTTGGGATAAAATTAATTGGGGTAAAAAGTCAATTTAAAATTCGATAATTAAAATTTTGAATAGGGTGGATGTTATTTAATTTGGACAACGACTCTTTAAAGTAGTTATTACAGGAAATGATGGCTACTCAATTTATTAGTCTAATATTCAATTCTGTTGCAATACACAACTAAAACAACCGATTATTTTTTAAGTTACTTTTTTTTAACTGTGAATTATATAAACCTTTTCAATATTTATATAACATTTATCCTTCCATCCGTGCTTATTTTTGTTTTTAAATATTTAATATTCAAATAATTTTATTGGAAATGAAAATTATATCGAAAAAAGGGTCTAATTCTATAGGCATGCGATTTATTTATGGATTTTTTTTAACGGCATTATTTTCATTACCTTCTGTATGGGTTATCGGTCAAATAAATCAGCTGGAAACCGATAAGGGCATTGCTGCTTCAATAGCCCCATATAATGCTGATGTTCGTCAGGATATATTGTTGGCAAGTGAGTATCCACAAATATTGACTCAGCTTCAAAAAGATCAAAGCCAAACTATACAAATATTTCATAAATTAATCAATGGATTTGATCATAGCAAACAAACCTGGTTTTATACAATCACAAGATATCCTGATGTTTTACATACGTTGGCAACAACACCTCTGAAACAAAACCAGGAAATAATTTACAAGTTATTACCGAATCAGGATGCTGATCTGAAGGAAGCAGCCTGGAAACTATACAGCACTGAATACAATAACCTTGAAAAACTTGACAACATAAATATTTCTTCAGGTCAGAATTTTAATAACACTATTCAAAATCTCAGTGAATCTGTTAAAGCCGCTTTTCAAAAGCTATCAACAATGCCCGATGTGTTAACATTATTGACAAATAATATTGAACTTACCACCAGATTAGGTGAACATTATAAAATTGATCCTTTGGAACTCAACAATCGCCTGGCGGCTATTCATGATAGCCTGAATGTACAAAATCAGTACGAAACAGCTGCTTATAAAAAACAAATGGCGGAGGATCCCAAAACAACCGGGGAACTAAATCAGGCTGCAAAAGATTACGCAAAAGAAAATGACATTGATGTGCCGGCACAACAAAATTATGACACAGATCAAACGGATTATTATGCAAACCCTTATTCCTATTGGTTTGGTTATCCGGATTGGTATTCTTATCCACTTTGGTATCCGGGAAGTTTTTGGTATGATTCAGGTATTTATTATGGAGCAGGTGGATTTGGAATATGGGGATTGCCGGGGTATGGATTCTCACACTGGTTTTTTAATAATGGCCGTTTCAACCGCTATCCTTCGGTATATCGTCAATACGGTAATTATTACCGGAGTAATATAACTGAAAACCGGTATATGGGATCCGTAAATCATGGTTTTATGGGAAGTGCCAATGCCCATTTTAATCCTAATGGCACTAACCACCTAAATCAACTTACCTCTCCATCAGCCTACCACAGGCCAAATGTACAAGCTGGTCAAAGAAGTACACAAAGCTCAACTCGTACACATGCAAATACATATCATAGTCAGGCCTGGCATTCTTTCGGAGGCAGGGATAATTCAGTTCACGCAGGTCGCAGCGGGGGAAATAGTCACGGTGGTGGTGGCCATGGTGGTAGAAGATAATGGGTCGCTTCTTATTGCAACAATCTGCAATCTTTAGTTAAATACTCGTTGATTATTTGCTTTTCATTGATAACATTAAATTAAATCATTAATTAGTGTCTAAGAAAATGCCAATATCTTTGTTATGCTCGTCAGTGAACGTTCCACGATACCATTAATATTAGTTTAATTATCGTGGAATCTCGATAAGACCGCTAAAATCAATTGTGCCTTATCAAATGCTCATTTACGTTTAGTAAACTCCGCTTTCACTGCCGTTGACAATGCCATAATTGATTTATAAGGTATTGTCGATTTCCCATGATATAATAGTTAATATTAAAGGTATCATGGAAAATTCGCAAGCCTCAATCTTGACATTTTCTTATAAGACACTGAATTTTATTATAGATACTAATTACTAACCACATTAAATAAATAATTTCTTGACTTAACTATTTAAATATGTAAAAATATGAGCTTAAAGAAACACTTCAACTCCAAGAAAAAAATATGTAAAGTGACATTTACTGTTGCTGAGCATATTTCAAATTCAGCAAATCGTATTCATCTGGCAGGAGATTTTAACAATTGGAACATTGAAAGTATTCCTATGAAGAAAGAGAAAGATGGTTGTTTTTCTGCTTCTTTGGATCTTGAAAAAGGTAAAGCATACCAATTTAAATATTTGGTAGATGGGTTGGGATGGCTTAATGAAAAAGAAGCAGACTCGCAAGTGCTAAACGAATTTCAAACCGAGAACTCATTAATTATTGTATAAAAATAATTTGTTGATTGAATAATTAAAATAATCAGCTGAAATAATTTATAAATAAATTGTTTAAATAATATAAACATGACTTTAATCAAAAACAATCACCCGAAAGATTCAAACATTTATCTAATAGGTAGTGGAATCGCTTCGCTTGCAAGTGCTTTCTATCTTGAGAAATATGCAGGTGTGCCCGGTTGTAATATTCATATTTTGGAAAAGGCAAACATATTGGGTGGAGCACTTGATGGAAGTGGTGATGCCGAAAAAGGTTTTGTTACCCGGGGAGGGAGAATGCACGAACTGCATTATACCTGTTATTGGGACTTACTTTCTCACATTCCTTCCCTGGAAGATCCAAATGTATCCATCCGTGATGAATCGTTCGATTTTAACAATAGGTTTGTTTCCAACTCTCAGGCCCGCCTGTTAAAAGATGGAAAAAAGTTAGACGTTTCATCATTTGGGCTAAACCTAAAGCAACAAGGGGAATTGCTTAAATTGATATTTTCTTCTGAAAAGTCGTTAGGGAATAAAAGCATAGAAAACTGGTTTGACCAGGACTTTTTCAAAACCAATTTTTGGTTGATATGGACAACTATGTTTGCTTTCCAGAGATGGAGCAGCGTCGCCGAGATGAGAAGGTATATGATGCGGTTTATTCATTTAGTAGATGTTCTTCCTAAGTTAGGAGGTATATTACGAACCAAATATGATCAGTACCATTCAGTGGTCATTCCTTTTACAAAATACCTGGAAACAAGAGGAGTACAGTTTCAAATTGAAACAGAAGTGGTGGATATAGATTTTGATTTGTCGGCAAACCAAAAAACTGCCCTGGTATTACATCTTAAAAATAAAAATAATATTGAACTTGGTAAAAATGATTACGTTTTTATTACCAATGGGTCACTTACAGAAAGTACAGATAATGGAACATGGGTAACGCCTGCTAAATTAAAAGGAATTTCAGAATCGGGGTCCTGGCAATTGTGGAAAAACATTGCAGCAAAAAACCGGGAATTTGGAAATCCGGCTCCATTTTGCGACAATGTGGACCAACAAAAATGGTATTCATTTACAGCTACATTGAGGGACCCTACTTTCCATGATTACATGGAAAATTTTTCAGGCAATGTTGATGGAACAGGAGGATTGGTAACGCTAACGGACTCCAATTGGCTCATGTCGTTTGTTATTGCCCGTCAACCACATTTTCCAAACCAACCAACTGATGTTAAAGTATTCTGGGGTTATGGACTTTACCCTGACCGAAAAGGAAACTATATTGAAAAAGCGATGGCCGAGTGCACTGGTAAAGAAATGCTGGAAGAACTTTGGTTTCACCTTAAGATTCAGGATTTGATGAAGCCTGTCATGGAATCCGGAAAAGTAAACTGTATTCCTGTTGCCATGCCATTTGTTGATAGCTTGTTTATGCCCCGGGAAATTGGAGACAGACCTGATGTCCTTCCAAAAGGAGCCACAAATTTTGCCTTTTTAGGTCAATTTGCAGAAGTGCCAACCGATTGTGTGTTTACTGTTGAGTATTCTGTAAGAACAGCTCAAATGGCTGTATACGGTTTGTTCGAGACCGGAAAAGAAGTGATGCCTGTATATGATTCAATTCACCATCCAAAGTTTCTTATTAAAGCAGCTCAGGCAATCAACAGTTAAGAAATAATATAAAATAATGTTAAGTATTAAATTATGTCTCAATATTTTAAATAACTAAAATTTAGAATTTTATCTAAATAACAATCTTGCCCATTTCATTTTAGACTTATTATAAGGAGCGTACCTTAGTTTTATATCAATATGTGTGGATGTTGATAATATGCTTTTGCTATGTGAAAATTCATCGAAACTTTTTTTGCCATGATAATTACCCATGCCACTATTTCCGACTCCGCCAAATGGCAGGTTCGGATTAGCCAGATGTACTAGAGCATTGTTGATTGCGCCACCTCCAAATTCAATGTTTTCAATTATATTATCCTGAAATTTTTTATCATTACTAAAAATATAACAAGCCAGGGGGTAGCGATTTTTTCTAATGATATCGGTGATTTCTGATTTATTCTTATAGGTTAATACAGGCAATATCGGACCAAATATTTCTTCTTTCATAATTGTGTCATCAACCCCAACCCCATCCATAAGTGTTGGTTCAATAAAACGCCTGTCTTTATTAAACCGTCCTCCATGTAAAATAGTACCGGATTTCAAATAACCCACTATTAATTATTCATTAATGGAATCAGGTTAGGGATGTATTTCCCAAGACCTATAGCCTTTTCGTATGCCCTGATAAATCGGACAGCATGTGATTCATATTCCTCCTCTTCAAATATTTGAAGAGTCTCTTCAGGAGAACAAGGAATATCTTCTATGTAATTATTATCTGTTGACTTTGATTTTATAGCATGTGTAAAATCAATACGGTTCCCATCAATCCGGTTATAAAAATGCCAACCATTTTTTGTAGGTGCTTTTAAAATCTCTCCGCCAAAGATATCATAAATCAAAAGTGACATAATGCGATCCATGCCATTTATCCGGTTGTAATATTGATTCTTTTGCGGATTATTTTCCTCTTTCCAGCTGCTTCTTAGTGCATGAAGCACTACAATTCTATCAAACATAATACATAATTATTAATGACGGATATTTAGTTTTTTTATGGTTTAAAGAAATTATTTAAATATGAAACATTCCTATTTAAAGATAGATAATAACATATTTTGACTTATTACATATTTTCTACAATCAGTTATATGATTCACACTTTTATCATATACTTATTTAGAGGATGTTGGGTTGATGATCACCTGTGAATTTTGTAAGGATCATCCAAAATGATATAACGAAAGACTATAATGAATCAACTAGCTTTATAAAGAAAATGTAAATCAGTCAAAAGCAATATTTTCAATAAATAAAGTGTCGAAAGACATAGATGAAAATGATTTAAAAAAACTCCATGCAAAAGAAAGAAAAGAATGATATTTTGGAAAATGAACTTTCCGGCTATCCTATATACCCTCCATCTGAAGATCTTTTTAATAATAATATTACAGAAAAGGATGTTGATACTGAAGATGTCTTACTTATAAAAGCACCGAATGAAAGTAGTAAAACCGGAATATACAACGAGAAGGATTTTACTGATGATAAATCGGGCAGTGACCTGGATATTCCAGGGGCTGAGTTGGACGATGTTCAGGAAAACATTGGCAGTGAAGATGAAGAAAATAATTATTACAGTCTGGGTGGCGACGATCATAATGATTTGGATGAAGATGCAGGAGAATGAATTTTGTAACTCTTTCCCAAATTTATATAATACTATCCATTATAAAAGACTCACATTTACTTTGCCATATAAGTAAAATAAAATGTTTAGTATAGAGGAGCTACACACTAAAAACACCACTTTAATAAAAGACATTATAATTGGAATGTCTGATGGGTTAACTGTACCTTTTGCACTTACAGCCGGGTTAAGCGGTGTTCTCAACACCAACCACCTGATTATAATATCTGGGTTAGCCGAAATAACAGCTGGTTGCATTTCGATGGGTCTTGGTGGATTCCTGGCAGGACAGTCCGAAGTGGAACATTACAATGCTGAATTAAAAAGGGAGTACGACGAAATTGAAAGCGTACCACTGACGGAACTGAAAGAGGTTGAAGACATATTTATAAACATGGGAGTATCTGAATTGTTAAGCAAACAAGTTGCAAGAGAGGTTAGCAAGAACAAGGATCATTGGTCCGATCTTATGATGAAGCTTGAATTAAATATGGAACAGCCAGCAAAGAACCATGCAGCCATAAGCGCTGCTACCATTTCAATCTCTTATCTGGTGGGAGGGTTCATCCCCTTGTTCCCTTATATCATAGCAAACAATAGTAAAACAGGTTTCCAGGTATCATGTATAGTCACAATACTGGCTTTGATCATATTTGGCTATTCTAAAAGTAAAATGACGGGGCAACCGCTATTAAAAGGAACCCTCAAAGTGGCCGTTACAGGCATCGTTGCGGCTGCCGCCGCATTTCTGTTAGCTAAAGCTGTAAGCTGATCGTTCACAAATGTGAATTATATAATTAAATGAAAAAATTATGTAATACTTAGCTCTTTCAAAAGAGGCAACTTTATCTATTGTGAGAATTCACTCATAATGTAATATGTTAAATCAATGAAAAGTAATGCAGAATTACAAAAGGATGTTCAGGATGCCATTAAATGGGAACCATTATTGAATGCAGCAGAAATTGGTGTTACCTCTAAAGACGGTGTTGTTACATTGACAGGTGTTGTTGACAGTTACTCTAAAAAATCAGAGGCTGAAGAAGCTGCAAAAAACGTAGTTGGTGTAAAAGCTGTAGTTGAAAAAATTGAAATCAAGTTTAGTAGCACTAATGGTAAAAGAGATGACAATGAAATTGCCACTGAAGTATTAAATGCCTTTAAATGGAATTGGCAAATTCCAAAGGACAAAGTGAAAGTAAAAGTTGAAAATGGATGGGTCACACTCGAAGGTGAATTGGAATGGAATACACAAAAAAACGCAGCAAGAGAAGCAGTAAGACACCTATTGGGTGTTATAGGTGTATCAAATAATATAACTATTAAAACTTCATCACAGGAACAGATTGAAAAAAGAAACATTGAAAATGCTCTTAAACGTAACTGGTCTACATCTGATAAGGATATTACAGTTGGAGTTACAGGACATAATGTTAAACTTACAGGCATAGTAAGTTCATGGTATCAAAAGGACGAAGCTGCACGAATGGCATGGAACGCTCCTGGTGTATGGTCAGTAGATAATGAACTGGTTGTAGACTATGTTTATGAATTAGCCGATTAAACAACAAATTGTCTTATTAAAAACAGCAGGTGATGCCTATACACTTTGACTTTTGAGTTAAGTTCAAAGCAATGGCATTACCAATGTTTTTGATTTTCTTTTCATTTACAAGTAATTAATTATACTAACTCAAATTAAATCTGATGATAACACAAGGTCACAAACACATAAAACAAATTGAAGAATTTTTAATAAAAAATGATTCGTTAATGGATGTAATAAAAATGGAAGATGTTACAATCAAAAACAGGATCGTCATGGCACTTGATGATATTACCAATACTTCTGTAAGTGATTATATAAAAGACAGAGCCAAAGAACAGATTGATCGTATAACAACAATAGGTCTATAGTTACGACTGACAAAATAAGTTAGTACCTTAAGTAAAGATTAATTGTAATATTCCTTTGCTTTCATATTAAAAAGTCTTCTAACTTAATTGTTCCGTATTTTGGCGCTATCATATCGATAACCATTGTTGTTAGAAAAAACTCAACAGGTCCATAAGTCTTGGATGATGAAAACGTTCTTAAAATCCATAAAGTAACCTTTCTTATCCAATCCGGCAAATGAACAATTTTTATTTTGTTTGAAAACGCTTTTAAAGCTAGTTCTCCAATTTCATTTTGAGTAAAACATCTGGACCTCCAATATTTATTTCTTTTACTTCAGATTTAATGTTATCTGTAAAGACTTTGGCTAAATCTGCTCCATGAATTGGATTTAGTTTAAATTTTCCATTCCCAAAAAGAAATATCATTCCGCCTTTTGCAATTTTTAGAAAATCTTCCATATCAGAGAAATATCCATTGGGACGTATAGTGCAATATTTCAATTAATGTAATCCAAACAAACAATTAATATAATTTATGTTAAACTTATTTTAATTTCTCCCCAAGTTAAATTGGTCTAAAAATGTGTGAATGACATAACTATTATAGAAAATAATGTAATACTTCCCTTTTCATGTTATACTACTTTTAGGTATTGTGAAAACTCATTCACAATACAATTCAAAACATTAATTAAAAAAAGAGGTATAAAATGAAAAGTAAAAGTTTATTTTCAGGGTTCATATTCGTTATAATTTTTGGCATTGGTTTGATAGTGGCATATTCGATGCATAGTGTTTCTAATACTGCAGGAATTTTAACAATTGTGGCAAGCGCATTTGTTGTTGCCTTAATAATTTCTACAGCTATCAAGATCGCTGACCCATGGGACAAAGCAGTAGTGTTACGCCTGGGTCAGTTTCATACTCTCAAGGGTCCCGGACTATTTTTAATTATCCCTATCATTGATAATATCCCGTACTGGATTGATACCCGTGTGATCACTACTTCTTTTACAGCCGAAAAAACCCTTACCAAAGATACTGTGCCGGTAGATGTAGATGCTGTTCTTTTTTGGAAGATAATTGATCCAAAAAAAGCTGCACTGGAAGTGGAAAATTATTTAAGTGCAATCAGCTGGGCTTCTCAAACAGCATTGCGTGATGTTATTGGTAAGACCATGCTATCGGACATGCTTGAAGGAAGAGATAAAATTAGTGGTTTACTTCAAAAGATTATTGACGAACGCACTGAACCATGGGGCATTAAAGTCAATTCTGTAGAAGTTAAAGATGTTTTGATCCCTCCTGCATTAGAGAATGCAATGTCTATGCAGGCACAAGCTGAAAGAGAAAGGCAGGCACGTGTAATTCTGGGAGATTCTGAAAGACAGGTAGCTGAGAAGTTTGGAGAAGCTGCCTTAACGTATGTAAACAACCCGGTGGCATTGCATTTAAGGGCAATGAATATGCTTTATGAAGGGTTGAAGGAAAATTCAACAATTGTAATTGTACCGAGTTCAGTTGTGGATACTATGCAACTGGGAAGTATGGCGGGATTAACAGCATTGACAATGGGAATCGGTCAGGAAAAAGAAAATAAAGAGAAGTTACAGCAGGGCTCATAAGTAATTGCCAAATCCAATTATAATATTTAAACCTGTAACTAATTGTTAATCAAATGCAATATTTAAATAATTTTATATAACTTGCAATTGTGTGTATTCTGACCACCATATTAGGCACTACTATGTTTTTTTATTAAATCTAATTGACTACAAACCAGTTGGATTTTATTTTTTATTTTTATATCTAATTTTATTCTTGGGTGATTTTATTATATTCTTTATCATTATATAAATCTAATCACTAATGTCCACTTAAATTAATTTATGATAATTTGTATTTTATATTTACAATCAAATCAGTTGTTTATAATTTTAAATTTAATCGAAAATGAAATATTTGATTGAAATCGACACGTTGTTAATTATTCGTAAAACCATTGATATCATTGAATTTTCTTAAATATTAATAAAGATTTAGTGGACACCAATGAAATCTAATAAAAAGTGATTTACATATCTTTCTATATATTGTTTAGTGCCAAGGTGCAAAAATATCTTATTCCCAAGAAAATCTAACGTATAGTGTAAATTGGGTATTCCGTTAATGAAAAGATTTTTATTATTCGTAAATTTATAAACAATATTACTTTATCTAACCAGGATGAATTCTCTATCATGCCATTTATTATTTCTTTGTTCATAATTAGTTCTATTCAAGGTTTAACAGTTTAGGTTATAATCAAAAAAGGCAATATCTTTCGATGTCGCCTTTTTGATTATATATTGGTTTTGATAGGTTTATCTTACAATATATATTTTTTATTATTAAATAGAAAGCTAAAATTAATTATTTGTATTCCCAATATTTCATAATTGCCACTTTGCAGTATATGACAGATACGGTAATACTGGACCTTATTGGCAAATTTAAGTTTATTAAGATTTATCATTTTACAATATTTTGAAAATTTCTTACAATATTCACACATTTTCTAAATTTTCAAATTTTGAAATATTTCGTTTAAGGCTATAATATAATAAAGAGATCAGGTAAGCCCGAAACATCATTTCTCTCAGAATATTTCAATTCTTATTTTTTTGTTTAATAGGGTCAAAAATCCTATATGCCAGTAATTTTATACGGTCGTTTACAAGAAACCAGGCTATGGCATAACCCCAGACAAACAACGCCCAGCCCCAGCCAAGTGGTGTCATAAACAAGCCATAAACGGCAATCAGGGTTGCGATGACTTGAGTTCCTAATACAGCTATCCATAATATTTTTGCAGGTCGGATAGACCAGAAAGGGCCACGTGTGCGCGTGAGAAAGATTGTCAGATGTCCTGCCACCGATAGCTTCAGGTACATCAGAGTTTGTATGTGAGAGCGGTCGATATGAAAAACGCGCTCCCCTAAATAAAACAACCCAAAGGCCGAGACGACCCCGATTATGCCCAGCACTGTGGATATTCCAAGTACCATACGCATGTTCCATGCTTCGGGTTGGTTTTTATATTTAACATTGTCATACGCTATTGAGAGAATTGCTCCATCATTAAGCAAGGCCAACATAACAATCATGACTGCAGTAACCGGGTAAAAGTTAAAAACCAATATGGATAATGTCATGAACAATAATACGCGCAATGTTTCTGCAATGCGGTAAATTGCATAGCTGTTCATCCTCTGGAAAATTTTCCTGCTCTCCTTGATCGCTTCAATGATTACTGAAAGTCCGGGTGTCATAAGAACGATAGCAGCGGCAGCACGGGCAGCGTCAGTAGCATCTGAAACGGCGATACCGCAGTCAGCTTTTTTCAGTGCAGGTGCATCATTAACCCCATCGCCTGTCATGCCCACAATGTGGCCACGCTTCTGCAAAACATCCACAATATGGAACTTGTGTTCCGGGAATACCTGTGCAAAACCGTCGGCTTTCTCGATGGATTCAACCATCTCCTTTGTTTCTTTCTTCTTTGAATCACCCAGGCTGCCGGCATCCAGAATATTTGTGCCCAGGTCTAACTTTTGAGCAGTTTCTTTTGCTATGGCTATTGCATCTCCTGTAACCATTTTAATTTTCACTCCCATGGCAAGTGCGGTTGCAATGGTTGTTTTAGCATCTTTACGTGGCGGATCAAACAGGGGTAATACTCCGACAAACTGCCATTTCCCGTCACCATCTGTATGAGCCACACCCAAAGAACGAAAACCCTTCGCTGCAAAATCGTTGACGGCCTTATCTACAGCTTCCTTCACATTCCCTGCAGTAGCAGCCAGTTCCAAAATCACCTGCGGAGCTCCCTTTGATACTTTAAACTCTTTGCCATCCTTGTCCTTTACGGTAGCCTCTGTTCGTTTATGTACCGGGTCGAATGGCTGAAAATGAGTCACCTTATAATCCTTTAAGGAATCTTTGTCTTTCAGGCCAGCCAGAACAGCAAGGTCTATAGTGTCGTTATTTTCAGCACGCGAAGCCAACGCTCCATCAAGTATGACCTGTTCGGCAGAAACATTGCCGACACTGAAGGGATCACCCAATGTCAGCTTGTTCTGGGTTAATGTACCTGTTTTATCAGCACATAATATATCTACTCCTGCCAGTTCTTCTATAGCTACCAGCTTACTTACAATCGCCTTCTTCTTTGCAAGAATACGTGCACCTACTGCCATTGTCACTGATAATACTGTAGGCATAGCAACGGGAATAGCGGCTACTGTGAGTACCAGTGCGAACTGTAACGTGGTAAGGATTTTGTCGCCCCGGAAAATGGCTACGGTAATAATCACAGCCACCAGCACCACCGCCAGAATAATGAGGTAATTACCGATTTTCAGGACTGCCTTCTGAAAATGGCTTACCGTGTGCGCTTCCTGTACCAACTGTGCGGTTTTGCCAAAATACGTATTTGTTCCTGTTCCATATACCATCGCACCGATTTCTCCCTGACGGATGATCGATCCGGAAAACACAGCTTCACCGGATTTTCGTGTAATGGGTAACGATTCGCCGGTGAGGGCAGATTGATCGACTTCAACCTGGTCACCATCCAGTAAGCGGGAATCAGCCGGGACAATATCCCCCAGCCGCAGACGTATCACATCTCCGGGCACCAGCACCCGTGAGGCTGGGTTGACCCATTTCCCATCGCGTTTAACGCGTGTTTTGACTGCGAGCTGCGACTTCAGGGCAGCGATTGCATTTCCCGCTTCACGTTCCTCCCAGAACCCCACCATGGCGTTAGCTAAAAGTAAAACGAGGATGATAAAAAAATCAGGCCAGTGACGTGATATTGCTGAAAGGATTACTGCAGCTTCGATCATCCAGGGAATAGGTCCCCAAAAATAAGAGAGGAATTTTAATACAAGATTCGTTTTCACCTCTTCAATTTCATTAGCCCCATATTGTGTAAGTCGTTTATCTGCTTCGGCTTGTGTAAGGCCTTCCTCTGACGAATTCAGTTTTTTCATCAGTTCAGGTATTGCGATGGACTTTAAATCATCCTTTCCATCAGTTTTCGCACCAGGTTTTGGTTCTGGAGATTTATACTTTTCTTTACTTGATTTCATGAATTATAATATTTGTATTATAAAAGTCTTTCTGAGATATATTGTTTTTTCTTAACTAATAATCCATTTTTTTGCTTCTTCCATTTCAGCATTTTTAAATATCTGAAGTTCACAGGAAAACATTTAACCAAAAAATTTGGCTGTTGTATTAATTATTTCATGATCTGATACCAAAGCAATTTTATCCCAGGCAGCGGCATGATTAATTCCTATTTTGGCGTCATCCAACATAGCAGTAAGATCAAATCCGGAGAATTCTGATCCTAAGTGATACAGCATCAGTGGTAACAGGTAAAGATTTTCACCAGGGCCTCGGGCGGCCGCTAAATTCAGGACACCTTGAACTTCCATAGGATTGCCCGGTTTCGGCTCCATGACCAGTCCCAGGCGTTGTAATTTTAATCCTCACATCTATTTTCCTCCATATTTTACACTTGAGTTGTAAACACCATCCAAACAAGCAACAATAGCTTCTATCACCCGCTTAGACTCATTTGGATCCCGAACCTTTATAGACAAAACACCTGCTTCTTCGGCAGGGTAGTCGTTTCCTCCCGGGAATAAGGCATCACCGACAAAAATCATATCCTGAATTGCAATTCCAAGAATATCCATAAGCTTTTTTATTCCGTAGGCTTTATCGATGCCAGGCTTTGTGATATCAACAGACGTTGTCCCTCCCAGACGCACGGAAAATTCAGGGATAAGCTTGTCAAGGGTGGCTTTTATCTTTTTACGTTTGGCGAAATCGGGATCCCATTTTATCTTTTCTTCCAGCGGTGCTTGCTGGCCCAATGATGAATATGTTATCTGGCTTCCCCTGTCCTCAATTATTTCACCCCATACCCTTTTCTCTTTAAAGCCGGTTTCATCTATTGCTTTTGCAAGTGATCCCGTGATTTTCTTTTTCTCTTTGACAGTGAAATCTTCCGAATATATTTTTTCCCAATCCCCTTTATCATATTTATAGAACTTTGTTCCACAGGTAGGTAGCAAAGAAAGATTCTCCAGGCATTCATCATGAGGAAGATTTGACAGAACTTGCTTTTCAAACTGTGGCCAATCGCCTCCGGATATTATAGCTACTTTGATTACACTTAAAAGATTATGCAGAAGCTTTGACATTTCGGCATCAATAGATGATTTACTTTCGGCAAGCGTACCGTCCAGGTCAAAAACTATCAGTTGTTTCATAATAATTACATTTAAGCGGTTATGTTCAATTTCCCCTTCACCCTCAATACAGACAAGTGCCCTTGGTATTGCCACCAGCACATCCCATTCTTCTGTCTTGCCGTGTTCTCCTTTAGGTATATTGTCAGTTTGCTGATCCGATAAATGAACCTGCAACGAAAACATTTTATGCGCTTCGACGAACTTTAGGTACAAAGGTAACCGGCTAATATTGTTCGAAGAGTAAGGGATATAAGGGTATTTCCATTTGTTTTTCAGATTTTATTAGTAGAATTCTTTACTAAGTCTTCGATTAACAGGCGTAATTGAATATGAGGAGCCAATATTAGTCATCTGCATGGCTGTCCACCAAAGTGCTTTCGGATAAGTATACATACTTTGTGGATTATATATGTTGCCCTCAAAATGAAGCATACCGGCTGCACCTATAAATAACAATATAAAGGTTAGTGTCAAAGCATAACCGGCACCTCTGCGTCCGAGGGCATGATGCAGGAAACGCATTCCCTGGTCGGCTGATGCTATAATCCAAATCACCTGCATACCGAAAGTCGCGGTCAGTACACGAATTAATGGAAAGGGATGTAAGAAAGGGAAAAATCGAAGTGCAGAGACAAGAATTGCTAAAATAAAGAGCCAGTTCTTTTTTAGAAAGGCTAGTCGATTAGGAACAATAGCCAGACAAATAGCAAAATAGACAATGAATAACATCCAAATGCCTGTCCCAAAATATGATAACAACTGACTTTTAAGATTAACCAGTTCCGAAATAAGGATGCACAGCCACACAAAACTAAGAATAAGCATGGGCAATTCGAGTTTTTTCTCAAACGCCAGAAGCTTTGGATATTTCGGTACATTTTTATTCATCATGATTCTAATTTAGAGAGGGACCAATTAACTTTTATTAATTATAATATTTACCATTTCTTATCCATTTCCATGCCGGATATTCTCCCAAGACGTCGTTTAAACCGTATATCATCTTTAAAATGAGCCTTCAAAATAATTGGACTAAATCCCATGATAATTCATATCCTGTGATCTGGCCGCCACGACAAATTACATTCATGTTGTCACCTTCCTCAACCTGATGAACAAAGAAGTAATCTGTCATTATCCCAAGTATACAGCTAACTTTCAATTGATTATCTATTTTCATAGTATAACTAAATCATTTTACATAATTTTCTTCTTCCAGTGATATACATTATTTGTGATTCCTCCAAAATAATGATCATATAACTTAATAATTGAATTTGACCCTGAATGTATTTTCACAGATACACAAAGGTGGCTCTATTAATGATTGAAATAGTTACTACAAAAAAGAGAAAAGTTACATTTTTCACACAATTGCTACTAAAGAATTATTATTGTAAGAATTATGTAAAAGTTTATAAGAATAATATAATACTTCTGAAGGAGGTGGTAAGTATTTTTATAAAAATTAAATACGAATATTTTAAAATTTAACATTATGAAAATCAGACATTTTGAAAACAATAATGAAATTTATGATACAAAATCACCAAGCAGGAATGCTCTGGGTTATTGGAATGGGAAAAAAGAAAAGTTAATGCAAAAATATTCTGTCATAACAGAAGAAGATGTTTGTTTCAATAAAGGAAAAGAAAAAGAAATGGTTGAAATGCTTGGGTATAAACTTTGCCTGTCAATGGAAGAAATGTGTCAGATTATAGACACATTATGATTTGCAAAAAATTTATTTTAAAGCTGTTAATTTTTAATAATATTGGCATAACTTAAAAGGAATGCTTTTTTAAGGTTGTTAAATTCTTCTTCCAGTTCATTACAAGATTTAGTACAAACTTCCTCGAGTTGTAATATTAAACCTGGAATATCAGCTATTTGTATCTGAATATTTTTGGTTTGTTCCTGAATTTTTATAGCCAGATTTTCAAAGTCTTTACTTATACCCATTATTGACATAGAGGGAATCATTTTTTGAACAGCTATTTGCAGTGCATTCCAATCTTTATTCTCCAAACAATGTTTCATGGCATCAATTAACAAAGGGGTCTGTGCCATATAAATGGCAACCATTCCCAACATTAATTTTGGATCCGACTTTGTGCGATTATTTAAATAACTCAAATCCACAAATAACATTTTATCGTTTAATGGAATATTCGTTTCATTGTTATCAGAAAGATTCCAATAGTTTGGGTTTTTATATTGCTCTATTATTTTTTTATACAATAAATGATCATCAAGAGGTTTAGATATATAATCATTCATACCAAAAGATTTGCATTTTGCCAAATCTGCGGTTGTTACATCTGCCGTTAAAGCAATTATAGGTATTTTAGAATGCATAGTATCCCTTATGTACATTGTTGTTTCGAAGCCATTCATTATTGGCATCTGTAAGTCCATAAGAATGACGTCAAATTTATTATTTTTTAGTTTTTCAATAGCGATTTTCCCATTATCTGCAATATCAGTGCCGAATCCGAAATCTTCCAGTATAGTCTTCATTAGTAGTTGATTCAATGGAATATCTTCCACAACTAATATATTTAGGTTTTTAATATCTGTATGTAAATATTCCGATTCAAGTTTTTGAATTTTTTCTTTTGTCTTTTGAAAAGTCAGATTAACAATAAACTTTGAACCTATGTTGACGGTGCTTTCAACTGTAATGGTCCCTCCCTGCATTTCGACCAGCTGTTTCACAATAGCAAGTCCTAACCCTGTACCACCATATAACCTTGAGGTACCATTGGTGGCCTGGTGATAACTTTCAAAAATAATTTCTAAATTCTGGGGATTGATTCCAATGCCTGTATCACTGATAGCAAATTCAATAGTAACTTTTTCTTTATCTTCAAACAACAACCTTACACTTACCGTTATATATCCTATTGTGGTAAATTTTAATGCATTACTTAGAAGATTTAATATTATCTGATTTAGACGAACAAAGTCGCCGAGTAATATTTTCGGAATGTTGTAATCGTATATTTTTTTCAATTTTAATTTTTTGTCTTCTATTTTAGTTTCGAATAATTTAAATATTGTTGAGATAGTTGATAACATTTCAAATGGAACTTGTTCAAATATCATTTTACCTGAATTTACCTTTGCCAAATCCAGAATGTCATTAATAAGGACAATTAATGTATCACCACTTGATTTTATAGCTTGAAGGTATTCTTTTTGTTTATCAGTTAATTCTGTTTTTGACAATACTGTGGTAAAACCTATAATTGCATTCAATGGAGTGCGAATCTCATGGCTCATGTTTGAAAGGAATATCTGCTTTGCCTGCATGGCAAGTTCTGCTTTGCCTTTTTCTTCAATAGCTATTTTTGCCGATTCTACCGCTAACATTTTCGACTCAATTAATTCCTTTTCAACCCTTTTCAATTGTGTAATATCACGTGCTACAACTACAGCTCCAAGAATATTGTTATTATTGTCTTTGTAAACAGACCCATTTAACAGTACATCTGTTAATACACCATCTATTATAGTTAGCGGGTAATTGAGCACAAAACCAGAAATAAATATTTCTTTATAAATGTTAAAGGCGTTTTCTTTTTCCTGAAAATAAGTGATAAAATCAGTGCCAATCAGTGAGTCCCGATCCATGTCGGTTGCTTTCATCATAGCATCATTCACATCCATAATTTTTCCTTCCGGATTTATAGTAATCATTGGATCCAAAGTAGCTTCTATTAATTTTCTTGCATACCTGGCATTTTGATTTTTAGACTGAGTCATGATTTTAATTTTAAATTTCCCTGTGTGAAATTTTAAGTAATAAATTTGGTTTTTGATTCCAATGGCCGTTGTTAACTCATATTATAAAAGATATTTCACAATACAAAGGTGAGATATTCTTTATCGATAATAGTTATGTAACTATAGAAATATGTTACATAATTCATTGAAAATTACAGGTTCATCAAATCGCTGGTTTGCACGACACAAAAAAAGAGACCGTCTCAAAAGTGATTTTGGGAAATTCCCGGCTTTTTTTAAACAATTTTATTAACAAAAAAAGGGCATCTCGACTTTTGAGACGCCCTCTTAACAAAACCTAAAACCTAAAACCTAAATTAACTCAACTTTGATTATTTATTGGTTATTCTTTAATTCTATTACCAACCCTTGAAAGCTTTTAATTATATAATATTTAAAAGCAAAGATGCTACCTAAAATTTAAAAACCTATTATATAATTTTTTCAAATACTTGTATTATTCACACTTTTGTGATTAAAGGATTCCTTTTCATTAGACAAATGTGCTATAACATAGAAAATGCAATAATCTGTTAAATATTTTTATCTTTTAATAATGAACCTTCGTTATTATAATAAAGTAAATGCCTTATTCGGGAAATTTATCACTGTAAAAATCAGGATCATAAGAATACCAATAAGATGAATTTGCAAAAGTAGGATAGCCATACCTATTCTAATAGGATGTAACCGGGTAATCTACTGCAAATTTAACTTTTACTTCATCCGGAAGGTATCTTACATCCAGTTGCGGATATGCCCTGTTTCCGTCTTCATTGTTTGCAAAGTTATTCTGACCCTTAGAAATTGATGTAAAAAGTAATGATAGACTTACTGCAACAATTATTTTAAAATACTTCCCCCAGATTAAAGAATATACCACGGGAACCACCTATTCCAATGCCATAGTCTATTGCAAGGTTGGTATCGGAATGTTTATTAAACTTAATTCGCACTCCAATCCCGTATCCGGGAATCAGAGTATTTATTTGATTATTTATACTTTTTACAAGAGTTTCTACATTGCCAAAAACCACTCCTCCAAATAAACCGTTTTCAGAAATATGAAACCTGTACTCGGTTTCAAAATATATCAGGTTATTGCCTGTGAACCTCCCCTGAACATAACCTCTGCCGGTATTATTATAATCATCCAAGCCAATTGTTGGCAAATTTAAATAAGCAGGTTGTCTGTTTAAAGTCAAATCATTATAACTCCAAAAAGCTAATACATTGTCTGTTGAAGCCGGCACACAGAAATATTTTCTAAAATCGATAAGCATCGATTGCCAGTTAATATCACTGCCTAAGAAAATAAAGTTTGTTCTGTATTGAATATTAAAATAAGTTCCGGTTTTTGCATTTAAGGAGTTTTTCCTGTTATCGTATAAAAAATTCAATGATACTCCTGAAGATTTGGCTCTTGAATCCTTTACTTTATTAATAAACTCTTTATATATTTTACCGGTATCCGTTTTTGTTGTTATATCCCAAAAATCATCAAGATTGTATCCTATACCAAAGTACAGATTAGCAAAATATTCCTTATATATATATTGATAAAACCTCACAAAAGAATAATCAATTGGTAATGAATTTGACAAGGATGTATGGTTCCCTAATCCGTATGTATTAGTGGGAAATTTATAAAACCTCCAGTCACCGAATATATGTATTTTGTATTTGTAATAGAAAATATTGGAATTGATGTCAGAGCCGATCTGGTTATATTGAGAATAAAATATATATCCTGTAACACATGAAATTTTATTTTTACTGGTATCGGTATAAAAGGAAGTGCTTTGGGTAATAGCCCAGGTTAAACCTGATTGCAAGGTATACCCAAAAGATGGAATGGCTGAAAAAAACGGTCCTAATTCTTTTTTATTTATATCATCCCTTCTTAAATTTATATGAAAAGTATTGTTAATTACATTGTACAAATCAATTTGTCGGGGTTTAATTAATTTAGTATTATGGTGTAGAGTATCTTTATTAATGTACTCACAGACATTAATATTTAATGAACTGTCACTTATATTAAAATACCTGTTGTTTGAATAAATTTTACCTGGAATTAATAAAAATATAACAGTAATAATGAAAAAATTGGTATAGCCAAATAAAGTATTAATATGGTTATGGATACGGAGATAACGGGTATAATGATGGTAAACGGGAAGATGGGAAAACATTTTCTTTTTAGACTTCTGCAACTTTAGGTACTTGAACCCTTGTTGAATTTGTCAGTTTATTTAATATAATGCTTCTTAAAGTATAGGTATGACGTTCCGTAAACCAATAAAAAATAAACGCCCATAAATAGGTTAATAGTGCAAAACTAAAAAGTACTGACCAGCTAGCTATGCCTGCATCCCTGACCATAACTGGAATGCCCAGATAATAATTAACTATATTCAGCAATAGAATAATAAAAAAATAGTGAACGGCATACAAACTGAACGAAAATTCTGAGAAAAAATGTGCCAGCTTATTAATAAGTGGATGAAAGGAATATTCCCTGGCATACTGCCACTCAATAAATAATAAACAAACGGCTAAACCTAACATATAATACCCTGTCATTGTTCTATATACACTTGAATAACAAAGTGTGCCAATAAACAATATATATGAAAATATAATAAATACAGGCTTATGCAAAAAACGAGAATCTTTAATGAGACGTATCAATGCACCCGCAACCCAAATTGGAAAAAGTAGTAAAGCTCTGGGAGCTAACAGATAAACTGAATATATCAGGATGATGGAAAAAATAAATTTTATCATTGTCGGATATCTGTAAAATATAAGGAAAATAATTAGCGGCCACAGTAAATAGTACCAAAATTCAAAAGCTATACTCCATAGTGGAACATTTGTACCAAAAGTAGGTACCCTGATTTCCTGTAAAAAAAATATATTTCCTAAAAACGACTGGAAAGTGAAATTTTCTGTTCCAGGAGTTCGGGGATTTATTGCAAATGTTATATAATCAAGGATTACTCCTAATAACAAAGCAGGTATTAAAACTGTCCACATACGCGTTATCCTGTTTACGAAATATTTTAACCATTCAGAGTTTCCACTTATTAAGTCCTTAATAACTGCTCCGCCAACCAGATATCCGCTTAATACGAAAAAAACAATAACTGCCTGATGTCCAAATTGCGATATAAAAAATAAACTGTAATTAACTATATTATGTGAGGTGATATTTAAGTCGGCATAGGGCACAAAGTATTGCCTCCGTAAATGTGAAAACATAACTGCAAAGGCTGCCAGGCCTCTGGTTATATTCATTTTTGAAGAAAACGACTGTGATATATTAACTGCAAAGGACATATTCAATAAAAAATAAGAGAGTTAAATTTAAGAAGTTCAAAATAATCAACCTGATAAAATTATTAATCAATTAATAAGAACTTTTATACAATTCCAATTAATAATTATATCATTCCCACATTTAAGGGTTAAATAGAATTTAATCGCATCAGAATTTACCAAATAAGGATGTGTGAACTTTGTAAGTTTTTGATAAAGTTATGTAATGATTGGAACACCAATTACAGTCAACTTTGTAAAGTTCAAAGTAAAGTTTTAATATAAAATTATTTATCATGAAAAAAAGATTTATTCAGCTAATGTTAATTTCTATAACACTAATTGCGTTTACTGTATCAGCTTCGGCACAGATATTTGTAAAAGTACGTCCTACAGTTCCGGTTTTTGTGCAATCAGAAAGGCCTAGTCCTGCTCATGTATGGATTGGTGAAGAATGGAATGAAGAAGGTGGAAGATACGTTAATAACGGTGGTCATTGGGCAACTCCGCCACATGCAGGATACAGATGGTACCAGGGTCACTGGAATCACAGACGTAAAGGTGAACAATGGATACATGGCGGATGGAGACGTGGCTGAAAATTTATAATAAACTCTTTAGTTTTTTAGTACAGATACGACCTGACCAGGCCGTATCTTTTCATAAATAGTTAATATACAAATTATATATTAAAAAATGACTACAATGGATAAAAGATCGGGAAATTCTATACAAATATGGGTTTTTTATGGATTATTATTAACCACTTTACTATACATATCTCCGACAGGTGTGGAAGGACAGGTGAATAAGCTTGAAACAGATAAAGGTATTGCTGCTTCAATTGCTCCCTATAATGCAGATGTACGTGAGGCTATATTGCTGGTCAGTGAATATCCGCAAATATTAACCCAACTTCAGAACGATCAAAGCGAAACTGTGGAAACATTTCATAATCTGATAAACGGATTTGACCATAGTAAACAAAACTGGTTTTATACAATCACCCGATATCCAGATGTATTGCACTCGCTGGCAACAACTCCTTTAAAACAGGATAAAGAAGTAATTTACAAATTATTACCAAACCAGGATGCAGATCTTAAGGAAGCAGCCTGGAAATTATACAACAATGAATACAATAATCTGGTTAAACTTGACAATATAAATATTTCTCTGAAACTGAAATTTAATCAGACTATTCAACCCCTTGATAAATCAGTTAAATCAGCTTTTGAAAAACTTTCGGCTATGCCTGATGTTTTAACATTATTGACAAATAATATTGAACTTACCACAAGGTTAGGCCAACATTATCATTCAGATCCTGTTGACCTCAATAATCGCCTGGCAGGTATTCATGACAGCCTTAACATACAGAACCAATATGAAAATGCCGCTTATAAAAAACAAATGGCTGAAGATCCTAAAACTACAGAGGAACTTAACCAGGCCGCCAAAGATTATGCAAAAGAAAACGGTTATGATGTGCCTGCACAACAAAATTATGATACCGACAATACAGACTACTATGCAAACCCCTATTCATACTGGTTTGGTTATCCCGATTGGTATTCTTATCCACTATGGTATCCGGGAAGTTTCTGGTACGACTCTGGCATATATTATGGAGCAGCAGGTTTTGGAATATGGGGATTACCAGGTTATGGCTTTTCTAAATGGTTTTTCAATAAAGGCCATTACAATCGCTATCCTTCGTTATACCGTCAATTCGGAAATTATTACCACAGTAATATAGCTGAAAACCGATACATGGGTTCAGTCAATCATGGATTTATGGGAATTGCCAATTCCCATTTTAATCCAAATGGTACAAACCGCCTTAATCAACTTACTTCACCAGCATCATTCCAAAGGGCTGGCGGACAATCAGTTCAAAAAAACGTTAGAAGTTCAACTCACTCTAATGCAAATACATATCACAGTCAGGCCTGGCATTCTTTTGGAGGCAGAGATAATGCAGTACACAACATTGGTGGCAGGTCAGCGGGCAGTAGCTTTGGTCACGGTGGTGGTGGCGGTGGTCACGGTGGTGGTGGCGGAAAAAGGTAAATAAATTAATACAAATTATTATGATTGTTTTATTTATTTTATTAACAGTTATTATAATAGGATTCTTAATCTACTGGAAATACTTTCATACTTACAGTGAAGGTTACCGCACCGGAATATTGCAGAAATTTTCTTATAAAGGAAATATTTTTAAAACCTATGAAGGAGAAATGATACTTAATAATGGAAGTGACAGTTCAAATATTATTCTGAATCAGGAAAAATTTAAATTTTCCATTATTAATATAAACCTGGCCCATGAACTGGAAATTATGCAGGGTAAAAAATTAAGTATACATTATAAACAAAAGAATGGAGTTTTACTCTGGCGGGGAGATTCAGCCTATATTGCTGATAGTGTAAAAGCTCTTTAAAAAGCCTGGTGAGTCAATTAAAATTAATTTATACTTCCCAAGATGTCAAAAATATTTTTATACAGCAGCATATTATTTATATTATCATGGTTAATAGCTTTTCTGTTATTCCATGTAAATTCTATGATTCATATTCTTATTTATCTTTCAGTTATAACATTTTTAATTAGTCTTTTATATAATAAGTCATTTATTCGATAATGTGTCATTTATTCGATAATGTGTGAATTATATAACTCTTTAAAATTTTTATATAATATTTAACGGTTATTAATGTTGACCTTTGCGGTTAGAACCAATAATTATTAATTTATACCTGATGCAAACAATAATAGTTCCTCTGGACTTTTCTGATGAATCACTTACAGGATTGGATTATTCTTTGTTATTGGCCGGAAAATCAGGGGCAAATATTAACATGGTGCATGTAATTGATATTAGTAATATACTTATTAAAAACCAATTGTCTCAGGAATATCAATCCGTAAAGGTACAATTTGAAATTATTCTTGAAAAGTATAAAGGTCAATATAATTATGAAAAATTATCCTACACCGTTAAAGAAGGAACCATCTACAAGGAAATAATAAACCTGGCGGAAATATCTCCTGATTCTGTAATTGTACTTTCAACAAAAAGAGAATCAGGTATTAACGAAACAATCATAGGCCAAAACACCTATAAAATAACATCGCATTCCAGGGTTCCTGTAATTACAATACGCAGAGACAGGTTAGTTTCAAACATAAACAAAATTGTGGTTCCGCTGGATATTACCTTTCAAACCCGTGAAAAGGTTCCATTTACTGCTATATTGGCTAAGCTGTTTAATTCTGAAGTTCATCTGATATCTGTCAGGCTCACCCATTTAAGCAGTATTGAATCGAAGCTTCATCAGTATGTTGAATCAGTGGCTTTATTTATGGGCCGGCAAAATATCTCTTTCACAATCGAACACCTTCAGGGTGATAATCTTACTGATATGATAATTGATTATGCCAACTCCGTTAATGCAGATCTGATTTCAATAATGACTGAACAGGAACAAACCATTTCCAATATTTTCAAAGGGAGTTATGCACATCAAATGATCAATAAAGCATTAATACCGGTTTTATCTTTCCCAAACTATCCATTACGTGTTACAACTGAAGATATATGGGATTTGGGAGCCTTTAATGCCAGAGATTGATCCTTCCATTATGTGGGAATAATGTAATTTAAATTCAAAATTATATAACAATTTCCATATAAAATGGCGTACCTTTTCAAAAATATTAATCTTCTCTGATTAATATTCAGTTTTAATGTTTGTCGCAATTGATTTTCTCAAGTTATAAATTAATTACAACCTTTTGAAGTTATATATCAAATACATGGTTAGCGCACGCTGCAAAATGGTAGTGCAGGAAGAACTAAAAAAACTGGGTCTGCACTTTGTGATAGTTGATATGGGTGTTGTAGATATTATGGAGAACATATCTCATGAACAACGTGAACAATTGCGGACTGAACTTTCAAAATCAGGACTGGAGCTTATGGAAGATAAAAAAGCTGTTCTGATTGAAAAAATAAAAAATGTTATAATTGAAATGATTCATTATACAGGAGAGTTACCTAAAACCAATTTCTCTGATTATTTAAGTGCTAAATTAAATTACGATTACACATATCTGGCAAATTTGTTTTCGGAAGTACAAGGTACTACTATTGAACATTTTATGATTGCTCATAAGATAGAGCGCGTTAAGGAGTTGATTATTTACGATGAACTTAACCTTACTGAAATTGCCTGGAATATGCATTACAGCAGTGTTGCACATTTGTCAAACCAATTTAAGAAAATTACGGGTCTTTCGCCTACTAATTTTAAAAAATTAAAAAGCAGAAGCAGAATACCATTAGAGGATATTTAAATGATGACGGATTAGGGATTAAATTAAAAAACTATAAATAATATAAAGATTAACAAACAATTTAATGGAAGCAAGAATCATACAGGAAGCCAGATATGCAAGAAGCCTCATTGAGGCCAGTCTTGACCCAATGTTTACAATAAGTCCCGAAGGGAAAATTACGGATTTCAACAATGCTTCTTTAAATATTACGGAAGTAACAAGGGAGCATATGATAGGTACCGACTTTTTTGAATATTTTACAGAACCTGAAAAGGCCAGGGAAATATATAAAGAAGTATTTGCCCAGGGGTTTGTTGCCGATTTTCCACTGACTATACGTGACGGTAAACTTACGGATGTATTATTTAACGGGTCTGTATATAAGGATGAGTATGGTAAAGTTATTGGAATTGTTGTTGTTGCTCGGGACATTACTGACCACAAACGAATTGAGGATGAACTGATAAGAGCGAAGAACAGTGCGGAACTGGCTACAAAAATTGCTGAAAAAGCAAAATTAAAAGCGGAAAGGGCCGCACAAATTGCTGAAGATGCTGTAAAATCAAAACAGCAGTTTTTATCAAACATGAGCCACGAAATACGTACACCCATGAATGTAATTTTAGGGTTTACAAAAGTGCTTCTGAAGAGTACGTTAACTGCAAAACAAAAAGAATATCTGACTGCTATCAAAATGAGTGGCGATACTTTAACAGTACTTATTAACGACATTCTGGACCTGGCCAAGGTTGATTCAGGGAAAATGATATTTGATCAAACCCCTTTCAGATTAAGTACTTCTATTAATGCAATGGTGGATGTATTCGAAACTAAAATTCAGGAAAAAAACCTGCAACTTATTAAAGAATATGACAACAGCATACCTGAAGTAATTGTAGGTGACCCGGTACGATTACACCAGGTAATTCTGAACCTTATGAGTAACGCAGTAAAATTTACTTCTGAAGGTAAAATTATATTAAATGTAAAGTTGATTGACGAAAGTGAAAAATATGCTGCGGTAAAGTTTTCGATTTCAGATACGGGAATAGGAATTGAGTCCGAAAAGTTAGAAAGTATTTTCGAGAACTTCCAACAGGCAACTAATGATATTTCAAGGCTATACGGAGGTACAGGTCTTGGACTTGCTATTTCAAAACAATTGGTAGAATCCCAGGGGGGGTCTATACATGTTGAAAGTATATTTGGTAAAGGTTCTACATTCAGTTTTGTTTTAACATTTAAAAAAACAAATGAAATAGTACCATTGGAAGATATGGTTAAACAAATTGATATAAAGACTAATATCATAAAAATTTTAGTAGTTGAAGACATGGCCCTTAACCAGCTATTGATAAAAACATTGCTTGATGACTTCGGATTCAGCCATGACCTGGCAGAAAACGGAAAAGTGGCAATTGAAAAATTAAAATCCAATACATATGATCTTATTTTGATGGATCTGCAGATGCCTGAATTGAACGGGTTTGAAACATCAAAATACATAAGGGAATCCATGCATTCTCAGGTACCAATAATTGCTTTAACTGCAGATGTTACAACTACAGATTTAACAAGGTGTAAATTAGCCGGTATGAATGATTATATTTCAAAACCGGTAGATGAAAGACAATTATATAATAAAATAATTAAACTTTTAATACTAACGGAACCTGAATATAATAAAACAAAAACTACCGAACCTTCAGCTCAAACATCCGAAATACTAAATAAATGTACCGATTTATCTTATTTATTCAAACATACTAAAGATAATCCGGTACTGATAATGGAAATGATCAGGCTGTATCTAGTTCAGACTTTGCCACTTGTAAACACGATGAAGAAAAGTTTAGAGGATAAAAATTGGGAGACATTATATTCAGCCGCTCATAAAATTATACCTTCTTTTATTATTATGGGAATTAATAAAGATTATGAAGACATGGCCCGAAAAATACAGGATTATTCAAAAACACAACTTCATCTTGAAGATATTGACAAACTGATTATGCAACTTGAAAAAATATGTATACAAGCATGTTATGAATTAAATATTGAATACAACATTTTAAAAAATAATAATTAATGGTAACGGATAATCCTCTGCTCGTGTTTCTGATTGATGACGATGAACTGTATGTCAAGTCTTTAGCTATTGATTTTGCAAATAACACGGATTATATACTCAGGTCATTTGAAACAGGTGAACTGGGTTTGGAAAATATTAACCAAAATCCGGATATAATAATTCTGGACTATTATCTTAACAGTATTGAAAGTAAAGCTTTGAATGGTATTGAAATACTCGATATAATCAAAACAAACCATCCCCACATTCCGGTTATTATGCTTTCTTCACAGGATAATATAGACGTAGCCATTGATTGTATTAAGCATCATGCCTTTGATTATGTTGTCAAAAGCGAAACCGCTTTTTTGAGATTGCAAAAAGCTATTTCTACAATATTGAATCATCAGAAATTAGAACAAACACTAAATTGGTATATGGATAGGATGTAAGGTAATGTGAAGATGTGCAAATTGCTGAATTAATGACAAATAAAAAATAAAAAATTATCATGGATATATTATTAAACCAGGGAAACTGGGAACAACTTAAAATTAAGCTCAAACAAGAATACCCTCAGTTGACAGATGCTGATTTACACCATGATGAAGGCATGGAAGAAAGTATGCTGAGGATGGTTGAATATAAATTAAAAAAATCCAAAGAAGAAATGAGAGAAATTATTGAAGGTTACGGTAAGTACTTATAGTGATTAACCTGAATAGATTTGCTATTGTGATTCTGATTGTCATTTCCTGCTTCTTTACTATTCTGCTTAAATCTTGAAAATTAACAATAATAAATAATTATAACTATGAACTTTTTATGGATAATTATTCCCGTAGTATTTATTTTTCTGTTGGGAATCAGAATTGTCAGACCAACAGAACGTGGACTGATTGAAAGACTTGGACAATACAAATTTTTTGCCAATCCCGGGTTTCATTGGATTACTCCAATGATAGACAGGTTATTTATGGTAAATGTTACAGAACAAATGGTAAATGCCGAACCACAGGAAATTATAACAAACGACAACCTGAATGCAAGTGTGGATGCACAGGTTTATTTTAAAGTACGGTCCGATGAAGAAAGTGTTAAAGGATCTATCTATAATGTAAATAACTATAAATATCAGATTGTAAACCTGGCCCGCACTACGCTTAGGAATATAATCGGAACTCTGACCCTTAAGTCTGCAAACAGCGAACGCGGAAAAATAAATGCTGAATTATATAAAACTTTGCATATTGAAACTCAGGGATGGGGTATTGAAATTGTCCGCACCGAACTGAAGGAAATAGATCCTCCAAAGGATGTACAGGAAACAATGAATAAAGTGGTTAAAGCCGAGAATGAGAAAATAGCAGCTATAGATTCTGCCACTGCTGCTGAAACGGTTGCAGACGGGGTAAAACGTGCTAAAATAAAAGAAGCGGAAGGATTTAAACAGTCTAAAATATTACATGCGGAAGGAGAAGCCGAAGCCATTAAATTGGTAAATGAAGCTGCCGACAAATACTTTATTGGCAATGCTCAATTATTGCGCAAGCTGGAAGCTCTTGAAGTGGCACTTGAGAAAAATGCTAAAATCGTAATTCCGACAGGTACCGAATTAATAAATATTATTGGTGAAATGGCCGGAATAATTCCAATAGAGCGAAAACAAAAAGAAGGTTAATTATGTACGGTTCTAAAGTTTCTGATATAGATGGTTTTGATACTCTGTCTGCACTTGCACTTGACATGCGGTGTTCCTGGAACCATGCTGCGGATGAGATTTGGATCAGGCTCAATCCTGAACTTTGGAACCTGACCCGCAACCCTTGGGTGGTTCTGCAGACCTCATCCCAGGATCAACTGCAATTGCTGATGAAGGATAAGGATATCCGTAATAAAATAGATTCTTTAGTTAAGAAGAGTGAGGCATCCAATAATGGCTCTGCATGGTTTAAGCAGACATATCCTGAATCTTCTCTTAAAAGTGTGGCATATTTTAGTATGGAATTTATGCTTAGTGAGGCACTTCCTATTTATTCGGGTGGATTAGGGAATGTAGCAGGTGACCAGCTTAAATCTGCCAGCGATCTGGGAATACCGGTTACAGGCATTGGACTTTTATACCAGCAAGGCTATTTCCGTCAGGAAATTGACCGAAATGGAGCTCAACAGGCTTTTTATCCATACAATGATCCAGGCCAGTTACCGGTTACCCCTTTACGTAATTCAAATGGAGAATGGCTACGTATTGAAATTGAACTACCTGGAACATCCTTATGGCTGAGGACATGGAAAGTGCAGGTAGGAAATATAAACCTTTATTTACTTGACAGCAATGATCCTGCAAATTTCCCGGTACACCGGGGTATAACCGGTGAATTGTATGGTGGTGGCACAGAACATCGTCTGAAACAGGAATTGGTTTTGGGTCTTGGAGGATGGCGGTTGCTGAGAGCAATAGGCTTAAATCCACAGGTTTGTCACCTTAACGAAGGTCATGCTGCCTTTGCCATATTGGAACGTGCATATGATTTTATGAAAGATACAGGTCAGCCATTTGATGTTTCATTAACTGCCACAAGGGCAGGTAATCTTTTTACAACACATACTGCCGTTGCAGCCGGATTCGATTGTTTCTCAGCAAATCTTATTGATCAATACCTGGGAGTATATGCCAATCAAAAGCTTAATTTAGAACTCAACCAATTATTATCATTAGGCCGCAAGGACCCAAGGAATTACCAAGAAAATTTTAATATGGCCTACCTTGCTATAAGAGGAAGTGGTGCAGTAAACGGAGTTAGCCGTCTTCATGGTAAGGTGAGCCGGCACCTGTTCGAACCTCTTTTTCCGCAATGGCCTGAAAATGAAATACCTGTTCAGCATATTACAAATGGAGTACACATGCCAACATGGGACTCAAAGGAAGCCGATGATATCTGGACGGAAGCATGTGGAAAAAAAGATGGCTTGGGACCAATAAAACACTGGAACAGGATTTTCGTAAAGTTTCAGATGAAAAGCTTTGGGAAATGCGCACCAATGCCAATAAGACACTTATTGATTTTGTAAGGAAACATTTAAAAAGACAATTAATTGGATCGGGCCGCACACCGGAATCAATAGAAAAAGCCAGTCATTTGTTTGATCCTGATGTTTTAACCCTTGGTTTTGCCAGACGTTTTGCTACCTACAAACGACCTAATTTACTGTTACATAATCCGCAGCGTTTACTTTCTCTGTTAACTAATCCGGATTTAAAGGTACAACTGGTTATAGCAGGAAAAGCACATCCGGCCGATATGGAGGGACAGCAGCTGATACAGGACTGGATGAATTTTATAAGAAAAAACGTTATACATCCCCCGGTTATTTTCCTTGGTGATTACGATATGCACGTTTCCGAAAAACTGGTACAGGGAGTCGATGTGTGGATAAACACTCCCAGACGGCCATGGGAGGCGAGCGGAACGAGCGGTATGAAAGTGCTGGTGAATGGAGGTATTAACCTGTCAATTCTTGATGGTTGGTGGGCTGAGGCATATACTCCTCAAGTGGGCTGGGCCCTGGGAGATGGTATTGAACATGGAGATGACGCATACTGGGATGACAGGGAAGCCGATCAGCTGTATAATTTACTTGAAAAGGAAGTTATTCCTGAATTCTATCTCCGAAATGAAAAAGGAATTCCGGTGGACTGGATATCCAGGATGCGTGAAAGTATGGCACAGCTTACACCACGGTTTTCATCTGACAGGTCGGTGAGGGAATACACTGAAAAACATTATATTCCCGCTACAAAGGCATATTTGGATCGTACTGCCAATAAAGGGGAATTGACCAAAAAACTTCTGGATAAGTCGAAAATACTAAATCAAAAATGGGATTTAATACAATTTGGTGAAAATAATATAGAAACTACTAATAATAAATATAATATAAAATTTGAGGTTATCCTTAAGGATGTCGATCCTGATGACGTTAAGGTGGAATTATATGCAGATGGTATTGATGGTCAGGATCCTTTTATACAAACATTGTCACGGGGGGAAAAAGTTGAAGGTTCCTGTAATGGTTTTTATTTTGAAGCTTCCGTTCCGGTGAACCGGCCGGTAACAGATTTTACTGCCCGTGTAATACCATGCCTGCCGGGTATCGAAGTTCCTTTGGAAATATCAAGGATATTATGGCAAAGATAATTATGCAGTCTCAGAATAAAAAGTCAGTAGCTATAATTGTAGCCCATCCCGATGATGAAACTTTATGGACAGGAGGTAATATTTTCCTTCACCCTGAATGGGATTGTTTTATCCTGTGCCTTTCGAGGTGTTATGATGAAAACCGTGCTCCAAAGTTTTACACTATGTTAAAAAGCATAAAAGCTATAGGTGTGATGGGAAACCTTGATGATGGTCCTGAGCAATATCCAATTGAAAACGAAATAGTAGAAAAGTATATATTTGACCTTCTGCCTGAAAAATCATTCGACCTCATAATCACTCATCATCCTCATGGTGAATACACAAAACATATAAGACATAACGAAGTAAGTAAAGCTGTGATTAGCTTGTGGGCTACTGGTAAAATATTTACTAATAATCTTTGGACATTTGCATACAGTGATAATGATAAGGAGTATTTTCCTAAGGCTGTTGAAAATTCATCAATTTATGTGAAGCTTCCGGATTATATCTGGACAAGTAAATACAATTTAATCACTAAAACCTACGGTTTTACAAAAGATAGCTGGGAAGCTCAAACTACACCAAAAGAAGAAGCATTCTGGGAATTTTCCGATCCAAAAGTTGCAGATAATTGGCTTCATAGTTTTGTTTAAGAATAAGAATTAAAGATTTAAAAATTAAATGATTTACAATTTATGATAGGCGATTTGTAAATCTTATTTAAGACTTGTCACTCATTTGTACATTTTCATATTATTCCATGAAAGTTTTAGTTTTATATGATTACCCGCCATCTCCGGGTGGTTTGGCAACTCAGGGTGATTTGCTTTTTAAAGGCCTTACCGAATTGGGCGTCGATGCACATCCTGTTCATTTCGAATCTGCTCAGGAAAAAGAATGGTACTATCGCTGGTTTGAACCCGATGTGGTGGTTGGCGTAGGTTACTGGGGACACACACCGCAATTGGTACTCCATCCTCAAAGGTATGGTGTACAACCTGTACCATGGTTAGTTGCTGACGGATATATTGCAAACTACCAGGAAGTATTAAATGCCCTGCCACTGATATTGGTAACCTCAAATTGGGTAAAGGAAATGTATATCCGGGATGGTATTGATAGTAACATAATTGAAGTTTTACCTGTAGGTTGTAATACTGATACTTTTATCCCTTTTTCCAGGGACGACCCAAAGATAAAAGCTGTGCGCGAAGCACTGGGGTAGCTCCTGATCAGATAATGATTCTTACTGTTGGAGGTGATGCAGCTTCAAAAGGTGCGCAGGAGGTTATGCAGGCACTTGCAATTATTGATGCTAAAGCACCTGACTGGAAATACGTATGTAAAGTTTGGCCTCAACCCAGAACGAAAAATCAAAACCTTGCCGATCTGGAAATGGCAACTAATTTGGGCATAGAAAAAAATGTGACTTATGAAACAAATACCATATCCCGGAATTTTATGCCTTACCTTATAGGTGCCTGTGACATATATGCAGCACCTTCACGTCTTGAAGGCTTCGGTATGCCACAGGTAGAAGCCGGAGCCTGCGGGAAACCTGTAATAAGTATCAAGGCAATGGGCATGCTGGATACTCTCATAGACGGTAAAACTGCTTTGCTTGCCAATGTATCCCAAAGAATAGTTGTAAGCGAAGTTACTCTTGGGGATGAATCAGGTTTTGAAAATAAGCACAAAGTTATATTCAAGGAGCCACGCACCGTAGATTACAGGGCCAATGTACAGGATATTGCAAAATACCTGATGCAGTTAATGACAAATCAATTGCTCAGGGAACAGATGGGTGCCGCAGGAAGGGAAAGGGTGGTAGCCAATTTTGATTACCGTATAGTAGCAAAACGGTTTGTGCAGATTATACAGGATAAACTGGGAATAAAATAATACAACAAACTATGAATCCAAATGATATGTCAGAATTCGATGATGCTAGAAAAGCAGCCATTGAAGTATTATTGCATAATTCTCACGGTCCGTTTCATGGTCTTCCCAGGACTGCAGGCTGGGGATATCCTGAACCTTACACCAGGGATCTTATGTTTTCGATTTTAGGAATTGCTGTTTCTGAAAACGAAAAATTAATTATCAGCATTCGCAACGTTCTTGAAACCCTTGCTTTAAATCAAACCATAAGGGGACATATTGCTTCCCTTGTTCATGACAAAGAGGACCGCGGATCGAGTGATACAACCCCCTTATTTTTGCTGGGATGTTCTATATTCAGAAAAGTCACCGGCGAAAGTTATTTTCTTAAGGAAGCAGTAGATAAATCACTAAACTGGATGGAATATCAAAGTCCTTCTGACCGTTACCTTGTAGCTCAGCAACCCACAACTGACTGGAGGGACGAACAGTGGGTTCCGGGTTACGGATTATATGTGAATACCCTTGTATATAGTTATCTCAGGATTATGGGATTTCATGAACGGGCAGAACATATAAGGGAAGATATGAGCCGTTTTACAATTACCGGAGGGACAATACACCATCATGTTCATGAAGGTCTGGTAGTAAAACACAAACCATATTACGCATTGTGGTCATTTAAAATCGAGAGCAGTGAGAGGTTCGATCTCCTGGGTAACTGCCTTGCCATTATTTCAGGGTTGGCATCTGTTTCGCGTGCTAATGAAATGGTTGCGTGGATTGAAGAAGAATGTTCGGAAATGAGGTCAATTGGTGAACTGGCTGTCGACCTGCCACCGAATTTCTTTCCATTCATTAAACCACAGGATCCTGACTGGATGCCGCGGTATAAAATATATAACAATCCGGGGGATTACCATAACGGAGGATTATGGCCCTTTATTTGTGGATTTTATGTGGCAGCCCTTGTAACAGCTAAAAAATATACGCTTGCCAGGGAAAAGTTAGTTATATTAACCCGTCTGATAAAAATATCCGCAACACATCAGGTTGAGTATGGGTTTAATGAATGGATAAAAGCACAGGACGGCAGGCCTATGGGTCAGGACTGGCAAACATGGAGCGCTGCCATGTACCTTTATGCAGTTAAATGTGTAGAAGAAAAAAAAACTCCGTTTTTTGATGACATAAGAACCCAGGATAAGGTATGAATTATGTAATTCTTTTGATAAATAGTATAACACATACCTTTTACATTGAGACTACCTTTATATAATTAGTAACCAGTGTGTCATTAATATTATTGACAGACATAAAAAATAAATAAAATGGAAATCACAAAAGAAATGAGATCGAATTTAAAGGAAGACAGAGAAATTTTGCACCATGCTATTACTTCCATGAAGAAAAGTATTAACGATTTTCAGGATGAAAAACGACTTGAGTGGAAGTCCTTTAAAAACAGAATGAACGATGAAATAACAAAGGTTCAGAGAACCCTTAAAAACCGTTGATAATTCTTAAATATTTACAATCAATTTAATAAAATAATAAAATGGCTTATAGAAGAATTGAATCAAACGCATCAGTTGTTTATGTGATCGGGTTCATAGTCATCCTTGTAGCTTTTTTTCTATTAGGGGGTGTTTCCTGGTTGCAGGGTTTGGCACATACTGGCAACTCAATGGGATTTGAAAGCAGACATGGTACATTTCACAGTGGTTTCAACGGATTTGCCAATTGGAACTGGCCTCAGATATTAATCAGTCTGGGCCTGGGATTTCTTTTGGGCTTATTGGTTTCCCGGAGACGTTAAACTTTATTTTTTAAGGTTACTATTTATAAATGTATGCATTATCTTAAATTTTTTATTGGTAATCAAGAAATTAAATTACACTCCTATATAATATTGCATAAAGCCTTTATATAAAATAAAAACATTCATAAATAAATAAAATGAAAACTCTAAAAAGAAAATATAAATCGGACATTATAATTGAAAATATACAAAGGTACAAGTATAACAGCCTTTTAAGACCATTTCTTGTACTACTTATGTTTATCAGCATCACACTTTTCGTTACTTCATGCATGGTAGGTGTCAGAGGTTATGGATATCATGATCACAGATATGATCACCAGGGATTTGTAGATCAACATCGTAACGGAGATGACAGACGTTAAATTATAAGAACTTAAAATAAAATTTTAAAAATAAAAAAACAAAAATGAAAAATCTAATCAAACAGGTATGGATTCAGGTTATATTCATACTTTTATTCTCTGGATTTATGGGTTTTACAAATCCAGTTTCTATGGCCCAGGGTGAAAATTATAACAATCCGGCCTGGGCACCTCCATATTATCCGGGAGTAAGATATTA
>CAVYAE010000078.1:0-142501 GCA_963766305.1 uncultured Bacteroidota bacterium
ATCCTTAATTGTTTCTTTATCCTTGGTATAATTATATCATATGGAACTCCTAATGTATATAAATCCGAAGTTACTTTATTAGTCGAAAATGAATCAAAACAAGGCAATGTATCCGGATTGCTTCAGCAGTTTGGAGGCATGGCAGGGTTAAATCTGGGGTCAATTGGAGGAACAGAAGCTTTATCTCCTCAATTATATCCAGATATTATTAAGAGTACTCCTTCTTATTGGAGATAATGAATAAAAAAATTACTGAATCAAGGTATGATTCTACTGTAACTGTTTCCGATTACCTTGATAATCATACAAGTTCTTCAATTTTATCATATGCGATGGATTATTCTTTAGGTCTTCCTGGTAAAATATTAAGCTGGATTAAGAAAAAACATACCAGAGAGCCTTCTATAATCAGAAATGGAACTCAATTTTTCAGGATAACTCAAAAACAATCGGATATAACAAAGACTTTATTAAACTCAATCAAAGCTAAAGAAGGCGAATCAAACAACATTTTGGTTATATCTGCTGAAATGCAGGATCCATTTGTTTCAGCCCAGTTAACAGATTCGGTTGTAAGTTGTCTGACCAGGTATATTATCGATTACCGGACACAAAAAGCTAAAAACGATTTACAATTTATATCTGATAGAAAAACAGAAGCTGAACAAAACTACCATTCAACACAGAATGCTCTGGCAACGTACCGTGACCAAAATAAAAACGTCGTTTCCGCTTTTGCAAAAACTGAAGAAGAGCGGCTGCAGGCCGAATATACTCTCGCATTTAATGTTTATAATACTCTGTCACAGCAGTTAGAACAGTCTAAAATAAAAGTACAACAGGAAACTCCTGTATTTAAAATACTTAATCCAGCACAAGTACCTCTGGAGAAAAGTAAACCTAAAACTATCCTGATTTTAGTGTCGCTGGTTTTTTTTGGAGTTATTGCTGGTGTGGGAATAATTTTTATTAAGTCCTTATTTATAAATAAAAATACCTCAAAAGATTAAGTTTTGGAAGAAGTTTCTTTAGTTAAATCCGGATTAACGTTATCTGTAGCAAAAATATTCAGGATTTTAATTTCATTTTATACATTTGGTATAGTACCTCGGTATTTGGATAACTTTGAATATGGATTAATTGCAGTTATTGGTGCTTCCACAGTACTTTTATCATCTCTGGACTTAGGTTTTGGTCAGGGCTTACGTAATAAATTAAATTCAGAACATAATAAAATAAAGCAAGCAGAATACTTTTTTAGTGTATTTCTTAGTCTGTTAATTGCATTAACCTGTCTTAGTATTATACTATTCACCATTTGCAATATTACTCAGGCTTCAAAATATTTTTTTGCAATCCCCGGCAACAGAGTTGACTTAATATTAGCTTCCAATATATGTTTAGGTTTGCTGCTTTTGAACATCCCTTTTTCAATGGCAAGCCTTATTATGATGTCATTTCATGAATATAAAACGATTTTTTTATATGAAATTACAAATGTTGTTTACAATGTTATATTAGTTACCTTATTGTTAATATTTAAAAATAAATTTCCAGGAGATTTGTTTCTGATATTTAGCATTTTAGGCACAATTTTAATAAATATTACCTATACTTTAGTTTTCTTAAAGAACCGGAATTGGTTTAATAAAAAGTATATTCAGCCTATTAAATTTTGGATTAATGATTTAAGGGAAGTATTTGCAATAGGGAAACATTTTTTATTAGGGTCTATAACCTATACTGTTTTTTTTTATGCAGATTCAATAATTGTAGCTCAACTTTTTAATCTTGAAAGAGCTGGAGATTTCAGGATACTCTTAGTCATATTTCAATCCGTCATAGCTGTGTTGCAATCATATTTTTCTCCCTTATGGGACATATCGGGTAAATTGTATATTTCAAAGAATTTTAAAGAAATAAGAAAAAACCTGAATAGAAATATGTTACTTACAATAGTATTATTTTTACTTGCTATAATATTTGCTCCATTATTTTTATTGCCAATATTAAAGTTGTGGACAGGGAGAAATATTCAAATAAATAATTTTGGAATACTTATACTTCAGGTTTGGTTTGTTTTTAATTTGTTCCCTTACAGCTACAATATGGTATTAAATGGAATAGGTAAAATTAAACCAATTATTTTTGTTCAATTGGCAGGAGCTATTATTAAAATTCCTTTTTGTATTTGGTTGGGCAATAAATATGGTTTAACCGGAATTATAGTTGCAAATACTTTTATCTTATTAGGTGCTGTAATCATTTATCCGGTATATACCTACAAATATTTGTCAAAAGCTGAATTAAACATGTATTGATTTAAAGTATATGGGACTGATATTTAAAATATACGGATATTTATCCGTTAAGATAGAGAATTTCAAAGTTAGTTATTATAAATACAGGTTGAAAGTAAAGAATCTGAATATATATTTTCCGGTATTTATTGAACAACTTGAAAATTTAAAAATAGGTGAAAATGTTGCAATAAATGCTTTTGTACATATCTGGGCTACAGTTCCAGTTGAAATTGGAGAAAACACAATGATTGCCGCTCATGTCCAAATTACTACTGCCACTCATGATTATGCTATGCATCCGATGCGAAATACTAGAATTGATAAGGAAATTAAAATTGGCAAAAATGTCTGGATTGGATCCGGAGCAATTATTTTTCCAGGAGTAACAATTGGAGACAACGTAGTAATAGGTGCAGGAACTCTTGTAAATAAAGATATACCTTCCGGTAAAATAGCCTATGGAGTTCCAGTAAGAATTATTAAAGAAATAATTTAAAATCATTATGGTGACGAGTCCGGCTAATTGCCCAATTTGTGGTTCCGATAAAATAATAAGGAATAAAGAGTTATTTGATGACAGGTACGGTTATAATGGAATTTATACTATTCTTAAATGTCTTCATTGTCATCATATATTTACAGAAGTTAAGTTTTCGGAATCAGAACTGAAGGATTTGTATTCAAATTTTTATCCCAGGAAATTATTAGACCTTGATAAATACAGTCCTTCTCCAGACCCGAAAGGTTTTCATGGCTGGATAAATGGATTGAAAGGAAATGCATATGCCTGGGTGCCGAAAAATGTTACCGTATTAGACATAGGTTGTGGTTTTGGAGAGACTCTTGGTTACCATAAATCCAGAGGTTGCAAGGTTTATGGAATTGAAGCCGACTCCAATATTGTCAGAGTTGCCGAAAAATTTAAATTCAATGTGCATTTGGGGCTTTTTACTCCTGATATATATGAAAATAATTTTTTTGATTATGTGACTATGGACCAAGTGATGGAGCATATTGAAGACCCTGTTCAGATATTGACAGGAATATCCCGGATATTAAAGCCATCTGGTAAACTCATTATTAGTTTTCCAAATGCATTTGGATTTGGTGCTAAATTTTTTGGGAAAAGGTGGATAAATTGGCACATTCCTTATCATCTGAATTTTTATTCAAAATTATCGCTAGGCATGGCAGCAAAAAAAGCAGGTTTAAAAATTCTGGATATTAAAACTATTACAAGTTCGGAATGGATATACTATCAGTGGGTGCATTTATTGTATTTCCCAAAACCAGGTGTACCATCCAAATTTTGGAAGCCAGGGCAAAATTTGTCGCTGTGGGACAGATTTATCCTGAAAAGCTTATTTCTATCACATAAATTAATGATTGATCACCTAATTACCAGATTGCTTGATTTTTTCAAAACAGGGGATGGTGTAATTGTTTTTATGACAAAAAATGATCAGTAAATTCTATATTTTATTGCCTGTACATAACCGGAAATTAATAACTGAAAATTTTATCAAAAGTTTAGTTGTTCAAACTTATCAGCAATATACCCTTATTTTAATAGACGATGGATCGACTGATAATACAGCAGAAATGGTAAGAGAATATATTCCATCTGAAAAACTTGTGATAATAAACGGTACAGGTAAATTATGGTGGGCAGGATCATTACAAAAAGGGTATGATTTTTTATTGAATAGTTCTTCCATAGACCATTCAAATGAATGGGTAGTGATAATAAATGATGACACTATAGTGGAAAAGGATTACTTATTTAACGCAGCCAGGATAGTCACCAATTCCCAAAGCACCATATTTCTTTCAGAAGCATATGATATAAAAGATTCTGTCCTTATTGATAAAGGAGTACATGTTGATTGGAAAACTCTTTCTTTCCAAAAAGCATACAGAGATGAAGAAGTAAATTGTTTTTCTACCAGAGGATTATTCATTAAAGTAAGTGATTTTTTAAAAACAGGAGGATTTTTCCCAAAACTATTACCGCATTATGGATCTGATTATGAATTTACGATTAGAGCACACAGAAAAGGTTTAGCTCTCCGTACAGACCATTCAATAAGACTTTACAGCAATGAATCGACTACAGGTTATCATAATGTAAATAAAACAAATGCCGGGAGAAATATGAAGATTCTATTTTCAAAAAAAAGTGCAGACAATCCTTTTTACTGGATAATATTTATTTGGTTGGCATGTCCCTTACGGTATAAACTAAAACATACAATTCGTATAAGTTTGGGCTTTATTAAAAATTATTATTTTTCAAAACCATGATCACAGCTCCTGTAGTCTTATTTGTATATAATCGTCCCTGGCACACTCGACAAACTATTGAAGCGTTGCTAAAAAATAATCTGGCTGATGAAAGCGATTTATTTATATTTTCAGATGGCCCAAAAAATGAAACTGATATAGTACAAATTAATTTAGTCCGTGCATACATTAAAACTGTTTCAGGTTTCAAATCAACGACTATAATAGAACGACCCGTGAATTATGGTTTATCCCATTCAATTATTGAAGGAGTAACGGATATAATTAAAAAATCTAATAGAGTAATTGTAATGGAGGATGATTTAGTTACCTCTCCTTATTTTTTGAAATTTCTAAATGATGGACTTTCGCTGTATGAAAATAATCCGGAAGTAATTTCAGTTCAAGGTTATGTTGTACCTTTAAAGGGAAATCTCCCGGATTATTTTTTTCTTATTGGGGCAGATAATCAAGGTTGGGCAACCTGGAAAAGAGCTTGGGATCTCTTTGAACCTGATGGTAAAATACTTCTAAAACAACTAAAAGAGAAAAAACTGTTTATAAAGTTTGACTTTAATAACACTTATCCATTTGTGAAGATGTTAAAAGATCAAATAAATGGAAAAATAAGTTCGTGGGCTATCAGATGGGTAGCCACAGCCTATACTAATAATAAATATATTTTATATCCGTCTAAAACTTTAGTCTATAATATTGGCTATGATAATTTAGGAACAAATACGACTTCTTCCAATTGGGGACAATTATTTAATTCGGAAATATATCCGTACCCAATAAATTTGGAAAAAATACCAATTGTTGAAAATAAAAATGCCAGGGAAGCTTTTGAAAACTTTTATAAAAAAATGCATCCACCGCTTCCAGTTCGCATAATTAGAAAAATTTCGAGATTATGGAATAAGATTAATTAATTTTAAAATTATAGAAATGACGATTTTACCGAAAAATTTTATACCTATTTCACAACCATCAATTACTGATCTTGAGAAAGAATATGTTAATAAAGCATTGAACTCTGGGTGGATATCTTCGCTTGGGGAATATATCGATTTATTTGAGCACAATTTTGCGAATTTCTGCAATACAAAATATGCTTTGACAGTATGTAACGGAACGACAGCACTTCATTTAGCTTTAGTTGCAGCAGGCATTAAACCTGGAGATGAAGTTATAGTTCCTGATTTAACTTTTATTGCTACAGCAAACGCTGTTATTTATGCAAATGCAGTACCTAAATTTGCAGATATTGAAGAGGATACCCTATGTTTGGATCCATCAGGCATTGAATCATTAATAACTACAAAAACAAAAGCTATTATACCTGTCCATTTATATGGTCACCCTTCAAATATGCCAGCTATTAATGAAATTGGAAAAAAATATAATTTGATTGTGATTGAAGATGCCGCTGAAGCTCATGGTGCACAAATTAATGGAAAAACTGTGGGTTCATGGGGTGATTGTGGAATCTTCAGCTTTTATGGGAATAAAATTATTACCTCCGGAGAGGGAGGAATGATTACTACTGACAATAAGGAGTTTTATGAACTTGCAAAAAGACTTAGAGATCATTCAATGAGTAAAGAAAAAAGATATTGGCATGATATCGTAGGGTTTAATTATAGGATGACAAACTTACAGGCAGCTTTTGGCTGTGCGCAATTAGAAAGAATAAATGAATTAATAACCAGAAGGAATGAGATATTTAACATTTACAAAGAAAGATTGAATATTATTGGGTCTGCAATAAGATTGAATTATGAGGCACTATGGGCTAAAAATGTATATTGGATGATATGTCTTGAGGTTTATGGATACGAAGAAAACCAAAGGAATGAATTAATGTTCAGGCTTAAAGAAAATGGGATTGATACCAGGCCATATTTTTATCCGGTATCTGATATGCCTATGTATGAAAATGCAAATACCTCAGTTGCTCACACAATTTATAAAAGAGGTATTAATTTACCTTCATATTATGATCTTACCAATGAACAGGTTAATTATATATGTGATGTACTTATACAAATATTCAAATAAACAAAAATGAATGATTTTTCAAATTATTATAATAATTTTTATAAGGAACTATCTAAAATAGATGCTCATGGCAATACATTTTCAAAAATTAAAACCTTAATACCTAAACTTAGCAAAAATGCCAGTATACTTGATATAGGTTGTGGACATGGTACAGTCAGCGAGGAGCTAATATATCAGGGTTACAATGTATATGGTATGGAAATAAATGAAGATGCTATTTTAAGTCTAGAAAAAAAAAATTTCATAGTCATAAGGCACGATATTACACAGCCATTTAATTTGGATGAAAAATTCGAATTGGTATTAATATTGGATGTTTTGGAACACGTTTTTGACCCCGGCGCATTATTGTTACAAGCAAAAAATACCTTATCTGACAATGGGCATATAATAATTTCAGTCCCTGTTTATTTTGACCTTAGGGACAGGTTGCGTATTTTATTTACCGGAAAGGTTATTAGTTATGATAATTTATGTTATGGGAAAAAAATTTATAAACAATTTAGGAGTTTTAATTATGATCACATAAGATTCTTCAGGCCAAAAGATATTTTTGAACTGATAGAGATTCTTAATATGAAAACAATTAGAGTTGAATATCAACCTTTAATTATATTTAATAAATTCATCAGGGCATTATTATTACCACTGATAAATAAAGTTACTGTTAAAATGTTTCCCGGAATTCTGGCACATTCAATGAAGATTGTAGTAAATAACAAAAACTGATTTTGTTAAAAATGAGAATAGGTTTTGATTGTACAGCTATCTTACCGGATTATGTAGGAGGTGTAAATACATACAATCTGGGATTAATTAAAGGTTTGGTTGAATTGGATGATGATAATTATCAGTACATTATTTTTTGTACATCTAAAAATATTAAACTTTTTAGCGGGTTTCAAAATAATTGCCGGATTATTATTTTAGATGAGGCTTCATATTATATAAGAAAAATTTTTAGAATAATTCCATATCTGCTCAATTCCAAATTTCTATGGAAATTATTTTGGAATATCTATACCAGAGTATTTCAAATTAAAACTAAAATAGAGAATCAATGTGATATACTTTATACAGGCACAACAATTTTAAACATTTATAATTTATCTGTTCCAACTGTACTTTCTCTTCATGATATTCAGGAATACCATTTCCCTGAATTTTTTACCTGGCATGAACTAAGGCTGAGAAACCTGGCAGTTTACAATAGTGTTAATTCAGCTAATATTATTCAGGTTAGCAGTGAATATATCAAATCGGACCTTTTACAGCATTTCAGATTCCTGAAAGAATCGCAGATTTGTGTTATTCCCGAAGGAGTTGATATTTTAAAATTTAACCAGGATTATAAAATAGATATTCATGCAAAATATGGTATTCCTGAAAATTTTATTTTTTACCCGGCGCAGTTGTGGAAACATAAAAATCATTTGATATTGCTTCAAACTTTGTATAATATAAACAGGAAGAATGGCATGGAAATACCACTTGTATTAACAGGAGGTAAATACGGTGCTTATAAAACAATTATGGAATACATTGAAAATAAAAAGTTAAATAAAGTATTTTACCTTGGAAAAGTACCTATTGAAGATCTTATATCCTTATATAAATCAGCAACATATTTAATTTCAACATCTTTGCATGAATCAAGTTGTATGCCTGTTTTAGAAGCTGCCGCTGCCGGGTTACCAATTATTGCTTCAAATATAGCCCCAAACATTGAAATGTCAAAAATATTGCAGATTAACTTATTTGATTTGTCAAATGAACATGACCTGAAAAGAATCCTGGTCAGTTTATGGACGAATCAGAACATAAGAAAAGATCAGATTGCATCAAACAAATTGAATGTTGAATATTATTCGTGGAAAAACTGTGCCTTACGCTACCTGTCCCTTTTTTCAAAGTTAGCCATATAATTTAATATCGTTGAATAAAAATACATGAGATTATCTTTATCCATAAAGAAAGATGCCTTTATATCAATAGGATTAATGTTAATTGTACTTTCAGCGTTTAACTTTTATTTTTTTGATACTTTTTATTTTCACTTTCTTTGGATTATAATTGTCAGCATTGGTTTTATAATTATTCTTTTAACAATAATACCAAATAAAATTTCGTGGGGTACAATTTTATTAATTATGTACCTTTTGTATTATACCTACTCAGGATTTATATCGAATTTTTTTAATCAGGAATTCGGTTCAATCATTTTTACCGGAACAGCGTTTATTTTATTTTCAATTTATTTGGATAGTCTTGAAAATAAAAGACTAATTATTAAGGTATTGGATTGGATAATTAATCTTTTTGTTTTGCTTACAACAATTAGTTTTATAGTTTTTATACTTTTTACATTAAAGGTACCAATACCGCATGAAATTGCCAACTTAAATGGCAGAGGCTTCCTTTACACTAACTACATGAATTTACTGATAATCTGTAATTATGTCAATGTCGATATTGGGCATTTTATAATAAGCCGTTTCAATGGAATGTTTATCGAACCCAGCATGCTGGGTATCTATACAGGTTTATTATTAATGATAGATTATATTATTTTTCCAAATAAAAAGTTTCGCAAAGGGATTTTGATTTTTCTAAGTTTTTTTAGTTTCTCTTTTTCTTATTTCATTTTCCTATTCTTACTTATTATTTACCGTTTATCTTTTAAGCATATCCTTATAATATTAATTTTATTAGCAGGCATTTTTTTTGTGGTTAATTCATTAATACCTCAGGAGTCACAGAAATATCTGTCTGCATTAACTATAGACCGGTTTAAGGTAAAAAACGGTCAATTGGCTGGAAATACAAGGAATACTGACGAAATTAAATTTAAATATTACCTTGAACACACATCGTCAAAATATCTTCTTTTTGGAAACGGGAAAGGGAGTAATCAACTTAAAGAAGCATCTTATTCTTCATGGTGCAGTGTATTATATGAATCCGGGATCATTGGTTTTATACTATTTTTATTGTTACATATTTATTATCTTATATACCTGCCAATTAAAGCCGGAAAGATTAAAATAATAATTATAGGAATATATCCTGTTGCCCTTATATATCCCGGATTAGAGGTTATAAGTTTTTTTACAATTATGTGCTTTGCTGCGATAAAGTTCTATTCAGAGGAATATTTTAACAATGTAACAACTAACATTATATTATGAGTCCTCAACCTTTAATCACAATAATAACGGTTGTTTATAATAATGTTAAACTTATTCAACAGACAATAACCAGTGTTATTGAACAAACATTTAAAGATTACGAGTATATCATTATAGATGGAGGTTCCGGTGATGGCACTTTAGAGGTTATTAACAAATATGACACCTACATTAAAAAATGGATAAGTGAAAAAGATATGGGCATCAGTGATGCTTTTAATAAAGGCATAAACATGTCTGAAGGTAGCTGGATCTGTTTCCTGAATTCAGGCGATGCCTTTTACAGCAAGGATACTTTAATCGAAGTTTATAAGTTTCTTGAAATTCAGGAGCATAAAATTATTACCGGGTTTGCGGTAATGACCGACGGGCGTCTGCTCCCGCCTTTTCCACTTAAGAATAGCTTAGCCCTGAATAAAAAAGCTAAAATATCTCACCAGGCAAGTTTTGTTTACCGCGAAGTTTTTAATAAGTGTGGCTTGTTTTCCATAAATTATAAATACAGAATGGATTATGAATTTTGGTTAAGAGTTTTTAAATTTTATGATTTTTTATTTGTAAATATAAAAATCGTGACTTACGATATTAACGGTGCTAGTTTTTATAATTTAAGAGAAGCATTTACTGAAGAAATAGCAGCCAACAAGGAGCATTTACCCAACTTTCTTAAAGTAAATACTATAATTAAGTTAAAGTTGATTCTGTCGGCTCTTATTCCTATAAAATTAATACGAATGGCAGTTACGGTTAAATACTTCATAATAAATAAAATAATTAAATGAAAATTGCTATAGACTGCCGTATGTTAAAACTATCAGGTATCGGGACATATTTGGAAGAAATATTGTTTTATTTAATTAATAATCATGACAATGAATATTTATTAATAGGCAATAAAGAAAAGCTCGAAGCTTATCTTATAAATTCAAATGTTACTTGTTTATATACAGATATTCAGCCTTTTTCAATAAAGGAATTATTTACATTTCCTTTAAAAAAAATAAATAAATATGACCTGTTTTTTACTCCAAACTTTAATATACCAGGCGGAATTAAAATTCCGGTTTTCAGTGTTATACATGATGTGGTATTTCTTGATGTAAAATGGTTGGTTTCATTACCCGGAGTTATCATCCGCCGGATTTATATATTAAGGGCCTTATCTCTTTCACGGGTGGTGTTCACTGTTTCAGCCTTCACAAAAATGAGAATACTGAAACATTTTAATACAAAAAGGAATATCATTGTTACTTATAATGGCATCAAAAATTCCTTAAACCTATACAGTAAGAACAATAAGGAGGCAAGCCTCCTTAATTTTCCATATATTATATACGTCGGTAATATTAAAAGGCATAAGGGTTTAAAAACCCTTCTCAACGCATATGCTGAAGCCAGGAAAATGGATTTTGATAAAAAACTTGTAATTGTTGGAAGAAAAGAAAATTTTCACTCAAAGGATAAAGAAGTGGCTAAGGCACTGGAGAATAATCCTGATATTATTTATACCGGGGAAGTTCCCGACCTGCAGCTTTATAATCTCATTAAATATGCCGATTGTCTTGTTCAGCCTTCAGAATATGAAGGGTTTGGAATACCACCCTTAGAGGCTTTATACCTTGGAACAAATGTAATAATTTCAGATATACCTGTGTTTAATGAAGTTTATAAGCATCTTCCCGTTACTTATTTTAAGGTGGGTAACAAAGATGATTTAAAAGAAAAACTATTTAATTTACCTTCTTACAAAATTGAGGTTTGCGACCTTATTAACCTAATGTATAATTATGAAAATTCTGCGAAAATTATTTCATGTGAAACGAACATGATTAAGTTTAGACTCAAACACGAATGAAATAAATAAACATATATATAAAGTGGAGACAATAGAGTATATTATAAAACGCATCTTAATTATAATTAAGCTGTTCAATATAAGAAAATATAAAATTTTCCCTAACCTTTATTATATCAAGTATAACGATAAGACAAACTATAAGGTTTTGTTTTATTTTCCCGATCCGGTAATGATGCATCTTGGCGATCACCTCTTTTTTGAGCCGGTATGCAGGTTATTTATCCGGAATGGATATAATGTGGAAATTGCTCCTACTGATTTAATGGCCGGTTATTTTACAGGTAATAATTATAAGGTTGTAAACTCTGCCAATTTAGGTAATTATGATTTAATAATTACAAGTACAAGGTTCCTTATAAGTTTAAATAAAATAAAATGTAATATAATTTATGTCAGAACCGAATGCCCTGATATAAATAAACCATTAATTAATGACCTGATTGATAAATTTTCGTATTTATTTAAGTTTGAAATGACAGTACCTGCAAAGCCTTTATATTACAAATCGGGTGAACCGGTAAGTATTAAAATGGAGAAAAATAAACAATATATTATTTATAATAATTATTTGGTTTCCGGATCATTCAGGGTAAATCCGAAATTATTTTCAAGGCTGGAACAGTTTATTATAAGGTTTTTGAAGGAAAATCCCGGTTTTGGGGTTATTCATACAGGTACATCCAGGGATCTGGCAAAAGACAAAAAAAGTTATTCTTTTGTGGATATTGATCTTAGGGGAAAAACATCTGTTAAAGATTTATTTGACCTTTGCAGTGTTGAAAATGTAAGATATTATATTGGTTTCGATGGTTTTCTCATGCATCTGTTTTTTTTGCAAAATAAAAAAGCATATGTAATGTCCAGGGGCCGGTGGTCCAAAATAGCTGAATACTTCCTTGAAAATTATATCGATCCTCCTTATTATGTTGAGGATGTATCTGTAATTAAAAAATATATCAGGTAATTTCAAATAAAAAAATAATTATTTATGAACTTATGTATCACTGGTTCATCTGGTTTTATTGGAACTAATTTTATTAAAAACGGACAGGAGTTTAATATTACTGAAGTTAATTTATTAACTCACAAAGTTGAAGATACTGATTTCTCTGGATTTGACTGTGTGCTGCACCTTGCAGCTTTGGTTCATCAGATGCAGGGTGCTCATGAAGCTGATTATATGACGGTTAACCGTGATTTGACCGTAGATGTCGCTTCAAAAGCTAAAGCACAAGGTGTAAAGCATTTTGTTTTTATGAGCTCTGCCAAGGTATTTGGCGAATCCACAACCGGCAGGTATGCCTGGGACGAAAATTCTGAATGTAACCCCACCGATCCTTATGGAAAAAGTAAATTGGAGGCGGAAAAGCTTTTACTTGGGTTAGAGGATGAATATTTCAAAGTGGCAGTAATACGCTCTCCTCTGGTTTATGGGGCAGGAGTGAAAGCCAATATGTATAACCTTGTTAAACTGGTCAACAGGTTTATATTATTGCCTCTGGGTGGCATACACAACTGCAGGTCCTTCGTTTATGCCGGTAATCTCGTTGCCCTTTTAAAACACATAATAAATAAACAGTCTTCCGGTATTTTTATCGCCGGGGACAGGGAATCACTTTCCACAACCCGGCTTATACAAATAATTGCAAAGGCAAGCAACAGGAAAATAATATTAATCACTATACCCTCTTTGGCAATGAAGTTGTTGCACGTGTTAAAACCAACCATTGCCGACAGGTTATTTGGTTCACTGGAACTTAATAACACCACAACGAACACTAAACTAAATTTTTATCCTCCTTTTACGGTTGAAGAAGGTATTGGTGAGATGGTGTCGTGGTATAAAAATTCTTGTAAATGATTTACCTTATTTTATTTTTTGTTCTAGTAGTTTCTTTTATGTTAACCTGGATAGTCAGGATTATAGCTATCAGACGTTCTATCCTGGATATACCCAATCACAGAAGTTCACATACTATCCCCACTCCCAGGGGAGGCGGGCTGGCAGTTGCTGTGTCCTGGTTCGCCGGGCTAAGCTTTTTTTACAAATGCGGAATAATTGAGCTCAATTTTTTTTATGCCTTACTATCCGGCTTACCACTTATTATAATAGGGTTTATTGACGATTTATTCAATATAAAACCACTGTCAAGGTTTGTAGTTCAGTTTATTTGTGCCGCTATGGCCGTGTACTTTTTGGGAGGGTTTCAAAATTTACAGGTTGCCACTGTTAACCTTAAGCACATATATGTTCTCACCCCGATTGCTTTTATTGCAATCGTGTGGTCGGTTAACCTGTTCAATTTTCTCGATGGTATAGATGGGTATATAGGTACGGAGATCGTTTTTATAGGTCTGGCCTTATATTTATTATCAGGTTATTATACAGGTCTCCTGCTGGCGATGGCTACAACAGGCTTTCTCATCTGGAACTGGCCCAGGGCTAAAATATTCATGGGCGATGCAGGTAGTACGCTGCTGGGATTTACGGTGGCTGTATTTGCTATTTACTATCAGAATAATTTTACTCTTTCAATTTCGGTTTGGTTAATATTAACCTCAGTTTTCTGGTTCGATGCCACCGTTACTATAATCAGAAGGTTATTAAACAAAGAATATTTAGCCGTTGCTCACCGGAAACATGCATTTCAAAGGATAGTGCAAAGCGGATTCAGCCATGGCAAAACAACGCTGTGGGCTCTGGGATTAAATATTTTTGGGTTTACACTTGCAATTCTTGCCAAAGGGTTACCGGAGTTCGATTACCTCTTCCTATTGACTGATCTGATTATCCTGTCTCTGATAATGTTCCGGATAGATAAAAAGAATCCCTTTTAAATTTTGATTTTATATTTTTAATTGTATCGTCAAAGCAAATAATCACTTATCAATGTGTTCAAAACAATTCCTCCAACAGCTGGAGGTTTTTGTAAAAGTCGAACTTGGAGGAAATTTTATTTTTGGCATTTTCTCCCATATCCTTTCGCAGGTCGGGGTTATTTATTAGAAGCATAACTTTATCAGCCAGGGCGGTTATATCACCAAAAGGGGTTAAATAGCCTGTAACACCATCATCAACCATTTCAGGCATACTGCTTATATTAAAAGCTACAACAGGTTTTCCATGGGCCATGGCTTCAAGGAGGGCATTGGAAAAGCCTTCACTTATAGATGGAAATACAAAAATATCGATCTCTTCATAAAAATTTGAAGTATCGTGTAAAAACTCAAGGAATACAATTGAATGTTCGACTTTAAGTTTTTTGGCATAATTATCAAGCTGATGCCGCAATTTACCAATACCGGCAATTCTGATTACAAAGTCTGACTGCAGGTTCTTTAGCTGAACGGCAAGATCTATAAGATACTTCTGTCCTTTCTCTTCTATCAGACGCCCGACATTACCAATAACTATCCTTTTACCCAGCACATGTTTTCCATCCCTGTAATTTACATTTGAAAAATCTATTCCATTATAAATTACGTGAATATCCGACATTTTCATCAGTGAATGATTCCTTACAAGCAAGCTGCGTTTTACTTCTTCAGAATTGGTTATTACCTTGGAAACAATATTCCTGAAATAGAACCTGTTAATAATATTGTTTTTAATAGGCTTGGCCAAACCACGCCTGTATATAATTTGTCGTACCCCGGCAATCTTTGCAGCCAGTCCTGCAGCTTTTAAATCCTGTGATAATCCTAATATTAAAGTGTCAATATGGTTTTTTCTGAAAATCCTGTATAAGAAAAATATTTTAACCGGATCGATAAAACTAAGGTTGTAAATTCTGACCCGTATTACAGGAATAGTTGTTTCTTTAAGCCTTTCATAAAGCCTGCTGGGTTTGTTTGTACATGCAATTATCTTATAATTGTTTTCTGATAAGCTTATGCCAATTTCCAAATACCATTTTTCGCCACCACCCCAGGTTACACTGCTATTAAACAGACAAATATTTTTGATTTTGTTCATTATATTCCAAATTCAATATCTAATTTGCCTTTACCTTTTCACTAATCTTGGCCACAGCCTGGTTATCCAATACTTCAAAAATAGAATTCTTGCTCTTATATTCCGGTACCACCTTTTTCATAAGTTTAACTATTTCCATATTATTCTGAGCTTTTATCAACCGCTCAAACAAACCCATGAATTCAGAAACAGTATCAAAATCAATTGGTGTTACCTTGGCTATCATTATTTTCGAATGGTAGGTAGGAAGGTTATTTTCTTTTTTACAGAGCAGTTCTTCAAATAACTTCTCACCCGGTCTCAGCCCTATGTATTTTATCTGGATATCCTTACCAACATCCAGACCCGACAAACGAATCATATTTTTAGCCAAATCTGCTACTTTGACGGACTTACCCATGTCAAAAATAAAAATTTCACCGCCTTTCCCCATGCTGCTGGCCTCAAGAACAAGCTGGCATGCTTCAGGAATGGTCATAAAATACCGGGTAATATCCGGATGGGTAATGGTGACAGGTCCTCCCTGTTCAATTTGTTTTTTAAACAATGGTATTACTGAGCCGTTTGATCCTAAAACATTTCCAAAACGTGTGGTTATAAAATTAGTTGAAGAAATATTATTTAACGACTGTGTGTATATTTCGGCAATACGCTTGGAAGCCCCCATAATATTGGTTGGGTTTACAGCCTTGTCAGTGGATATCATAATAAACTTACCAACGTTATATTTTACAGCCAAATCAGCAAGTATTTTTGTACCTATGACATTATTCTGTATGGCTTCGGCAGGGTTAGCCTCCATCATAGGAACATGTTTATAGGCCGCAGCATGGTAAACTATATCTATGGCAAAGCGTTCGAAAATCTTGCTCATCCGCATATAATCAGTGATATCTCCTATAATTATTTCACATTCACGGAACTGGAGTCTTTCTGTAATTTCAAGTTCCAGATTGTATAAAGGCGTTTCGGCCTGATCTAAAATAATTACCTTGCGGGGAGAGTAATTTGCTATTTGTTTTACAATTTCACTGCCTATGGACCCTGCAGCACCTGTAACCAAAACGACCTTATCCTCCAGCTCCTGCAGTATATTTTTTGAATCGAGTAATATGGTTTCCCGTTCAAGCAAATCTTCAATATTTATCTGTTTTATTTGTCTCGAAGTGAAATCTCCGGTAATCCAGGATTTAATTTTAGGTGCGGTGAGGACTTTTATTTTATAGTTTAAGCATTTTTCAACTATCTGGTTCTTTTTTGCCGGGTTAACATGATCTTTGGCAATAATCAATGAATTAATATCATTCTTTTCAAGAATTTCTTCAAGTTTATAAACAGGATAAATGTTAATGCCTTCAATATTTTTCCTGTGATGTTGTTTCTTATCGTCAATGAAAGCTACAACCCTGTACCTCACTTCAGTATCAAGGTCAAGTGCCCGCTTTGTAGCAATAGCAAGCTCATCGGTTCCAAATATCACCACATTTGAACGTACTTTCGTATTATTATGAAATTCAATAAATATAAATTTAATTAGCAACCTTATTGCAGGCATTATAGACCCGGCGATAAAAAAATCTATAATTAAAACCGATACAGGTATTAAAACCTTACCATAAACTGATTTAAAAACAATATCGGCAATAAAAAGAATAAGGCTTCCTAAAAGAGTAAATATCAACAATTTGGTAACATCTCTTAATCCGGTGTGACGAATTATAATTGAATAGGTTCTACCTGAAAAAAGGAATACTGCTCTGGTAAACAGAACAATTAATATTACCAGGTTCAGGTTTTTGGAAAATTCACCCGGTATTGCAAAATTAAATCGCAATAAATAGGCAAATATTAAGGATATGCCACAAACTAAAATATCCAGATTGAAAATAATCCAGGTTGGAATGGTTGATTTTAAGGACTTTAAAGCTTTGATGAAATAAGAATTAACAGCGGTCATTATCATACGTTTAACGTTAAAAGCAATCAAAAGTTAATAATAAATCCTTTAATATGTTGGACTTATGTGTTAAATAATAATTAATAATTCTCCCCTTCCCTTTGACGCAGAAATATTATAAAGGTTGCATTTTATATATATTATTTTTATCTTCATGTGTCATGATCTGATTATATTTGCATTCATAATTTATCAATTATATGTTGTATATTGAAAAAACAATAAATACTCCCAAGGTGAAATTTGACAATGGGGTATTGGTAATTTCAGGACGATGCATTCCTGAAAATGCTATTTTGTTTTTTGAACCTTTATTTAAATATATAGTGGAATATTCGCTCAACCCTTTGCCACTTACTACTGTTAATATTTTTATGGAATATTCAAACAGCAGCACAAACAGATCTTTAATGACAATCTTTACTTTATTTGAAAAATTTTTTGAAAGTGGCAATAAAATAGACATAAACTGGTATTTTGAAGCGGGTGATGAATTTATGATGGATTTGGGTAATGATTTTAAGTCCATATTAAAAATGCCTTTTATTGTTGAAGAACGTAACCTGCCTCTCTAATCAGTTAAGCCTGCTTATAACCAAATCTGCAATGGTTTTTCCAATGGATAAGGAAGCAGTGGCAGCTGGCGAAGGCGCATTTAGTACATTTATTATATTAGGATCTTCATAAATTAGAAAATCATCTATCAGATTTCCGTCATTAGTGCAAGCCTGAGCTCTTACTCCTGCTCCGGCGGGTATCAAATCATTCTGTTTAATTTCAGGTAATAATCTTTGCAACGACCTGGTAAAAGCAATTTTATTATAGCTTCTGTAATATTCTCCGAGACCCATTTTCCAATATTTAAACATAACTTTTTGAAAACCTCTCCAAAAGAGTGATTCAAATAATTCCGGGAGGTAAATATCTGTTTTGTGGTATCCTTCCTTACGGAAAGCGAAAACCGCATTGGGGCCGGCTTCAATGCCTCCTTTAAGTTTTCTTGTAAAATGAACACCTAAGAAAGGAAATGCCGGATCAGGAACAGGGTATATAAGATTATTTACCAGGTTACATTTTTCTTTTGTAACTTCATAATATTCACCTCTGAAGGGTATTATCCTTACATTAATTCTACGGGTCAGGCTGGCTATTTTGTCTGAATACAAACCGGCTGTGTTCACAATCAGCCTTGCTGAACAATTATTTTTATCGGTAATAACTTCACCTATATTTTTTTTAACTTTAATGTCCTGTACTTTATGGTTTAAAAATATTTCACCCTGGTATTTTTGAGTAAATATTTCTGCATATTTAGCACAGACATCCTTATAATCTATAATTCCGGTGTATGGGACCCATATTCCTGCAATGCCATTAGCATTAGGCTCATATTCAGCTATTTCTCCTGCGCCTAACTTCTTTATTTTTGAAAGGCCGTTTTCTAAACCTCTTATAAATAAATTATCCAGTCGTGGCTTTTCTTCTATTTTAGTTGCAATTATAACCTTTCCGCAAATTTCATAAGGTATATTTTCCCTGTTGCAAAATTCAAGCAATTGCCTGTAACCTGTAATGCAATTATTGGCTTTGGCCGAACCTGGCTTATAATATATGCCGGAGTGTATAACACCGCTGTTATTTCCAGTTTGATGACGTGCCAGCCCATTTTCTTTTTCAAGCAGCAAAACCTTTAAATGCGGATCTGCTTCTTTTATTTTTAAGGCACTGGCTAAGCCAACTACTCCTCCACCAATGATCACAACATCGTATATCATTAAAATTTAATTAATTGCAAATTTTTAATATATAAGTAGCTGGCCTTAAGTAGTAAGTAGTAACGTAATTGCATAATAACATTTTCCAGAACAAATATAATATTTAATATTAAACACAAATGCGATTATATAATTTATTGGATGTTGATTTTTAAGTGTTCGTTGTTTATTAATTAACATTCATGTCAAATATTAATACATTAATCAATTATTTTATTACATTAGTGTAAAGAAAAGAGAAGTTTAAAAATCAACTGCAAATACAGTTTTTAACATCTATATATTAATAATTTAATAATAAAAGTAAGATAAAATATATTTATCAAACATATTATTTTTATAATCGTATAAGTAGGTAATCATTAAATAAATATCATGGATGATAAACTTATTTTTGTGGTTGATGACGATAAAGTAATTCTTAATCTTTTAGAATATACTTTTAAAAGCAGGGAAGGATATGTTGTACATACTTTTAATTCCGGGGAAGAGTGCCTTGCAAATATTGGCCTGATACCCGATCTGATAGTGCTGGATCATTTGTTTAGTGTGAATGGCAAGCAAAGTATGTCAGGGCTTGATACGCTGAAAAAATTAAGAAAATTAAATGTTAAAGTTCCGGTTATAATTCTTTCCGGTCAGGAAGACATTACACTTATAAAGGAATTTATTGGTAATGGTGCTACAAAGTATATTGCAAAGGAAGATTATTTTATAGATGTGTTAATTGAGTCAGTTGAAAAAATAATTGCGTACAACTAATCGTTTTTTATTACACGTTTTCGGTTATTTTCGTTAAGGATAATTTTACGTAAGCGGATACTTTTTGGTGTAACTTCTACATATTCATCCTCCTGTATATATTCAAGCGCTTCTTCAAGCGAAAAATTAATTGCCGGTGCTATCTTCATTTTTTCATCCGATCCGGTGGCACGCATATTAGTCAATTTCTTGGTTTTAGTAATATTCAATCCCAGGTCACCGGAACGTGAATGTTCTCCAACAACTTGTCCTTCATAAATTTCCACACCCGGATCCACAAAAAATTTACCTCTGTCCTGCAGTTTGTGTAATGCATATGCTATGGCTGTACCTGTTTCAATAGCTATGAGAGAACCGTTTACACGTTTTTCTATTTCTCCTTTCCAGGGGGCGTATTCCAAAAAACGGTGTGTCATTATAGCTTCTCCTGCTGTTGCTGTTAAAATCTGATTTCTGAGGCCTATTATTCCACGGGATGGGATATTGAATTCGAGATGTAAACGTTCTCCCTTGCGTTCCATTTTCAGTAATTCACCCTTTCTTTTAGATACCAGTTCAATAGCTTTGCCGGAGGTTTCTTCCGTCATATCAATCGAAAGTACTTCAAAAGGTTCACATTTTTCACCTCCTATATCTTTAACAATTACTTTTGGCTGACCAACCTGAAGTTCATAACCTTCGCGCCTCATAGTTTCAATCAATATGGAAAGATGCAGTACACCTCGTCCGAATACAGTGAAAGCATCCGCCGAGTCGGTAGGTTCCACTCTCATGGCTACATTCTTTTCAAGTTCCTTATCCAGCCGGTCTTTTATATGCCTAGATGTAACGTATTTACCATCTCTTCCAAAAAAGGGGGAATTATTAATTGTAAATAACATACTCATCGTAGGCTCATCAATAGCAATTGTTTCCAATGGTTCAGGATTTTCAAAATCCGCGATGGAATCTCCTATATTAAATCCTTCTATACCCACCAGAGCACAAATTTCTCCTGAAGATACAGAAGGTACTTTCTTTTTCGCAAAACCTTCGAAAATAAGGAGCTCCTTAATACGTGTGCGGGCTACCGATAAATCCCTTTTTACCAGTGATACCTGCATACCTTCCTTTAGTTCACCCCTGTGTACTCTTCCTATTGCTATCCTTCCCACATACGAGGAATACTCCAGGGAGGTGATCAATAGCTGTGGTGTGCCTTTTAAGGCCCTGGGAGCAGGGATATATTTTATAATACAATCCAGCAAGGGCACGATGTCTGTAGAAGGTTTTTTCCAGTCATCAGACATCCAGCCTTGTTTGGCAGAACCGTAGATAGTAGGAAAATTGAGCTGATCCTCATTGGCATCCAGATGGAACATCAGATCGAAAACCTGTTCATGCACTTCTTCAGGTCTGCAGTTAGGCTTGTCAACTTTATTTATAACCACAATAGGTTTTTTCCCTAATTGCAACGCCTTTTGCAATACAAACCTTGTTTGCGGCATAGTACCCTCAAATGCATCCACCAGCAGCAGTACACCATCTGTCATATTTAAAACCCTCTCCACCTCACCACCGAAATCAGCGTGACCGGGAGTGTCAATTATGTTGATTTTAACACCTTTATAAATGACGGAAATATTTTTGGCAAGTATAGTAATTCCCCTTTCCTTTTCAAGTTCATTACTATCCATTATTAATTCACCGGGAATTTCATGATTTTTAAAAAGATTTCCTGATAAAAGTATCTTATCAACCAAAGTAGTTTTTCCATGGTCGACATGAGCTATTATTGCTATATTTCTTATATTTTGCATATTTTATGTGATTCCAAATCAGGGCTGCAAATGTAACAAAAATTATTCCGTTTAATTTTCTTTTTATATTAAGATTAAAATTTATACTTTTGCACCTTTAATTTTATTTTGGTGAAGCATAATCGTCAGTTTGTCATCCCGTTTAAAGGGTTAAAAACAGGTAAACACGATTTTTTGTTCGAAATCGATGAAAAGTTCTTTAATTCTTATGAGGCCAGCGAAATTCACAAGGGGAAGGTTCTGATTAAAATTCAGATGAATAAAAACATAACAATGTTAGAGTTGATGTTTACCCTGGAAGGTACGGTTACAGTAATGTGCGATCGTTGCCTTGATGATTTGGACCTGCCTGTATCGTACAAAACTAAATTATTTGTAAAGTTTGGTGATACTACAGAGGAACAAACTGATGAGATTCTCATTTTATCATATAATGAATTTGAATTGGATGTTTCCCAATATATATATGAATACACTCATTTAAGTCTGCCATATAAACGAATTCATCCTGACAATAATCTTGGAATATCGATGTGCAATAGTGAAATGATTAAAAAACTTGACGAATACCAGGTTGAATCAAAGGTGAATAATAATGATCCCAGATGGGATAATTTAAAAAATCTTTTTAATAAAAATTAATTACTTAACGATTGATTAAACAAATTTGAAATGCCAAATCCTAAAAGAAAACATTCAAAACAAAGAAGAGATAAAAGAAGAACACACGACAAAGCTCTTGTCCCTACAACTGCCAAGTGCAGTAATTGTAATGCAACAGTTCTATACCACAGAGTTTGTCCTGAATGTGGTTATTACCGAGGTAAGCTTGCTATTGAAAAAGAAGTTACAGCTTAATTTTTTTTTAATAGATGGTTAGGATAGGTTTAGATGTGATGGGCGGAGATTATGCGCCAGATGCCACTCTTTCCGGGGCTGTTCTGGCATATAACCAATTAAAGGACAATGAAAAAATTGTTCTCATTGGAGATCAGGGCACTATTGAAGCCTATCTTAAAAACAAAAATATAAAAGCCGGAAATTTTGAAATTATTCATGCTTCTGAAATAATTGAAATGGGTGACCACCCGGCAAAAGCTTACAGTCAAAAACCCAATTCAAGCATATCCATTGGCTTTCAGTTGCTTGACGAAGGTAAAATAGATGGTTTTGCCAGTGCAGGAAGTACAGGTGCAATGATGGTTGGTGCCATGGTTACCTCTAAAGCTATACCCGGAGTTATAAGACCTACAATAGCTTCCCCCCTCCCAAAATTAAACGGTGGTTTTACAATAATTTTAGACGTTGGATTAAATGTTGATTGTAAACCGGATGTTTTATATCAATATGGTATATTGGGTTCATTATATGCAGAGTATGTATACAATATTAATAAACCTAAAGTTGGCCTGCTGAACATAGGATCGGAGCCTGAAAAAGGTAACCTGCTTACCAAAGCCGCCTACCAGTTAATGCTCGACTCCAAAGAGTTTAATTTTATAGGTAATATAGAAGGAAATGAAATTTTTGATGACAAAGCCGATGTTATAATTTGTGATGGTTTTGTCGGTAATGTTGTTTTAAAGGAAGCCGAGGCATTTTACAATCTGATATTGAAGAAAAACCTGGAAGACGAATATTTTTCAAAGTTCAATTTTGAATATTACGGAGGAACTCCTGTTTTGGGAATTAATTCCAATGTTACCATAGGTCATGGCATATCAAATGATATAGCCATCAAAAATATGATTATTCATACCATAGGTGTAATTGAAGCCAATTTACCTGCAAAAATTAAAGAATACTTTAAATAATGAGTAATATCAGAGCCGCTATAACTGGTTTAGATGCATACCTCCCTGAATACAGGCTAACCAATGATGAATTGAGCAAGATGGTCGACACTTCCGATGAGTGGATAATGCAGCGGGTAGGGATTAAAGAACGAAGGATACTTAAGGGCGAAGGGCTCGCTACATCTGATATGGGAGCCGAAGCGGTTAAAAGGTTACTGGCCAAGACACATACGGATCCCTCGGAAATAGAATTGCTTATTGTTGCCACTGTGACACCCGATATGTTTTTTCCCCCGACATCATGCATCATAGCCGATAAAACCGGGATAAAGAATTCCTGGAGTTTTGATATAAGTGCTGCATGTTGCGGATTCATTTATTCCTTGCAAACAGCATCACAATTTATTGAAACCGGTCGTTATAAAAAGGTTATTCTTGTAGGTTCGGATAAAATGTCTTCCATAACTGATTACACCGACCGGACAACCTGTCCTCTTTTTGGTGATGCTGCCGTAGCTTTGCTTTTGGAACCGTCTTTGGAAGATGTTGGCATTATAGACCATATTTTTCATGTTGACGGCTCAGGCCGTCATCACCTGTATATGAAAGGCGGAGGATCGCAACGTCCTGCTAACCACGAAACGGTTGACAACAGAGAACATTTTATTTTTCAGGAAGGTCAAACGGTATTTAAAGCGGCCGTTTCAAAAATGGCCGATGTAGCCGCAGAAATGATGGAAAAACATAACATATCTGCAGATGATATTGCATGGCTGGTACCTCATCAGGCCAATCTCAGGATAATTGAAGCCACTGCCAGGCGAATGGGATTGTCTAAGGACAAGGTTATGATTAATATTGAAAAATACGGAAACACAACAGCAGCAACAATTCCTCTTTGTTTGTGGGACTGGGAAAAAGAATTAAAAAAAGGGGATAACATCATTATGGCCGCCTTTGGTGGAGGATATACCTGGGGTTCGTTGTATCTGAAATGGGCTTATGATACGAAATGACGAAACCTTAATCAGTCATCATTTCCATAATAATTTCAAATTACAAGCAATATTTTCTATATTTGTTAGTATTATTTAAACAAATTAAATTACATATATTATGGCAAAATATATAGAAAGCGAACCTACGTCTCATAATACTATAAATGCAGGAACCGAAATATTAGGTGACATAGTATCCAATGGTGATATAAGACTTGATGGTGTTTTAAATGGAAATATAAATGCCAAGGGGAAACTTGTTGTAGGGGAATCAGGAAAGGTTAAGGGTGTTATTAACTGCCGTAATGCTGATATTTTTGGAATGGTTGAAGGTAAACTTAATGTTTCAGAATTGTTGTCTCTGAAAGCCAATTCACAAATACTGGGTGACATGGTTACCAGCAGGCTGTCTATTGAACCGGGGTGTAAGTTCACCGGTAATTGTAATATGATTGATGAAGCCCATTCCACATATTCGGATACAATTGAAAAAACAAACGACTAATTCAAATAACTCTGACGATTCGCCTTTAAAAAATTATGTCAGGTATACCTCTTTATTTATAGAAATGGCCATAATAATAACCGGAGGAACTATTGGCGGATATTATTTAGATAAATTAATGAGGATTCCCTTTCCTCTGTTTACTATAATCTTATCTCTCGGGTCAGTGGCCGGTTCATTGTATTTATTGATAAATGGGAGTAAAAATGTATAAACGGAAATATTAACTGCTAACTATCCTAGATAATTAATGTCCAGTCCAAATATTAAGTTCATTTTGAGGGCAGTTTTAATAGCTCTTATCTGTTATTTAACCACTGTAATTCTTTCCTTTTTTGTTTTTAAGAAGTCGTCATTTTTGGAGATATACCTGTTGATCCCATTCATTATGATTGTCACAATCGGCTTTCATGCTCTGCTCATTAAAGCCACAAAATCCAATACCACGTTATTTGTAAATAAATACATTGCTTTTTCAGGAATTAAGCTTTTGATATATATCATTACCATACTTATATATTTGATTTTTATAAAATTTGAAGATGTAATTTTTATGCTTTCATTTTTTATTATATATTTTATATATACAATAGCTGAAATAAGTTCACTTTTACAAATCTTCAAAAAAAGTTGAAAGGTTACTTTTTTAAATAAAATAGTTTTTTAACTTTATATTTACTTTTATTAAGGAGAAATATGTATAATCATTTTTGCAGGGGTACATTTGTGATGGTGCTGATTTTATTTGGATTAATTATTAATCAACAAATAATTAAAGCAATACAAAGTGAAGATCATCCCAATGTTTCAAAAGCACCTGAAAAAAGCCATGAAGATTTTAATCCGGGAGATGTAATTCTTGAACATGTTGGAGATGCTTATAAATGGCATATTTTCGCATATAAGGATTTTGATGTTTCAATTCCCCTCCCGGTAATAATTTATAGTAAATATACAGGTTTTCATTTATTTAGCGGAACAAAATTTGGCAAGGAAAATGAAAAGACCTATCTTGATTTTCAGATTGCCACAGAAGGAGACAGTAAGGGAAGAATACTGGAGAAACAACCTGACGGAACCCTGAAACGACCCTTTGACATCTCAATCACTAAAAATGTATTATCCCTTTTTTTTAGCCTGGGGCTCATGTTATGGATTTTTATTTCTGTTGCCCGGCGTTATGAAAAGAATCCTGACAAAGCTCCAAAAGGTTTGCAGTCTCTCCTTGAACCTTTGATAGTATTTGTTAGGGATGACATTGGCATTCCGTCCTTAGGCAAGGACAGGTATGAAAAATTTATGCCATATTTGCTTACAGTATTTTTCTTTATTTTTATAAATAATCTATTAGGTTTAATACCCATTTTTCCGGGAGGAGCCAACGTTACAGGAAACATCGCAGTAACCATGGTGCTGGCTCTGATAACTTTTATAGTAACCATGTTCAGCACAAATAAACATTTTTGGGTGCACATGGTAAACACACCCGGTGTACCCTGGTGGTTAAAATTACCCATACCACTGATGCCGTTTATTGAATTTTCATCCAGTATAATTATCAGGCCTTTTGTACTTATGATCCGGCTTTTTGCAAATATTCTTGCCGGTCACATTAATGTATTAAGCTTTATTATGCTGATATTTATTTTTGGAGCAATGAAACCTATCGCAGGCTTTGGTTTTTCTCCTTTTTCAATAGCTTTTGTAGTATTTATATATTTCATTGAATTATTGGTAGCCTTTATTCAGGCATATGTATTTACGCTTTTATCAGCATTATATTTTGGTATGGCAAAAGAAAGTAGTCATCATTAATTTTAAAAATAAAAAATATGTTAACATTGACAGTTATTTTACAGGTAGCAAGCGAAACACTTCAAAATGTTCCATTTGCTAAATTAGGAGCAGGAATCGGAGCAGGTCTGGCTGCTATAGGTGCAGGAAATGGTATTGGCGGTATAGGCAGAGGTGCTATGGAAGCAATAGCCCGCCAACCCGAAGCAATTAACGATATTCGTTCCAATATGATTTTACTTGCCGCACTTGTGGAAGGGGTTGCTTTCTTCTCTATAGTAGTTTGTCTATTAATTCTTTTCATGAAGTAATAAGAAAAAATCTTTTGCAAGTCAGTTAATAATTACTGACTTGCAAATAAATAGTATTTAACTTTAAAAATAGATAAGCGATGTTTTTAATTCTTCCGGATCCTGGTTTAATATTTTGGATGATAGTTGCATTTTTGATAGTATTCTTCATACTGACGAAGTATGCATGGAAACCTATTATCAACGCTTTAAAAAACCGTGAGCGGTCAATTGAAAATGCATTACGGTCGGCCGATAAGGCTAAAGCTGAAATGGCACGGCTACAGGCAGATAATGAAAAAATTCTTGCAGAAGCCCGTCTTGAAAGGGATAAACTCATAAAAGAAGCCCGTCAGACCAAAGAGAAAATTATTGAAGATGCAAAAGTGCAGGCTCAGGAAGAAGTGAAAAAACTCATGGAGAGTGCACGTTTGGCAATAATTAATGAGAAAAAAGCTGCAATTAACGAAATTAAAGATCAGGTTGCCATATTATCAGTTCTGGTTGCCGAGAAAATTATCCGTGAAAAATTATCCGAAGGTACCAATCAAACAGAGTATATCGATCAATTATTGAAGGATATTAAATTAAATTAACAAGCTGGTTGGTTATGAATGAAAGTTCAATAGGCGTAAGATATGCCAAGGCATTATTTTTACTTGCACAGGAAAAAAATATTCTGGAAGAGGTTCATAAAGATATGTTATTGGTAAATATGGTTATGACTGACAATAACAGGTTTGGTCTGTACCTCAACAGCCCTGTGGTTAGGCCTTCTCAAAAAAGGGAACTTATCAGTAAGGTTTTTCAAAATCAAATACACAGTATAAGCCTTAACTTTCTGGATTTATTAATACAGAATAAAAGAGAAAATTACCTTGATGCTATTTTCAGAAGGTTTTTCACTGCTTACAGGGAATATAAAGGTATTAAAACTGCAATGATAACTACCGCAACTGAAATTGATCAGCCAACATTTGCAAAAATTAAAGAGTTGGTTTCCAAAATATTTAAATCTGAGATTGATCTCAGGGTTAATTTGGATGCGGCTTTAATCGGAGGGTATATACTGAGGGTCGAAGACCAGCAATATGATGCCAGCGTTGCAACAAGTCTGAATAGAATTAAGAGAACTTTACTCACCATAAAATGATGTCTGTAAACAAACGCCAAATTTATCATTACGCTCATCAAACTTGGAGTATTCATATCAAACATATAGGAATAGTTTAAATTCAAATTAAAATAATAAATATGTCGGACATTAAGCCTGCAGAAGTATCAGCGATACTAAAAAAGCAGATTGAAGGATTTAAATCCGAAGTTGAATTAGAAGAAGTAGGCACTGTGCTTGAAGTAGGGGATGGAATAGCCAGAATATACGGATTATCTAATGTTCAATCGAATGAAATGATAGAATTCGAAAACAGCGTTCAGGGTATAGTACTTAACCTTGAAGAAGATAATGTCGGGGCCGTTCTTCTGGGATCCTCCGAACTTGTTAAGGAAGGCAGCACCGTCAGAAGAACACAACGAATTGCATCAATTAACGTAGGTGAAGGATTGTTAGGTCGTGTGATCAATACCCTGGGTAAGCCTATAGACGGTAAGGGGGCCATTTCAGGAGTAACATATGAAATGCCACTCGAGCGTAAAGCTCCCGGAGTAATATTCAGACAACCTGTAAAGGAACCTCTGCAGACAGGAATAAAAGCTATAGATGCAATGATTCCTATCGGAAGGGGACAGCGTGAACTTATAATAGGTGACAGACAAACAGGTAAAACAGCTATTGCCATTGATACAATTCTGAATCAAAAAGAGTTTTATGAAAAGGGCCAGACAGTTTATTGTATTTATGTCGCTATAGGCCAGAAAGGATCCACAATTGCGAATATAGCAAATACCCTGGAACGGTTCGGGGCAACACCATATACAGTTATTGTTGCTGCTACAGCCTCTGATCCTGCCGCCTTGCAGTTTTATGCACCTTTTGCCGGAGCTGCCATTGGTGAGTACTTCCGGGACCGCGGTCTACCTGCTCTGGTAATTTATGACGATTTATCAAAACAGGCTGTATCCTACCGTGAAGTGTCCTTGCTGCTTCGTCGCCCACCGGGACGTGAAGCGTACCCGGGAGATGTGTTTTACCTGCATTCCCGTCTTCTGGAAAGATCTGCCAAAATTATTGAATCGGATGAAATAGCAAGGCAAATGAACGACCTTCCTGAAAGTATCAAACATCTGGTTAAAGGTGGTGGATCGCTTACAGCTTTGCCTATTATAGAAACACAGGCAGGAGACGTTTCAGCTTATATACCGACGAACGTGATTTCTATCACTGACGGACAGATATTTCTTGAATCAAACCTTTTCAATGCCGGGGTTCGGCCAGCTATAAATGTTGGTATATCCGTGTCACGTGTTGGAGGTAATGCACAAATTAAATCCATGAAACGAATTGCCGGAACCCTCAAGCTCGATCAGGCACAGTTCCGTGAGCTGGAAGCTTTTTCCAAGTTCGGATCCGACCTCGACCCTGCTACCCTGGCTATTCTTGACAAAGGATCCAAGAACGTCGAAATATTAAAGCAAGGGCAGTATTCTCCTATTCCAGTTGAAAAACAGATTGCAATTATATATTGCGGAACCAAAGCCTTACTTCGTGATATACCGCATCAAAAAGTAAAAGACTTTGAAACCGACTTTATTGAACAATTGGAACTTAAGCATAAAGATGTATTAAAGCAGCTTAGAGAAGGTGTCTTAAACGATGATATCACTAAAACACTTGAAAAGCTTGCCCAGGATATAGCATCCAGATATAAAAAATAAAGTTCCGGAATGACAAAACTAATAGAAGTATAATTAATGGCAAATTTGAAGGAAATACGAAACAGGATAACTTCCGTTTCTTCGATGAGTCAGATTACTAATGCTATGAAAATGGTATCTGCGGCCAAATTTAAAAAAGCCCAGGATGCCATCGTTCAATTAAGACCCTACGCGGTTAAGTTGCAGGAAATACTTTCAACCTTAAGTGATAGTGATGGTAATAGTTCCGATAACCCGTATGTAAAAACTACTTTTGGTTCCAAAAAAACATTGATTGTGGTAATTACCTCCAATCGTGGCTTATGCGGAGCATTTAATTCCAATTTGATAAAGTATGCCCTGCTGACCGCCAATACCAAATACGGGGATCAGCTTTCCAATGGTAATGTAGTAATTCTTCCTATTGGACGAAAAGCATATGAATATTTTAACAAAAGAAAGTATCCGGTTATACCTGGTAATTTTAACCATTTAACAGATTCACCAAATTTTGAAAAAATTTTACAAGTTGCAGGGCAGATGATAGATTCATTTTTGGATGGAACATACAGTCATATAGAAATTGTATATAATCAGTTTAAAAATGCTGCTGTTCAGATTCCTACATCGGAACAGTTCCTGCCAATTCCTAAGACTGAGAGTAAAAAAGGAAAAGGTGAAATTAAAACCAAACATTACGATTTTATATTTGAACCATCTAAGGAATCTATAGTAAAGGAATTAATACCCCGATCATTACGAATACAGTTATTAAAAGCTTTATTGGATTCCGTTGCTTCTGAGCATGGAGCAAGGATGACAGCAATGCACAAAGCAACAGATAATGCAAGTGAGCTGGTCAAAGAGTTAAGATTGCAATATAATAAGGCACGTCAGGCTTCTATTACAAACGAAATCCTTGAAATAGTTGGTGGCGCTGAAGCATTGAAATGATCGCATAATCAAATAAACTAAATATTAAATAAATAGATAAAACTACAATGAAGGATGCAATTGCTATTATGTGTGCAGGCGGGCCTGCACCTGGAATAAACACGGTTATAAGTTCAGTTACTAAAATTTTCACCAATTACGGATATACTGTATTGGGAATTCATGGAGGCTATAAAAGTTTATTTGCCGATGAGCCTGATTACGAATATCTTGATTTTGAATATGCAGATAATATCTACACAAGAGGAGGTTCAGCCTTGCGTATGAGCAGGTATAAACCTAAAGATGACGAATTTAAAACTACCTTTTTTGAGAAAAATAATATAAAGTTGCTCGTCACTATTGGTGGCGATGACACTGCTTCCACAGCCAACAGACTTTCAAAATACCTGGTAGATAAAAAGTTAAAAGTAGCCAATATACATGTTCCAAAAACTATAGATAACGATCTTCCCTTACCGGAAGGCTTTCCTACCTTTGGATACCATTCGGCTAAAGAAGAAGGTTGCCGTATTGCAACCACGATATATGAGGATGCCCGGACAAGCGGGACCTGGTTTGTTTTATCAGCTATGGGGCGTGAAGCAGGGCACCTTGCATTCGGAATAGGAACAGCCTGTCATTTTCCTATGATAATAATTCCTGAAATGTTTAACAAAACAAAAATTACATTTGATAAAATAACAAATCTTGTAATTTCTTCGATGGTTAAGCGCAGGTTATTGGGGTTAGATTACGGAGCTGCAATAATTTCTGAAGGGGTGTTCCACTTTATGAGCGACCAGGAAATTATTGAAACAGGTATTAACTTTACTTACGATGACCATGGGCATCCTGAACTGGGAAATGTTAGCAAGTCCCATATTTTTAATTTGCTGGTGCAGACTAAATTAAAAGACCTCCAGATTAAAGTAAAGAGCCGGCCCAACGAAATGGGATATGAACTCAGATGTTGCCATCCTATTGCATATGATCTTACATATGCCACACAACTTGGTCTGGGTGTATATAAGCTTTTCAGCCAGGGTATTACAGGATGCATGGTTACCACGGATCGTAAAGGGGATATCGCTCCTCTGTATTTAAAGGATGTTGAAGATGAACATGGAAAGGTTAAACCCCGGCTTGTAAATGTTGAGGCAGAAAAAGTTCAGCTCGTATTTGCAAATAATCTTCATTATATAACCAAAGAAGATTACCGTGCCGCTAAAAAATATGTCCCTGTTCCTGAAGAATTTGACTTCTACAAAATACTAAACTGGTAATAATAAAGCTGGGATAAATTAGTATTCGTCCCAGCTTTTTATTTTAATATCCTCGGTATTTATCCGGCAGATGGCTGTAAGAAAAGCACTGGCCAGTCTGGCATTTGTTAAAAGAGGTATATTATAATCAACAGCACTTCTCCTTATAGTGTAGTCGTTATTTAGTTCTGTTTTTGACAGATTCTTAGGGATATTCACTACGAGGTCTATTTTCTTTTCCCTTATATAATCAAGAGTATTAGGGTATTGAGGTTCATCAGGCCAATGCAGGGTGGTAACCTCAACACCGTTACTTCTGAAAAAGTCAGCTGATCCCATGGTAGCAAAAAGCTGATAGCCATTCTCAACCAATAATTTTGCAGCAGGTAATATTTCAACCTTGTCCTTCGCAGGGCCTGTAGAAAGAAGTATGTTCTTTTTTGGAATGTTATAGCCTACTGACAACATGGATTTTAAAAGTACTTCATAATAATTTTCTCCAATACACCCTACTTCTCCGGTGGAGGCCATTTCGACCCCCAGTACGGGATCAGCCTTAAGCAGGCGCTGGAAGGAAAACTGCGGAGCCTTTATTCCTATATAGTCGAGGTCAAATATTGATTTATCGATGCTTTCAACCTTAAGTCCCAGCATTATTTTAGTGGCCAGATCGATGAGGTTAACTTTTAAGACCTTGGAAACAAATGGCATAGACCGCGAAGCACGCAGGTTACATTCAATTACCTTAATGTCATTGTCCTTGGCTAAAAACTGTATGTTAAAAGGTCCCGAAATGTTTAGTTCCTGGGCTATTTTTTTAGATATTCTTTTTATCCTCCTGACAGTTTCGAAATAAATTTTTTGTGGTGGAAAAACCATTGTGGCATCTCCACTGTGCACGCCGGCAAACTCTATATGTTCTGATATGGCATAAGCCATTACCTCACCTGAAGAGGCAACAGCATCTATTTCAATCTCCTTGGCATCCTGGATAAATTCTGATACTACAACGGGATATTGTTTAGATACATTGGCAGCTAAATCAAGAAAATGTTTTAACTCATCCCCGTTGGATACTACGTTCATGGCAGCACCTGATAAAACATAGGAGGGACGTATTAATACAGGATAGCCTACATATTCGGTAAATTCAATAATTTCTTCAACATTTGTAAGTTCCTTCCAGCGGGGCTGGTCAATTTGCAGATTATCACACATCATTGAAAACTTATGGCGGTCTTCAGCCTTGTCTATAGAAAGGGGGGAGGTGCCTAAGATAGGTATATGCTGGTTGTAAAGGCGAATTGCCAGGTTGTTGGGGATCTGACCTCCGGTAGAAATAATTATTCCCCGGGGCTGTTCCACATCGGCAATATCCAGAACCCTTTCAAGAGATAATTCATCAAAATACAACCTGTCACATACATCATAATCAGTACTTACTGTTTCCGGGTTATAGTTGATCATTACTGACCTGAAACCCTCAGCTTTTATTGTGTTCAGGGCGCTGACCCCGCACCAGTCGAATTCAACCGAGCTCCCTATCCTGTATGCTCCTGACCCCAATACCACAATGGATTTATTATCATGTTCGAATTGTATATCATTGACGATTCCGTGATAGGTGAGGTAGAGATAGTTTGTTTTTGCCCGGATATTCTGCAGCCAGGGTATCTATTTGTTTTACTGTGGGTATTATACCATTTGCTTTTCTGAATTTACGCACATTGAGCAGATAATCCTCCATATGATCGTTATCTCCTTTTAATACAAACCTGGCTATTTGAAAATCAGAGAATCCCGCGCGTTTTGAGTCACTAAGCAACTCAAGCGGCATTTCTTCCAAGTTATTGAACTCCTCCAGCTTGTTCTTCAATTCAAAAATATTCCGAAGCTTGATCAAAAACCATTTGTCGATCTTTGTTAGTTCATGTATCTGATCAACTGTATAACCCTTGTCAAATGCACTGGAAATGACAAAAATCCGCATATCGGTAGGCTCAGACAGTTCTTTTTCTATATTATCGATTTTAAGATCTCGATTGCCTACAAATCCGTGCATGCTTTGGCCTATCATACGTAATCCTTTTTGTATCACTTCTTCAAAGCTTTTGCCAATAGCCATAACTTCCCCTACACTTTTCATTGATGAACCTATTTGACGGGATACTCCTGCAAATTTGCTCATATCCCACCGGGGAATTTTACACACTATATAATCGAGGGCTGGCTCAAAAAAGGCAGGAGTAGTTTTGGTAATAGAATTCTTTAGTTCGTGCAAACCATAACCAAGTGCCAGCTTTGCAGCCACAAAGGCCAGAGGATATCCCGTTGCCTTTGAAGCCAGGGCTGAAGAACGGGACAACCTGGCATTAACTTCTATAACCCTGTAATCTTCTAGAATTAGGATCCAGTGCGTACTGGATATTGCATTCTCCTATAATACCTATATGTCTGATAATCTGAATAGCCAGACGTCTTAGTTTATGATATTCACTGTTTGAAAGAGTCTGAGAAGGGGCAACAACAATACTTTCACCGGTATGAATTCCCAGAGGGTCAAAGTTCTCCATGTTACATACGGTTATGCAATTGTCATACTGATCTCTTACCACCTCATATTCTACCTCCTTCCATCCTTTTAAGGATTCTTCTACAAGAACCTGGGGAGAATAAGCAAAAGCTTTTGAAGCTAGTTTGTTCAACTCATCCATATTATTGCAAAAACCTGATCCTAACCCGCCCAGGGCATAGGCTGCCCTTATAATAACCGGAAACCCGAGTTGTCCGGCAGCAGTAAATGTATCTTCAAGATTTGTAGTAGCAAGGCTTCTTGCCGTGGATACATTAATTTCATTTAATTTGTTAACAAAAAGCTTCCGGTCTTCAGTGTCTATGATTGCCTGAATTGGTGTACCTAATACTCTGACATTATATTTTTCAAAGATATTTTCCTTATAAAGTGCAATACCACAGTTCAGAGCGGTTTGTCCACCAAAGGCCAGTAAAATTCCATCGGGAGATTCCTTTTGGATAACTTTCTCCACAAAATACGGAGTCACTGGCAGAAAATAAATTTTATCTGCTATTCCTTCAGAGGTTTGCACCGTTGCTATGTTGGGATTAATAAGAACAGTATAAACTCCTTCTTCCCTTAATGCTTTAAGTGCCTGTGAACCCGAATAGTCAAATTCCCCCGCCTCCCCGATCTTAAGAGCTCCGGAGCCAAGAACCACAACCTTTTTAATGCTTCTATCCATTTGTGAATAATAAATTATCCATTAATTTAATTAGTTTTACTAAGAAAATATTTTGCAAAATTTTTCATTACAAAATATTTTAAACGCGATAAAGATACAATGTTATTTATTAGAGGGTTCATCCTGTCTTATAAATAAATTATTTTCGGATTAAAAGTTATATTTTTGTGCAATCTAATTATATTGTTTATGATGTTTTTATCTATATTATTGCAGGTTAGTGAACCGTTAAATAAATTAAGCGTGGGCGATGCAGCAAGCCATCATCTTACTTTTTTTGAATTACTTGTTAAAGGAGGGGTAATTCTTATACCACTGGGATTATTATCCATTATAGCCATATATCTTATTTCAGAAAAGTATTATGTTATAAATAAAGGAACTAAAGTTAACACCAATACTATATCCGCTTATAAGAAGCTGCTGAAAAATGGTGAATTGGGTAATTCATTATCGCTGCTTGAAAAGGAAAACGGTGCATATTACACTATATTCCGTTATGGCCTTAAGGATACTGACCTTCCTGTAAAGGAAATTGAAAGTGAAATTGAAAATATAAGCAATATAGAAGTAGCAAAACTTTCAATTAACATCAATTATTTGGGAATTATTGCCGGTATAGCCCCTATGCTGGGTTTTATAGGTACAATTTCAGGGATTATTAAAATATTTTATAATATTTCTGTTACTGATAACATAAGTATCGGGGTTATTTCAGGCGGGCTTTATGAAAAAATGATTTCCAGCGGATCAGGCTTAATTGTAGGTATTGTTGCCTACACCGGTTATCACGTTTTAAATATGAAACTCGACAGATTTATTTCTTTTATTGAGTCCGAAGCCTTTGAAGTCATCAATATTATAAAGGATAAAAGAAATGTTAATATTCTCAACTAAATCAACGGGCTATACTTATTAAACCATCTAAACCTTATAGGTATGCCAGATGTTATTATCGCATAGACATTTCAATTTTTAAACAAATCAACTAATAAACTATAACCTATACCATGGAATGAAGTTAAAGCCAATATTTTTTATTTCTATTTTGATACTATTATTTCAGAATGTGTATTGCCAGGAAATTGTCCAGTTAAAAGATTATTTGTCAAATAGCTTATATAATATTAACCCTGCAGCTGCAGGTTATAACGGAGGTTTTGTTTCTCAGCTTTCCTATTCCAAATACTGGACAGACATACCAGGTTCTCCTGAAAGCCAGATCTTTAGTAATAGCATACGCTTGGGAGAAGAAGAGTTTTATGATCCAAAAATGTTTAAAACCAAACCTATTTTGAACCTCAGCAATCATGTGAGTTTAGGTTTTACAGTTTACAATGAAACCGAAGGTCCCCTGGAGCATACCGGTTTGATGGCAGCATACGCATATCACATTTACCTGAACGATTTTCGCTTGTCATTAGGACTGGCGGGATTGATTACCCAGTATAGTTTAAATACACAGCTTTTTAAACCTTATGATACGTATGATCCCGAGTTATATACAAACACTTCGGCAACAATACCTGATTTTAATATTGGCGCTATGTTATATAACAGACTGTTTTATATGGGCTTTTCTGTAAATGGCATCGTTAACTTCAGAAAAATAATGGATCATCAGCAAACCCAGCCAGACAAGGTTTTTTTTGTTGGAAATAAGTATATTATTAATGACAGATTTATGTTCGAACCTTCATTCTTCATTTGGGATTACGGAGATGGAAGTTTATCCGCAGATATTAATGCCAGGCTTACTTATAAGGATTATAGCTCCCTGCTGGTTGCATATCATGGCACAGGGGAACTTATAATAGGAATAGGAATTGGTTTGATGCGCGGATTACAACTTTGGTACAATTATAATATAAGTACCAACGGACTCTCCTCCCTGACCGACGGAAGCCAGAACATATCGATTATAGCTAATATTACAGAGCTTAAACAAAAATATAAATACTCCTGGTAAAATAAAACTTAAAAACGACCCATACCAATTTTTAAATAAATGAAACAGCTATTAATAATTATATTTTCTGTAATAATTACTAATAATATTTATTCCCAGGTTGGTCCCTATTTTGTAAACTATAACACTGCCAACAGCAAAATCGCAGGCCAGACAATTAATGCCATTGCCATTGATAACAACGGGAATAAATGGTTCGGCACAAATGGTAACGGAGTTTCAAAATTAAACGGGCAAACTTTATGGACAAACTATAATTTACAAAATACAGATTCCATGCCAGGCAGTGGATTAATCAGTAATTTTATTTTTAGCATTTCTGTTGATAATCGCGACAGTTTATGGTTTGGAACTGACAGGGATGGTATATCAGAATTTAACGGGATTAGAAATTGGGTAACTTACAAATATTTTATCAATGAACCTGCAGGTTATTCAGTCAATGCAATAGTTCAGGATAATCAGAACAACATGTGGTTTGGTACTACCGGGGACAGTTTGCTTGAATTTGATGGTAAAAACTGGCATTACTGGAACATAAAAAATAGCCTTCTAGCCGGTGATACTATCACAGGAATAGCAACAGACAAAAATAATAATATTTGGTTTGTCAGTTTTGGATCAGGTATATCAGACTATAACAATGGTTGGCTTAATAAATACAAATTTCCGGTATGGCAATATCGATATGTTCATAGCATTGCAATTGATACTGCCGGGAATAAATGGTTTGGAACTTATGCTGTAAATGGCTCTGATGTACTTATAATTAAATTTGATGGAAAAACTACCGCTTCTATACATGGCATATCAACTTCTATTCTTTCAATCGATATAGATATCAATAACAAATTATGGATTGGAACTAACGGTAACGGTTTGTTTGAATTTGACTGTAATTCACTTGCTTTGCTTAATAATTATAACACCGGCAATAGCAACATAGCAAGTGATACTATAAAATCAGTAAAAGCAGAGGGTTCAAGTAAAGTATGGACCGGCACCGCAAACAAAGGAGTTTCTGAATTGATTTACTGCGATAGTACATTAGTTACTAAGCCAGATACTGTAACGGTCAATGCAGATTATTTAAAGAAAGATACATTAACTGCCTCATCATTAAATGGTTTTAACTATGTTTGGCAACCTGCTTCGGAATTTAATCCCGACACCGGAAGAATAAATTACATAACACTTAAACGTTCTGATACAGTAAGTGTTACATATAATAATTCGGTTGGTTGCCCTGTCAGGGAAGTAATTATAATTCAGGTTCAATTAAACTGTAAAAACAATGATACAACTGTTATTGATAGCCTCCAACCAGGGACCCCAATAACTTTAAAAACATGGTTACCAAATGGATCCGACTATCTTTGGGAACCCCGGGATTGCAGCCCAACACAGACACAATGAATTATATTGCAGGCAATCAAACTGTATCACGGTTACATTTAAAGATTCTATAGGATGCCCGGCTGAAGAAACGTTTATTTTAGCAGTTCCTATTGATTGCAATAAATTTAGAGATACTACAGTAATAGATTCGATTATACCCGGCACTAACAAAACATTAAAAGCCATTCGTCCGACACAATTTTCAAACTGGCCGGCTTCATTAACCTGGCAATGGTCTCCGGTGTCTTTAGTAAGCAGATTCAATGATTCCATTACTACCGCGAAAAATATATCTTTTGATACCATAATTACTGTCACAATGAATTATCAGAATAAGTGTCAGTGGACTGATAGCTTTAAAATAGTTAATATCTGTAAACAAGGCTTATATTCGCTTTACCACGGTTTTGATTCATTAGCGTATCCCGGATTGTATGTTGTACTGGATTCAGTTCCTGCAGGGGCACTGAATTATTCGTGGCAACCAGCTTCCGGGTTAAGCTGCAGCAATTGTTATAATCCCGGGGTCACTATAAATAATCCGGTTACTTACACTGTAAGCATTGAAGATAAATATCACTGTATAACAAAAGAGAATTTTGTATTTTCAATTGTCAATTGTGATACCGAGTATAATGTTATCAACAGCCCTCTCTTAATGTTAGACACTACCCTTACAGGGATAAGTATAGTTCAGCTTAATGCTTCACAAAGTTATAACGGATACCAGTGGAGCCCTTATACCTGGTTAACTTGTGAATGTAATAATACTACAGGCATATATTGTAACTGTGAGAGCCCTTCTGTTAATGCCGAGCGATCGGTAACATATACTGTAAAACTTGAAGATAAATGGAGATGCGCGTATTCTGAAGAATTTAAAATTATTATGAATTCCCCTGAAGTTATTGTCCCGAATATTATTACTCCCGATGCTGGAGGCCCTAACAGGTTTTTAATAATAACCGGCCTGGTTACTCCCAGTACGATTAAGATATTTAATGACAGAGGATCGGAAGTTTATTCGAATGATAACTATCTGAATAACTGGTATGGCCTGGATTCGCATGGTAATGAACTACCTGAAGGGACCTACTATTATGTCCTTACTGTTCCCAATGCCGGAGAATATAAAGGATGGGTGTATTTAAAAAGATGATGATAATAACAATTATAAGCTTGTCAATAATAACAGGTCAAATTTCAAATGTACAGATGTGAAAATGATTACGGATTACTGTTGACAGAAGATAACAGAAGGAATATAAATAAGCAAGTATTGGATTAAATAATTCAATATTGTAATCCAGGTATTTTACATTCATCATTTCCTAAACTCCTATTAAAATTTTAGAGTTATGAAAATAAAACGGAGACACGATTTTAAGGCAGAAGTAGCAACGGCGTCTTTAAATGACATAATGTTTTTTTTATTGTTGTTTTTTCTCATTGTAGCCACTTTTGCCAACCCGAATGTCATTAAACTCATGCTTCCCAAGGCAAGTTCAAGCCAGACAATTTCAAAAAAGCAGGTTACCCTGTCAGTTACCCTGGATAAGAAATATTATATCGACCAGGTGCAGGTGCCTGCTCAAGATCTGGAGCTGGCGATTACAAATAAAAAAAAGTTAATTAACGATTTGACAATAATAGTACGAGCTGACCAGAAATTAACTATCCAGGATCTGGTGGATGTCTTAGAAATTGGGAAAAGGGCCGATGTTAAAATGATACTTGCCACTGAAAAAGAATGAGTTAAGATAGAAAATTGATTATTGAAAATTGATTATTGAAAATTGATTATTGAAAATTGATTATTGATTATAAATGTACTATAAGAATATATCTAAATAGGTTATTTAATAAAATTATAGAAATGAGTCTTTTATCTTTAGGCATTGTATCATCAGGGCATAAATCTCATAAAAGAACCGATGAATACAACAAGAATGCAGTAACAATTAAAAATGACTTGAAATTAAAATATTCTGAAATGGAAAAGGGGGAAACAAATATTTTCAGAATTATTGCTTATCCTTTATTTGAAACTTCAGAAAGCTAATCATTACCAGACTAATTATAAAAAACAGGGATAACATCAGAGCGCTGTTACGCATACTGCCTGTAACCTGGTTGATGAAACCGAAGCTAAACATGCCAAGTACTATGGCAAACTTTTCTGTTATGTCGAAAAAACTGAAATAGGATGCAGTATCTGTTGTATCACCAGGAATAAGTTTTGAATAGGTTGAACGGGCCTGGGATTGAATGCCGCCCATGACCATACCGACCAGCGCAGCAAGTACATAAAACTGAACTTCATTGGTGATCACATAAGCCGATATGCACACCAGAATCCAGATAATTAGCATAATAATTAGAGATAATTTATTTCCCCATAGGGAGGAGATCTTTCCAAAAAGCATAGAACCTGCTATACCCAGCACCTGAATAATTAATATGGTTACTATAAGCTTTGAACCTGTTATACCCAGCTCGGAACTTCCAAAGAGGGTAGCAACCAAAATTATGGTCTGTACACCCATACTAAAGAATAAAAATGCCAGCAGAAAAATACGCATGGTATTTTGTTTACTCACCGACCTGTACACAGAAATAATTTCCCTGAATCCTTTGGAGAACACACTTGTTTTTAAGGTAAACTTACCTGGATATTCTTTTAAAAAATAAATAGGTATTTGAGCTATCGCCATCCACCATACCCCGACTTCAAGAAATGAAAACCTTACAGCGTCCGTTTTTGAGTGGAAGCCAAAAGACTGGAATTTTTCAATTGTTATAAGGTTAAAAATAAGCAGTATCATACTTCCGGCATATCCCCATGAAAAACCCCTCGCACTTACCATATCCTGTTTATCGGGAGTGGCTATTATTGGTAAAAAAGAATTATAATATACAAGCGAGCCGGCATATCCAACCACAGCCAAACCTGCCAATGACAAACCATAATTAATATTAGGGCCTGTAAACCAATACAACCCAAAACAGGATGCCGATCCTATAAAAGTGAAGAACTGCATGAAACGTTTCCTGTATCCGCCCAGGTCGGCAATACCCGATAATAAAGGAGTTAAAAATATAATAACAAAATAAGCGGCGGCAATAACATATGTGTATATTACATTGTTATTAATTGTTATACCTAAAAACTTTACCATATTTCCGCCAAAAGCATCCCTGGTTGCTGATTCGTAGTAAATAGGAAAAATTGCCGTTGTGATAATAAGGTTATATGCCGAGTTGGCTATGTCGTATGAACACCACGCGTTTATGACCTTTCTGACGTTTTTTTCAATTATCATTTTTCGTAGTGTTTATACGTTTATTCGTTTATTCGTTAATAGAGTTTATTCGTTAATAAAGTTTATTCGTTTATTCGTTTATTCGTTAATAGAGTTTATTCGTTTATAATTAATTCTATAAACTTTATCAACCTTATCAAATCATAAACTTCTATTATTGTTCAATAGTATTTTATAGAATTAAAAAGCTATATAATCCATGCATTGTTCACTAGCGATTTCATTGCTTTCTGAACCTTTTCAAAGTTAAACTGCTTTAAGGTTTTGAAATATTTTTCTTTGATTTCGTTATTGCACAGATTGCCAATGCTTCCCTCATGAGTGTGCTTAAGAGTTTTTGAAGGATTGAAGTTCCCTTTTGCAATATTTTCTCCAACTATTTTATAAGCTTCGCGGAATGGGACTCCCTGTAATACAAGTTTATTTACTTCTTCTACGCTGAAAATATAATTGTATCGCTGGTCTTCTAATATTTTTGTGTTAATAATCAGTTTATCCATCATAAAGGCTGCAATATCAATACAGTTGATAATCTCATTAAAAGCAGGGAAAAGTGCTTCTTTCAGAAGTTGGAGATCACGGAAGTACCCTGATGGTAAATTCATTAGCATTATAGTGATTGTAGTAGGAAGAGCCTGTATTTTATTGCATTTAGCTCTTATTAATTCAAACACATCAGGATTTTTTTTGTGCGGCATTATAGACGAACCTGTTGTGTATTCGTCCGGCAGACTCACAAAAGAAAAGTTCTGGCTCATATACAAACAAACATCTGTTGCAAACCTTGCCAGGGTAGCGGCGACAGAGGACAAGGCAAAAGCTGTTATTTTTTCTGTTTTACCCCTGCCCATGTGGGCATATACTGAATTATAGCTGAGATCATCAAATCCCAGCAGTTCTGTCGTTAACCTTCTGTTCAGGGGGAACGATGAGCCTGAGCCGGCAGCAGCACCTAAGGGGTTTTGATTTGCAATTTTATAAGCTGTGTGCAAAAGCAACAGATCGTCCGCAAAGCTTTCGGCATAAGCACCAAACCACAATCCAAAAGAAGAGGGCATGGCAACCTGCAGATGCGTGTACCCAGGTAAGAGCACTTCCTTGTATTTTTCACTCTGTGCTATAAGAGAATTAAAAAGTTCAGTAACCGATTCCACGGTTTTTTGTATCTCACTTCTGATAAAAAGCTTACTGTCAACAAGGACCTGATCGTTACGTGACCTGCCGCTGTGTACCTTTTTCCCGGCTTCCCCCAGTGTTTTGGTGAGCAAAAGCTCCACCTGGGAATGCACATCTTCAACCTCTGGTTCAATAAAAAACTTTCCTTTTTTTATTTGGTTGTAAATATTGATTAATTCCTTTTTAAGATCAGGCAATTCCTGAGTAGATATAAGTCCTATAGTTTCAAGCATAGTTATGTGGGCTATGGTCCCCAATACATCAAATTCTGCCAGATAAATATCCATATCCCTGTCGGTACCTACGGTAAAGGTATCTATCCACTGGTTTACCGTAATGCCTTTTTCCCAAAGCTTCATGTTAATTGATAATTAATAATTTATTTAATAGGTATTATCGAACTTCCATGATTTTCATAATTGATTCATAAGGTATCATGGAACTTTAAATATTGATTATTGAAAAAGGATTTAAATGTAGCAGATTTATTTGTTTCCAACAACTTGCAACCATCAACCAACTAATAAATTTCTAAAATTTATACGAAGCTGCTGACTTTTTCTTAGTGAAATTAAACAACTTTGAGAATTTCATTAATTATATCCAGTGTTTTATTCAGATCAGAGGGTGTATGTGCTAAAGAAATAAAATTAGTTTCGAATTGGGAAGGAGCAAAGAAAAGTCCCCTGGAGAGAGCATTTTTAAAGAATTTCTCAAAACGCACTAAATTACTGGATTTTACATTTTCAAAATTATTAACTTCCCCATCCTGGAAAAATAATGTAAACATCGACTTAAACGTATTTACAACTATTCCTTTGTTCTGGGTTATTTCCTTTAGCGATAATAAAAACGTATCTGAGGTTCGGTTAAGATTATCATAAAACCGGTGTGATTTTAATAGGGATATGGCAGCTATGCCGGCAGCTACGGCTATAGGATTACCTGAAAGTGTGCCGGCCTGGTAAACTTGTCCTTCAGGGGCTATCATAGACATAATTTCCCTTTTACCCCCATACGCACCTATAGGAAAGCCACCACCTATAATTTTTCCCAAAGTTGTAATGTCAGGATTAACGCCGAAATATTCCTGGGCTCCTCCTATCTGAGGGCGGAAGCCGGTAATAACCTCATCAAATATGAGCAGGGATTGGTTTTTTTGGGTGATGTCCCTCAACATTTGCAGAAATCCTTCTCCTGGTAACACAAGGCCCATGTTAGCAGGTACCGGCTCAACAATAATCCCGGCTATTTCACTGCCGTATTTATTAAAAATTTCTGCTACCTGATCCTTATTGTTGAAAGGAATACGGAGTGTATGTTGTACAAATTCATCTGGAACACCGGGTGATGAAGCAATGCCATGGGAGGCTAGACCCGATCCCGCCGATACGAGTAAATAATCGACATGACCATGGTAACAACCGTCGAACTTTATTATTTTGTTTTTACCGGTAAAGGCACGGGCGAGGCGTATCGCACTCATAACTGCTTCGGTACCTGAATTTACCAGCCTGACCATATCCATTGACGGTACGGAAGATGTAATCAGCTCGGCCAGAACAGTTTCTCCGGGAGTCGGCAGTCCATAGCTTGTGCCGTTCCACAGTACTTTCTCGACTGCATTCATAATATTCTTATTAGCATGTCCCGCAATATGGACACCCCACGAAAGGCAATAATCAGTATATTGGTTATCATCCACATCGGTTATAGTCGAACCTGACGCCTTTTGAATAAATATAGGATCGCTGTTGACATTCTTAAAGGAACGTACAGGGCTGTTCACTCCTCCTGGTATATACATTTTTGCCTTTGCAAATTCCAAAACAGACTTGTCAATCATTTAACATATTTTTAGGTAAGAATATTAATTACGAAAGTATTGCATATGTCTGCATTAAAATTATAAAAACCTTTTATTAATTATTTTGTTTAACACAATATGAACTAAAAAAATCTATGAAATCATCAGATTTATCATATATTCTGGTAGTTGACCGGTCACCACTGGAAGTTTTCAATGCGATAAATAATGTCCGTGGATGGTGGTCAGGGGATCTTGATGGCGAAACCAACAAACCCGGAGATGAGTTTACGTACAGGTATGAAGATATTCATTATTCCAAACACAAAATAACAGAATTAATTCCAGGCAAAAAAGTAGTTTGGCTTGTATTGGATAGTTCCCTGAGTTTTATTCAAAACAAAACAGAATGGAATAATACTGAAATTACTTTTGATATTTCCGTGAAGGATAATAAAACTGAAATGCGGTTTACCCATATGGGTTTGTTGCGTGAAAGTGAGTGTTACAATGACTGTTACGACGCCTGGGGTTTTTATATTAACAATAGTTTGCTGAGATTGATTACAACCGGGAAAGGCGATCCAAACACCTGAGATGTAATTCAGTGTAATGGTGAACCGATATTTAGCCTTGCAAACTCTTTTGCAAAATATGAAATAATATAATCAGCTCCGGCCCTTTTAATGGCTGTAAGTGTTTCAACCATCGCATTGTTTAAATCCATATAACCTGCCTCTGCAGCTGCTTTAATCATCATAAATTCTCCTGAAACCTGATATGCTACAAGGGTTCTTCCTGGAAAGGTTGTTTTTACCCTTTGAATAATGTCCAGATAGGTATGGGCCGGCTTAACCATTACCCAGTGTGCACCTTCGTCGATAGCTGCAGCTATTGACTCAACAGGTTGATTTATTGTACGGAAATCCATCTGGTAACTTTTCCTGTCGCCAAAAGAAGGGGCCGAGTGGGCAGCATCCCTGAAAGGACCATAAAAAGCCGAAGCAAATTTAGCTGAATAGGACAAAATTTTGGTATTGACATATCCTCCAGCAGTTAATCGTTCACGAATAGCTTCTACCTGTCCGTCCATCATTGCTGAAGGTGCTACAAAATCTGCCCCGGCACGGGCATGTGTAACTGCCATTTCAGCCAGTAAAGGCAGGGAGGCGTCATTGTTTATTTCATTATTGTCAATCAAGCCACAGTGGCCATGAGAGGTATAACCACACAGGCATACGTCAGTAAAAACCTGTAATGTAGGGTATTGTTGTTTAATAGTCCTTACAGCCCTTTCTATCAGGTTATTGGGAGCGTATGCTGCAGTTCCTCTTAAATCCTTTAAATTTTCATCTATTACTCCAAAAAGTAAAATTTTATTAATGCCATTAGATATTATATCTTTTAAATCGGATACCAATTCATCTGTTGTGAACCGGTATATACCATCCAGTGTAGAAATAGGCTGGCGCAATCCGTGACCGTCTATAACAAAATACGGATAAATAAAATCATTGGCATTCAGCTTATTTACTTCCGAGTATTTATCACGGGTTTCTATATCTTTTCTGAACTGATGGAATCGTTGCATTATTTAGGATTGAAATACAAAATTTATACTGGCTGGGTTAATTCAAAATATTCTTTGGTAAGAATATTTCTATCATTAAAATTGTAATTTTTTAAAATCTTCATGGTTTGAGGACCCCTAACTATAAATTTTTGATTTGTAAACATACTGTTATCATTGGGAATAAAAAAATTTTCTACACAGGATGGCGAATTAAAAACAATATAATCGTACTGTCCAGGATTTATTTCAGGTAAATTATCGGGTACTGTATTTTCATAAATTGTAAGAGTGGTAACTTTGTTCCCCAATTGCTTCAATCCGTCAGGTAAAAGAGGAAGGGCAATATTTGAACGTGGGATAAGTATCTCGTTGTTTATAATGTTTTCTCCTGAAAAGAGTTCTATCAAACCTTCTGATGATTCATCTTCAGATTGCAGTTCAGGGTAAATTCCATATTCAGATAATTCACTTGTAGTGGTTTTACCTATGGAAGCTATGTTTATGACAGCAAGGGTTCTCAAATCTTTTTTGAATGTCAGGAGGGCCTTAAAAAAATATCTCACTGCATATCTGCTTGTAAATACAATCCAGTTAAATTTTTGCAGGTTATCTATAACCGGTTGTACGTGTTCATAATTTTCCAGTTGTTTAATACATATAAAAGGCAGGTGATGAACCTTACCATATTTTGAAAATGAACCTGTACTTGTTCCGGTAACGAGGAAAAGTGGTTTTTTTATTTCCTCTGCCAGCTTGTATTTTAATTTAATTACCTCACCAATAAGAATAATTACAGGTGTTTTTACAAACGGTTCATTAGCAGACGCATCCCTTAATGTAGTAATACTTTCTTCCTGATTTTCAAGTGAAACATTATATACCGACAATACAGGAGTGTCCGGATTCCATCCTTTATTTATAAAAGCTTCGGATATCAAACGGAGGTTCGACCCTCCCATATAAACAACTATAGTCCCGCTACAGGGAATATTTAAATCTTTCACAGAGTGTCCCGACAGGAAGGTAACTGAGGAAGAAACATCCCTGTGGGTAAGAGGAATTTTAGTTAGCGAGGATGTTGCAAGGGCTGCAGTTATACCTGGCACCACATCTACATCTACAAGGTTTTGAAGGAGATATTCAGTCTCTTCTCCACCGTGGGCAAATAGCATGGGATCGCCTCCTTTAAGACGCACTGTATTTTTACCAGCTATAGCTGAAACATAAATGAGTTTGTTTATTTCAATCTGACTGTGGCTGTGGTTATTTTTCCTCTTGCCTGTATATATTTTCTCTGCTTTAAAGTTGGCAAGATATTCCTTATTGGTTAAATCATCATAATAAATGATATCTGCCAGCTGCAACTTTTCCAATCCATTAACAGTTAATAGACCGGGATCACCAGGACCAAAACCCACCAGCGATACTCTGCCATATTTTTTACGAATATCTTTATCCCCGAATAATGTCTTCAGACCATTATTTTTTTTGACACTATGGCCAGGTTTCCTTGCAAAGGGTGTGTCTCATAAGATAAAATTTCAGCCACAAGGTGAGCCAGATTTAGCCTTTTAAGTGCGCAGGAGGCAATTATTACTGCATCTATGGTGCCTTCGTGAACCTGCATTATGCGTTCTTCTATAGTACCACGGATACTAACTATTTGAATATCATCCCTTATCTTTAGCAGTTCTTCTTTACGTAAAAGGGAACTTGTTCCAACTCTCGGATATGGTGGCAGTTCTGAAAGTTTTTTATTATTTCTTGTTACAAGAGAATCTGTTTTGTCAAAAGCTTCGAGGAGAGATATGATTTCAAGCTGCTCATTTAATGGCCAGGGCAGATCTTTGGCAGAATGTATGGCTATGTCGGCCTGGTTATTTAATAATGCTTCATCTAGTTCACGTGTGAAGAAATCCTTAATTTTATTATCTATGAGAGGAATGTTCTTATTTTTATCTCCATAAGAATTAATTTTAATAACCTGATAATTAAATCCTTGATATAAATCAAATACTTCTTCAACCTGCTTTAATGCAAGATTGCTTGCACGGGTAGCAACTCTAAGGACTTTATTTTGCCATACCTCATTCTTCATTTAGTTTGATATTACTAAATCTTTATTCTTTAAATTAAAATATCTTTAATTAAATCTTCATTACGTCATTTGTCATCAGTCTTCAGTCAACATCCATCAGTCAACATCCATCATCTGCCAACAACTGCTATTCATGAAACTTACGTCCTTCTGTAGTAGCTCTGACGTAGCCTTTGCGGATTACGAAGTTTCCTAGGTGTTCATTAACTTCCCGGTTTTTTGCAAAATCTACGAATATGGGCGTAAGAACATCCAGAATCTCCGCTTCAGAAATATTTTCCTTATAAAGTTTATTAAGTCTTTCACCTGCAAATCCTGCACCCAGGTACAGATTGTACTTACCGGGCGATTTTCCTACAAATCCGATTTCACCTAGATACGGACGGGCACATCCGTTGGGACAACCAGTCATTCTTATAACTATTGGGACCTTCTCAAGATTATTTGAGATTATTATTTTATCAAGCTTGTCGATAAGATAAGGCAGGTATCTTTCTGCTTCTGCAAATGCCAGTCCGCACGTATTGAGAGCAACACAGGCCAGAGAATTAATTCGTAAGCCTGTCAGGGTCTTGTCAGGCCATACTTTGTAATGAAGTAAGAGATCGGTTATTTTTTTTTTATCTGAAGTTGGTATATTGGCAATAATCAGGTTCTGATTTCCAGTGAGTCGAAAATCTCCGGTATGTTTTTCAGCTATTTCTTTAAGGGCCGATTTAAGCTTTATTTCCGGTGTGTCTTTAACCCTTCCCCCTTCAATGAATAAAGTCAGATGCCAGTTTTTTCCTGTTCCCTTCACCCAACCATACTCATCTCCGTTGGAGGTAAATTGAAATGGTCTGGCTTCTTCGAGGGAATACCCCAGTCTTTTATGCAGCTCAGTTTTAAAGGCTTCAGTGCCCATATTATCAATGGTATATTTAAGACGGGCATTCTTTCTGTCAGAGCGGTTTCCAAAATCACGCTGAATAATAACAATTTTTTCTACCACCTCCAATACCTTATCTTTACCAATATAACCTATTAAGTCAGCTAATCGCGGATAGGTGCCAGGATTGCCGAATGTCATACCCATTCCTCCTCCTGCAGCAACATTAAAACCTGAAAGTGTATTATTTTCACCTATTGCAATCAACCCTATATCATTAGCAAATATATCACAGTCATTATTCGGAGGTATGGAAATAGCAATCTTGAACTTACGGGGCAAATATGTTTTACCGTATATAGGTTCCTCGTCCTTCTCCCCGCCTGATACTAGTTTTTTATCCATCCAGATTTCATAATAGGCGCTTGTTTTTGGAGTAAGATGATTACTTATGAGCCTTGCAAATTCATAGGCTTCCACATGCAAGACGGATTGGTTGGGATTAGGGTTACACATTACATTCCTGTTAACGTCTCCACAGGCAGCAATGGTATCCATAAGTGCGAGGTTTATTTCATTTATTGATTTCTTGAGCCTGGGTTTATATATACCATGAAGCTGAAATGCCTGCCTTGTAGTTAGTTTAAAGGTTCCATTACCATATTTATCTGATAGTTCATCAATTACTAACCATTGTTTTGAAGAAGCTATCCCTCCCGGCAACCTGACTCTTATCATGAATGAATAAAGAGGCTCAAGTTTTTGTTTTTTGCGTTCGCTTTCCAGATCACGGTCCGACTGCTGATATGAACCATGAAACTTTATAAGGTTGGTATCGGATGGTGAAATGGCTCCTGTTGTTTCATCATCCAGCCCTTCGGCTATTGTTCCTCTGAGATAGTTGCTTTTTTCTTTTATTATTTCTACCTCGGACAGGTTATTATTGGGTTCACTCATATTATTATTTTCGTAAGTTATAATCAGGGATTTGACCTGTCATTATTAATTTATTTGGTCAGGTCGAATTCGCATTTATAGTTTATAGTATTGGTGATGCTCATTTGACCTGTTATTATCTATTTTAATGGTCAGGTCGAATTCGCGTTTATGTCATATCTTATTTGTGACGCTCATTTGACCTGTAATTATTTATTTATTTGGTCAGGTCGAATTCGCGTTTATAGTTTATTGCATTGGTGACGCTCATTTGCAAATATTCCTCATCCACTTTAATAAACATCCACCTGATATCTTTTTGCTTTTTTCATCTGGTGGAGATATTCCTCGGCCTTACCGGTGCTCATTCCACCCTCCTGTGAAATAATTTTTATAAGAGTCTGATTTACATCGTTCCACATATTTTTCATATCTCCACATACATAAAAATATGCTCCGTTTTCAAGCCAGGAATAAAGCTCCTTTGAATGTTGCTGCATTTTATGCTGTACATATATTTTATTCGGAGTATCACGGGAAAAGGCAACGCTTAAATTTGTAAGCAGTCCTTTCTTATAAAAACTCTGGAATTCGGTCTGGTACAAAAAGTCATTCGTAAAATTCCAGTTTCCAAAAAACAGCCAGTTCCTGCCTTTGGCACCTATAGCAGCCCGTTCTTCAAGAAAAGCACGGAAAGGAGCTATTCCGGTTCCGGGACCTACCATAATTACCGGAGCATCTGTATTTGACGGCAATTTAAATTCAGGATTCTTCTCAGTGAATATTAGTATTTTATCATTATCAGTTATCCTGTCAGATAAAAAAGTTGAACATACCCCTTCCTTGTATCTTCCGTTGGTATATCTTACCGCAGCTATAGTCAAATGAACTTCTTCAGGGTGTGTCTTTAAACTTGACGATATAGAATATAACCGTGGCTGCAGCTTCCGTAAAATACCCAGTAATATCACCGGCGATAGTTTAGCGGGATATTTATAAATTAAATCGACAACATCCCTGCCATATATATAATCCTTTAACTTTGAATTATCTGCCAATATCTCTTCCAGTTCCTTACTTTTTACTATGTTGTTATATTTTTTTATTACATCAGGGTTTATGGAAGATAATTCAAAATAACGTGATAACGCATCTTCAAGTGTAGTCGTAGTATTTGACACTTCAACAGTTTCCTCAGGATTGAGTTTTAAAAGATCTGTTACTTCTTTAACTATCCTGGGGGAGTTAATGGGGTAAACTCCCAGGGAATCTCCTGGTTCGAAGGTTAACCCGGAATTTTCGAGTGACAGCTCAAAGTGATAGGTTTCTTTTGCAGAACCTCGTCCGTTAAGTTTAATTTTATTAATCAGCAGAGCCTGATAAGGGTTAAGTTTGTTATAGCTGCTGACATTTGAAAGATTATTTGAGTTGGAATTGTTTACTTTAACTTCCTGCTTATCATTTTGCAGGTTCATTAAAACCTCCTTGAACCATGATAATGCATCGGAATTAAAATCCACATCACAGTCAACCCTGTTACAAACTCGCTCACCACCAAGTTCTTCAAGGCGCTTATCTATATCTGCACCTGTTTTACAAAAATTTATATAGGAACGGTCACCCAGAGCTAAAACTGAAAATTTTAACCCATTTAATTTCGGTGCCCTTTTACTATGTATAAATTCATAAAATTCCTCCGCTGCCACGGGTGGTATACCTTCCCCGTGAGTACTGACAATAACTAAAAGTATCTTTTCTTCTTTAAGGTTATTTAAAGGATAATCATTCATGTCCTTCACATCTACATGAATTCCTTTGTTTTGAGTAATTTCTTTAATCTGGTTGGCAACATACTGTCCGTTTCCTGTCCGGGTACCAAATAATACCGTAATGCCCTTAATATCTATATTCGCATGTTCAGATGAGGATTTGCCAGCACCAGTAACTTCTTTATTTGCTGGTTCTGCAGCAGGCACAGCGTTACCGGATGAGTCAAGTATCCTGGTATTTAACGATAGAGGTAAAGTAATTCCCGTCAGATAACCTGCCAGCCAGGTAAGCTGCTTGTCATTAAAAGCTGTAAGAATTGTTTCAACCAGTTTTTTTTGATCGTTGTCAAATGGAATTATATTTGTCAATCCTGTTTGTTTCATTTTTTATTGAATTTGCAACATCCTTTTTAAGAGATTTTGCATTAATCTACATTTTATACCAGTATGGTTTTTTGATATATAAGCTTAAGATTAGAATATAATTTGTCAATCTCAAAACTACTATTGCATTAACTGCATTGAAATACCATGTTCTTGGTATTTTATATACCTAAAAGTAGGGATAATTTTATTTACATCAGGTTTTGATAAGTCATTTATAAATACACATTTATAAATTGCACTAAGTAGTTATGCACCATAAATTATAAGTATAAAATCCGATATAAATTACGTTTTAATACTCTTTAAATCAGGGTTAATAAGTAATATGTTTGTATTAATATTTACTACAAAGGTAATCTAAATGTTTTAATACTAAATCCATGGAAATTAAGAAAATAACTATTCTTGGAGGAAATGGTAAGGATAGCTGTGAAGAAATGGTAAAAAAAGTTGATTTAACAATGGGTAATATAATTAGTATAGTAGGTCCAACCGGATGCGGGAAAACTACACTGATTAATGACATTGAGCTGTTCGCAAATCATAACACTCCTTCAAACCGTCAGGTGCTGATTAATGATGAACCCATACCAGATGACTTTACTTTCGATCCGTCAAAGCATCCTATAGCAATGATTTCACAGCATACTAATTTTTTAAGCGACCTTCCTGTTGGGGAATTCCTGACAATACATGCCACAGTTCGCGGAGCTGCGGATATAGACAAGGTTGTGGAAGAAACTGTTCAGTTTGCCAACCAACTCACAGGTGAAGCAATTAACAAAGAAACTGCCATGACAGAACTCTCAGGGGGGCAAACCCGTTCATTACTGATAGCTGATGCCGTTATTATTGGTAATTCTCCTATTATACTTCTTGACGAAATTGAAAATGCAGGTATTAATAAAACAAAAGCTCTGGAATTATTGAAGTACTATGAAAAGATCTTCGTTTTCGTTACTCATGACCCTACTATAGCATTGCTTTCAGACATGCGTATAATAATGAAAAACGGAGCTATGCAAAAACTGGTCACCTCCAACCCTGAAGAAAAAAATGTTGCCGGAGAGTTAATGAAAATTGATAATATAATACTTCATTTTCGCGGTTTGATACGAACAGGTGAGGATATTACCCGTGAGCAGCTTTTACAGATTTCTGAATGACAATTTAAAATATTGGTAATAATATATACAAAATTAATCAATTATAAACAGATGAAATTAGTAATTTTTGCCGGCCCGCCAACTTGTGGAAAAACAACTGTTATCCGTCAGGTAATAAAAAGAATAATTGCTAAAAACCTTAAACCGGCTTACATTAAAATAGATGTATTGTATGCTGATGAGGACCATACTTTGAAAAAGGAATTTGGTATCCCCACAAGAAAAATTTATTCGGGGGAGCTGTGTCCCGATCACTGCAATGTGGTTGTATTGGATGAAGCTGTCGAATGGGCTGAAAAAACAGGTTCTGATTATTTATTTGTCGAAACTGCGGGATTGTGTTTACGTTGTTCGCCTTATGTTGAGAACTCTCTGGGAATAGTAGTACTTGAAGCCACCAGCGGCATGAATCTGCCCCGCAAGATAGGGCCTATGCTAACCCTGGCTGATATTTCCGTAATTACTAAAATTGACCTCATCTCACAGGCTGAGCGCGAAGTGTTCCGTTACCGGGTTCTGGAATCGGCTAAAAACATTACTGTTGTGGAAAGCAATGCATTATATGGAATAGGTATTGACCCTATAGTAAAACACATACTAAAAACAGAAGATGTTGTTTTTCCTATGTACCTGCGTGGAAATCCTCCAGTGGGGACATGCACAATTTGTGTCGGGAAAAAGGAAATAGGAGCAAAAAACCATTTTGGTGTATTGAGGACCATGGATCAGGAACTTTATTATGTTGGTGAATAACATTGAGCATGGGAAAAACTGTATATTTTGATTACGCGGCAACTACCTGTGTTGATACGAGAGTATTGGAAACCATGCTACCCTGGTTTTCAACTTATTTTGGAAATGCGTCAAGTCTCCACCGGTCAGGTACTGAAGCAAGGGAAATACTGAACCATTCCAGGGCCCGGATTGCAAATTGCATAGGAGCCCAACCTGATGAAATTATATTTACATCCGGAGGAACAGAAGCTAATAACTTCGCATTAAAAGGTATTGCTTTCGCCAATAAGACGAAAGGTAACCATATAATTGTTTCTTCCATTGAGCATGATTGCGTGCTTAACTCGTGTAAATGGCTTGAAGAACAGGGATTCTATGTTTCCTACCTACCGGTTGACAGCGCCGGATTGATTGATATCGAATATTTAAAAAGAATAATAAACAACAAAACCATTCTGGTTTCAATTATGTTCGCTAACAATGAAATAGGTACCATAGAACCGATAGAAGACATAGGTAAAATATGCCGGCAAAATGAGGTTTATTTTCATTCTGATGCCTGCCAGAGCTTTGGCAAGATTCCAATAGATGTTAATAAAATGAATATTGATTTGCTTACTATAAATTCTCATAAAATTTATGGACCAAAAGGTGTTGGTGCGCTATACATCCGTAAGGGTACCAATATCACACCTCTTTTACACGGAGGAGGGCAGGAAGGAGGCCAACGTTCCTCAACAGAAAATATTCCCGGTGTAGTGGGGTTTGCCAAGGCTGCTGAACTATGTTTGTCTGAAATGAATGATGAATATGAAAGGCTTACTCACCTAAGACAAAAACTAACATACTTCCTGCTAAATACTTATGAAGGTGTTTACATAAACGGGCATACAGAGAAACGTTTACCTGGTCATCTTAGTTTTAGTTTGCATGGTATGGAAGGCGAAACTATCCGGTTGTTACTATTGCTTGATGAGATGGGTATTGCCGTTTCTGCAGGTTCGGCGTGTTCCTCAAATCATGGTAACAGCGCTTCTCATGTTTTACAGGCAATAGGCTTAAACCCTTTTGAAGCCAGAGGAGCCATCAGGGTAAGTTTTGGCAGGTATACCACAGAAAAAGACATAGATCTGTTAACCAATGCTCTTAGTACTACTATTATGCAATTAAATTCAATATTTTCTTAAAAAATTTAATAAATGGAAACTTTAACATCGCCTAAAACCCCAACAAATGAATTGCTGCCAGGTCTTAATTGCGGAGCTTGTGGCTACAAAACCTGCAATGAATTTGCAATTGCTGTTGATAACGCTGAAACTGAACTGAAAAAATGTATTCATGCCAAACAATTAGTAAAAGAGCCGGTTAAAATTAACAAATGCCGGACATGCCTTGAGAGTGAAAACCTGGGAGATAAGCTAGGCTGGGTCGACAGCCTTAGCCGTGAGTTTGATTTTATCCTGGATGTCTTTGAAGGTGAACCGGGACCCAAAGAAACGATATTGCCGTATAACCCGTCTTTAGTTAGTGAATTAGGGGTGAAAAAAGGAGATGTCATGATTGGCCGTCCTATGGGTATGTCATGCGGATGCCCCGTCACCCATTGCGGAGTAGTGTCTGAGGTGGATGCACGTAACGGCGTTATTCACTGGAACGTAACCGGACCATTACGTCCCCGTATGGAAGGGTTTATAGATATAGGCTATTATGTTTCCCAGGCATATGAAGGAGTTATAAAAGAATCGAAAGAAGAAATAAAATTAGGCAGGCGTTACTGGTTTTTGCCCCGCAGGTGTATGTTACAGTGGAGGCACAGCGGATTGGTTAATGCAGTTACAAAAATGAAAGACAGCAGTTATAAAGTCCGCATAGAAGGGTTATTTATAGGTTGAATTTCACTACATCCGGAAATTTATTATTTTAATATTAATTTAATCGTTAAATTAGCCAGAAAGATAATTTATACCGGACTTTAATGAACATTGACGATAAATATATATCCCTGATCAAATATATAAAATCAACACAAAGCCTGACAGTAGCTTTTTCAGGAGGAATTGACAGCGCTTTTCTTTTGTTTGCTGCCAGGGAGGCATTAGGCAAGAAGAATGTTTTAGCTGTTACGATAAAAACGCTTTATTTTCCTGAGAGGGATTTAAAGGACGCACTTGAATTCAGTAAAAAACTTTCTGTAAAGCATCAGGTTATTGATCATATAGTACCCGATAATTTAAGGCCAAACCCTGTTGACAGATGTTACTACTGTAAAAAGTTTGAATTTTCTGTTATTATAAACAAGTCCAGAGAGTACAATATAAGCAATGTAGCTGCAGGATTAAATGCAGATGACCCCTCTGACTACAGACCAGGAATATCTGCCATGAATGAACTTAACGTACTTTTCCCTTTACAGGAGGTTAACCTGAGTAAAAAAGAAATAAGGGAACTGGCAAGGAAATTTAACCTGAAACTATGGAATAAGCCCGCCAATGCTTGTATCCTTTCCCGTATCCCATATGGTGATTTTATTACCGATGAAACGATTAAACGTATACAGGAGGCAGAGATTATTCTGCAAAAAGAAGGATTTGTAAACCCACGTGTACGTACCTACGGTACTACTGCAAGTATCGAAGTTGAACAAAATGAAATAACCAGGTTTTCGGATGATGAGCTCACTTCCAGAGTTTATTCAGCTATAAAATTACTTGGATATGAAGCTATTACTATAGACAAAAAAGGTTATAGGACAGGAAGCCTTAATGAAGGGGTTGTAACGCCGGTAAAATAAATACAGTTATATAGCTATTAAAATATACCATAAACAAGGTATTTTATTTTAATAACATAATTATCATTTTTGTATACCATATATAATATCCAAAGGATTGATTCAAATACTCCAAAATATTAACTTTTTGAGAATAAACAGATATTCCTGTTGTTGTAGTTGGTGAAATCAACTTTAACATAAGTAAAACATTCTGTTTCTTATTATACTTCCTGTTGATTTCACCCAAGCTCATCCCTTTATTTTTAGTTTTTACAAATAAAATTAATTCCAGGTAAAATGGAAAATATTAATATTTTATTGGCAGATAATCAACCGTTCACACGAATTGGCATAACCTCCGTACTATCAGGTTATTTTAACAAGCAAATTATTGTAGATCATGCGACTAACAGAGAAGAGCTTCATGAAAAATTACATCTTAATAATTCGCATGTATTAATAATTGATTATGAATTATTCGACTTTAACAATATAAATGAATTATCAGAAATAAGGACCATTTCCCCCGGAATTGGCATACTGGTTATAACAGATAACCGTAATCCTGACAATGTTATTAAAGTCCTTAATTCCGGAATAACGAATTACATTCTAAAGTCAGCCAATGAGCAGGAACTTATAGATGCCTTCAATGCTACGGTAAATAACAGGAAATATTTTAGCAGTGAAATACTGGATGTACTGCTTGAGAAAAAAAATAATTCCCGGAATGGACATGCCTCACGCGGACAGATTACCCCTTCTGAAATAGATATTGTCAAATTAATTACACAGGGTTTAACAACAAAAGAAATAGCATCTCAGAAAAAACTCAGTTACCATACAATAATTACACACCGGAAGAATATTTTCCGAAAAGTTGGAATAAACAATACCTCAGAACTTATAATGTATGCAATGCGAACCGGAATAGTTGATTCTACAGAATATTTTATTTAAAAAATAAATTATCTTGCACTATAGAAATACTTCTGCATTATAAATAAATAATTAAATAATGAATAAAAGTTTTGGATCGCAACTGATTCACTTGGGAGAAACGAACCCGGAATCGATATCAAAGCCAAAATCCTTACCTATTTCGTTGACTTCAGTTTATGTTTTTGATGATATGGAATCCCTGGATGAGATATATTCAGGAGAGTCTAAAGGTTTTATATACACCAGGAACGGGAACCCGGTTCATGATGCGTTGAAGGAAATTATGGTAAACATAGAAGAAGGTGAAGATGCTCAGGTATTTTCATCCGGAATGGCTGCTATTGTCCTGAGTATAATTTCTCAGGTAAAGGCAGGTGATCATATAATTGCTGCAAATGTGCTTTACGGGATCAGTTATTTGTTTCTAAAATCGGAACTTTCAAGATTTAATGTTGACGTCACTTTTGCTGACGTTATAAATGAAGATATTACGCCTTATTTTAAACCCAATACAAAGCTGGTTTATGTTGAAACCATTTCAAACCCCCTAATGGAGGTTATTGATATAGCAACAATCGCCAAGGCAGCTCATGCCAATAATGCAAAACTGATAGTTGATAATACCTTTGCCACACCTGTTATTTGTCAGCCATTATTACTCGGAGCTGATATTGTTGTCTACAGTGCAACAAAATACCTAAGCGGTCACAGTGATGTAACAGCAGGAATAGTTGTTTCCAATCTGGAAACCATTAAAGATATTTATACAAAGGGAATACTTTACGGACCAACCTTGAGCCCTTTTGATTCCTGGCTTATCATCCGAAGTCTGAGAACCCTGGAGTTAAGGATTAAGCAGCATTCGGACAATGCTTTAAAATTAGCAACTTACCTTCAAACCAGCCCTAAAATAAAAAAGGTATATTATCCTGGTTTACAATCATCGTCAAGTTACGGATTAGCCGGCAGGATTTTCAATAACGGATTATATGGAGGTATGCTGAGTATCGATCTGACAGGGGGGAAAAAAGTGCATATGCATTATTACGGTTGCTGACCACAATTAAGTTGGTGCCAAGTCTTGCAGGTGTTTCAACTTCGACCTCTTACCCTGCAAAAATATCTCACAGGGCGTTGAATGACCAGGAGCTTGAAAAAGCAAACATCTCCAAAGGATTAATTCGTGTTTCAGTGGGTCTTGAAAATGCCGATGATATTATTGCTGAATTTGAACAGGCTTTAATTAACCTTTAAAGGTATTTTTTTTAAATAAGCCTTCTTAATATCATATCCCTTATTTTTTCCCATATTGTGTTTCGTTTTCTTCTGCTATTATAGGGCTTTTGTCCGCGAAAAAAAACGCCGTATAACCTAATACCTCAAATTAGGTATATAAGATACCAACAATGAGGGATTTTATTAATTTAAAATGTTCCTCACCTTTGAAAAATAATGTAATATTCAAATTATTAAAATAATGGCTGGTATTGCTAAAACATTGACCGACCTCATTGGGAACACTCCTTTAATGGAACTGGCAAATATTGAGAGAACCTTTAAATTACATGCCACAGTTATTGCTAAACTGGAATTATATAATCCCGCAAGAAGTGTTAAGGACAGGATAGGTTTTGCGATGATAAAAGCAGGTGAAAACCAGGGTCTGATAAATAAGAATACAACTATAATTGAACCAACAAGCGGTAACACGGGTATTGCTTTAGCTTTTGTTGCAGCAGCCAGAAATTACAAGCTTATACTTATAATGCCTGAAACCATGAGTATTGAGCGTCGGAACCTTTTGACTGCCCTGGGTGCACAGATAGTTTTAACACCGGGACATGAAGGTATGGGAGGTGCTGTGAGGAAGGCTGAAGAACTGCATGCCAAAACGCCAAATTCCTTTATCCCCCAGCAATTTAAAAACGCCGCTAATCCTGAAATTCACAGGACTACCACAGCAGAAGAAATCTGGAACGATACAGATGGTGATATTGATATTTTTGTTTCAGGCGTTGGCACAGGAGGTACCATTACAGGAGTGGGTGAGGTCCTTAAAAAAAGAAAGCCCGACATAAAAATTGTGGCGGTGGAACCTTTCGACTCCCCTGTTTTATCGGAAGGCCGACCAGGACCACATAAAATACAGGGTATAGGTGCCGGATTTGTGCCTGAAGTATTAAACAGGAATGTTATAGATGAAATCATTAAGGTCAAAAATGATGAAGCATTTCAGACAGGAAGGGACCTGGCACGTTTTGAAGGGCTCCTGGTAGGAATATCTTCCGGAGCTGCCGTTTATGCAGCTGTTCATTTAGCAAAACGTCAGGAGAATAAAGGGAAAAAAATAGTTGTAGTTGTTCCGGATACAGGGGAAAGATATATATCTACTTTATTGTATAATAAGGAATAAAGGGACTAAATCTCAGGAAGAAATAACTACATAATAGTAATCAACACCTGACATAAAAATTCAGATAAAAATTAACTCCGTATGCAAAACAGTCAGAAAAATAAATTACACCGTGCTCAAAATATTCAGTATAATGATTAACTCTTGACAAAAAACTTTCACCATAATAATAAACTTCAGACATCAAATCTTCAGAATAGTAATTAAAACAAAACATAATAAGACAATCATATGCAAATTAAAGTAAATGGTAAAGAACAGAAAATTGAACAGAACCCTTTATTATTGCTCGATCTGATCAAACAAAATAATGTCAGGCAACCTGATATGGTATCCGTTCAGCTTAATGGAAATTTTGTCCAAAGGGGAGATTTTGACAATACTGCAATAAAAGAAGGGGATGAGGTTGAATTCCTTTACTTTATGGGTGGAGGTCAAGGCGATAGGAAAAAATTGTCTATTATAAGTTTTAGTGGAGATTTTGATAAACTTGTAGCCGCGTTTACCTTGGCTACCGGCTCAGCTGCAGTCGGATTGGATGTATTTATATTTTTTACTTTCTGGGGTTTAAATGTTATTAAAAAGGAACGCGGAAGAAAAGCCTTAGGTAAGGGGTTTCTTGCCAAATTCTTTGTATTTCTGCAGGGAGGAAGGAATAATTTACCTTTAAGCAGATTAAATTTTGGCGGCATAAGTCCCAAACTAATGACACATATGATGCGCCAGAGGAATGTTGCTACACTTGATGAACTTATTGATGCGGCTATTGCTCTTGATGTTAAACTTTATGCATGCGAAATGTCCGGGGTAATTCTCGGTTTGGACAAGGATACTTATATCCCTGAAGTAAAAGAGGTAATAGGAGTGGCTAAATTCCTTGAGCTCTCTGAAGGCGGCGACAGGATTTTCATTTAATAGTTTAAATTATATATAAATATTTATGTCTGAAGATTTTACAACACGAAGCGTAACTACAGTCATTGCCCGCAACCTGGCGAATACAACCAAGACGGTTCCTCAAATGGGGTCTATAACCCCAAGGTATTTACTTAAACTGCTGCCATGGGTGCATGTGGCATCCGGTACATACAGGGTCAACAGGACTAAAGTTGAGCTTAAGAAAGCCGACCGTATTGAAATAGATTACAGGGAAGGTTCAGCTTCATTTCAGTCCGAAGCTTTAAAAAGCATACCACTGTTTTCATCACTCGAAGAGGATATCCTTGAACGAATTGCAACACGCTTTACCACAGAAGAAGCAGATCTGGGAAGCAACCTTATTCTTGAAGGCGAAGACAGGCATAAGTTTTTTATAATTGCACACGGTCAGGTGGAGGTCTTAAGTAAGGGACTCCACGGGGAAGAACTCAGGATTGCACTTTTATCGGAAGGGGAATATTTCGGTGAGGAAGATTTTATCACAGACAGGCCATCAGACGTTACAGTAAGGGCAATAACCCATGGGGTATTTCTAACCTTATCTGGAAAGGATCTGGAGGCAATTTTCAGTGAAATCCCAAATTCACGCAAGAAATTTGAAAAAGCCAGGGAAGATTATGCTAGATTAAGATCTTCGGTGAACAAACACGGAGAACGACATATAGACCTGGTATCAGGTTTAGAGGAAGACCATGTAATACCTGAAACTTATGTGGATTATGCAGTAAAACCCAAGGAATATTCACTAAATGCTATTCAAACCATTGTGAGGGTCCATACCAGAGTATCCGACCTTTACAACGATCCCCACAACCAGCTGGAACAACAAATGCGGCTGACCATTGAAGGCATGAAAGAAAAGCAGGAATGGGAACTAATTAATAACAAGGAATTTGGATTGTTACATGCTGTAGATCCCAGCCAGCGAATAAGCACACGTTATGGAGCACCTACCCCTGACGATCTGGATGAGTTACTTGCTCTCGTTTGGAAAAAACCAGCTTTCTTTTTGGCACATCCCAAAGCTATAGCTGCTTTTGAACGTGAGTGTACCTGGAGAGGAGTACCGCCGGTTACTATTCAGCTATTTGGAAGTCCTATAGTAACATGGAGGGGTGTTCCATTAATCCCGAATGACAAGCTTGAAGTAAGGGGACATTTATCCAGCCGTGGTCTTGGTACTACCAATATATTACTTATAAGGGTAGGAGAGGATGAGCAGGGGGTAGTGGGTCTGCACCAGGCAGGAATTCCGGGGGAAATTTCTCCCAGCCTTTCTGCACGTCTGATGGGATTGGACCGCCTGGGTGTTGCTTCTTACCTGTTAACCCAGTATTTTTCATTGGCCGTACTTACGGATGATGCATTGGCAGTTCTTGAAAATGTAGAAGTGGGATATTATCACGATTATCAGCACAGAATTCCAAAAGTAAAATGATTATACAAATACACAAAATATACAAAATAATATATGTCAGAAAACAATGCAACTTTTGAACCACCTATTGGTGATGAATTATTGAATCCTGCAATAATTGCCCAAATAGCAAGCAGAATTTATAATGAAATACCTGGTGTTTCAGGAATACCTGTTAATCTTGCTGAGGCTTCAAAAACACCCTCGGAGTACAGTGATCCCGGAGAGTTGTTGAATTATAATACCTCAATTGATGAACCGGCTATTGCTGATTTTAGTTTTTTAAAGAATATATTGGGCCTGGAATCAGGTGCTGGTTGCATAGCTAAAGTATTAAGAGTAGAAAATACAAAACAAAGTGATTTTTCAGGGAAATTGCTGGGAGGATATATACCTGATTATTACTTTCTTAAAAACAGTAATATTCAGGAAGATAAACAATTATTAGAGCATACGGATAACCTGGTAAATCAGCAAACCCTGACGGGAGACACTGCCGGAGCATCCAGTTTGAAACAATATGTTCAAAAGGTTCGGTCAGTAAATGGTGGCTTCTCAGAGAAAAGCCGGGATAATTCAATTTTTGATGTTAACCGTATCAGGAAGGATTTTCCCGTTCTTAACCAGTATGTGCACGGGAAGCCTTTAATATGGTTTGATAATGCAGCAACGACACAAAAACCCGGAAGTGTAATAGATTCCTTGTCCAGGTTTTACAGTCATGATAATTCAAACATACACCGGGGAGCACATTCCCTGGCAGCGAGGGCTACTGATGGCTATGAAGGTACAAGGGAGAATGTAAGGCGTTTTCTGGGAGCGGGGTCCGTGTCTGAAATTGTATTTGTAAGGGGAACCACAGAAGCTATTAATCTGGTAGCTCAGACCTGGGGAAGGAAAAACATTCTTCCTGGTGATGAGATACTTGTTACTATACTGGAACATCATGCAAATATTGTACCCTGGCAAATGCTGGCAAAGGAAAAAGGGGCAATCCTCCGTCCCATACCTGTAAATGACAGGGGTGAGATTTTACTTGATGATTACAGCAGGTTGCTTACGCCGCATACAAAATTGGTAGCTCTTACACATGCTTCGAACAGCATTGGTACCATTTTGCCTGTTAAGGAAATGATACAGCTCGCCAAACGATATGATACAAAGGTATTGGTAGACGGAGCACAGTCTGTGGCTCACATACCTGTCAACGTCCAGGACCTGGATGCTGATTTCTTCGTATTTTCAGGCCATAAAATATTTGCTCCTACCGGTATAGGTATTTTGTTCGGTAAAAAGGAAATATTGGAAAATATGCCTCCATGGCAGGGTGGGGGAAATATGATTAAGGATGTCACCTTCGGAGAAACTATTTTTAATAAAGTACCGGATAAATTTGAAGCAGGTACACCAAGTATTGGTGACGCAATAGGTTTAGGCGCTGCACTGGATTATGTAAATAAAGTTGGTCTGCATAATATTGCCGCTTACGAGCACAAACTTACTGATTATGCAACCGGGCTGTTAAGGCAAATTCCAGGGGTAAGACTTATAGGCTTACCTGGAGAAAAAGTAGGAGTTATATCTTTAGTATTAAACAATATTAATAGTGAACAGGCAGGCCGGTACCTCGACCAGGAAGGGATTGCCCTGCGTACGGGACATCATTGTGCTCAGCCAGCCCTGAGAAGGTTTGGAGTAGAAAGTACCATAAGACCTTCATTTTCATTTTATAATACCTTTGATGAGATTGACTGTTTTGTTGCAGCCATTAAGAAAATTGCCCAGGGGAAATTACTATAAAGGAACATGTTACCTAATTAGTTTTTGTTTTGTAAATCCCGGTGTTTGCGAAAATCCCGGGTTTTACATTTTATCCTTTTTTAATCAATATTGCACAGTATTTATCATCAATCATTATAAAGATGATGAAATGTGTCTGGTAATAATTAATTTATAATCTTGATCTCTTCATTCAAAGCGATGCCATTGACAATGCGAAATGACTTTACCACCGGTTCTTTTTCTGCAAGGGAAATAATTATATAGCTGATATCCGGATCATAGGCAAGACGTATGTCTTCCTGTGAAGGTCGTGAAGGAGTTGATGGATGGCTGTGGTAATTTGCAATAATATTTAAGCCTTTATTACGGGCTTCTTTTACAGTTTTAAACTGTTCTGACGGATCGAATGAAAAATGTTCAGGGCTATGGTCAGTATTAGTAAGCTCATAGGCCGTTGTTATAACACCGTCCTCTCCCGCAAGATAACCACATGCTTCATCCGGCAGGTCTTTTTTAGCATGTGCTATAATCTGATCTAATATACCACTTGATATTGAAATCATTTTTCAATAGTTATTTTGTGTACAGAATCTTTCACATGCTGAATATTCAAAACCTTATATCCCTGTTCAGTGGCGCTCTTAGGCACATTCTCCAATGGCTCACCTTCTGTAAGTAAAACTTCAAGGATATCTCCATTATTAAGTTTTGACAATTCAATTTTAGTTTTTACAAATGTCATCGGACAATGTTCTTTTGTAATATCAAGTTGTTTAGTTGCCATAATATTTAAGTTTCATTATTTATGATGTTCATTTTCTGTAATCGGCGGTGTTTCGCAAACTGGCAGGTCATAGGTTTGTAATTCAGTTATCGTAGGATGTTCACCGCAGATGGGGCATTGTTTGTTTCTGTTAAATGTTATATTACGAAATTCCATGGATAATGCATTAAATGTCAGCAAACGGTTTGTCAACAGTTCACCCGTTCCTGTAAAATACTTCAGCACTTCGGTAGCTTGTATAGTTCCGAGCATCCCTGCAATCGATCCCAATACTCCTGCCTGCGAACATGTAGGCACAGCATCGGGTGGTGGCGGACTGTTGAAGGCACACCTGTAACAAGCGTTGTCAGGAGTATGGGTAAATGTTTGTCCTTCAAAACGAAGGATACCTCCATGTGAGAATGGTTTACCCGATATTACACAAGCATCATTAATCAGGAATTTTGTAGGAAAGTTGTCTGTACCATCAATTACAAAATCGTAGTTTTTTATAATATCAAATATATTATAGGATGACAGTAAATCCTGGTAAGCAATTACATATACATCCGGGTTGAGCTTATTTATTTTTTCTTTTGCGGAGTTCACCTTTGGTTTATTGACGTCTTCGGTATAATGTATGACCTGTCTCTGGAGGTTGGTCAGATCAACTACATCGGCATCTATTATTCCAATTGTCCCCACACCTGCTGCAGCAAGGTAAAGAGCAGCAGGTGAACCAAGTCCGCCTGCCCCGACTATGAGTACCTTACCTTCCATAATTTTTTGCTGTCCTTCAACACCCACATTCTGAAGGATTATATGCCTGCTGTAACGTTCAATTTGGGAATCTGTAAATTCTATCATAAAGATACCTTGTCCTTCTTAATTGTTTTAAATAATCAGCCATAATTAAATGGTAATCCGTGTACGTCATCGTTAATCAGTTATCAATCATCTGTCGTCCATAATCAGTCGTCAATCATCTGTCCTCAGACTAAAGCTGATTCAATATCTGTTAATAAATCATTAATATCTTCTATTCCTGCTGATAATCTCAATAATGTATCCGGTACTCCTATTTTCTGGCGTGTTTCGAAACCAAAATCACAATATATTGTCGAAGCAGGATGAATAATTACTGATTTGTTATCGTAAATATTTGTTGCACGCCGGATTAATTTCAGATTATTAATAAAATCAAAACTTTCCTGCTTTGTTTCGAAATTTATTGTAAGCATGGCTCCAGGGTATTTACCAAACTGCTTAAGGCCGATATTGTAAAATGGTGAGCCGGGTAAACCCGGATAATTCACATTTTTTATGCCTGGTTTATCCAGAAGATATTCAGCTATGGACAGACAATTACTTACCGATTTGTCAAAACGAAGTGCAAGGGATTCAAGCCCCACACTCTGAAGGTAAGCATTGAATGGTGACAGGCAGGCACCTAAGTTTCTTTGTATTTCTCTTCTAAGCTTGACTTTTAGTACCCAGGGTCCGAATTTAGAAGATAAATTGGAAAGCTTTTTGTTGTACGACCAATCATAAGTGCCATAGTCTACTATAATCCCTCCGACTGAGGTAGCCCCTCCTGAAATTATTTTAGTACTGGATATTACTTCAATATTTATACCAAAATCTGAAGCCCGGAATATATTAGGCGGAGTAAGGGTGGTATCGGCAATTAATAATAAATGATGCTCTTTGGCAACCCCTGATAAAGGGCTAATATCAGCAATTTCAAGTTGAGGATTTGTAATGGTTTCAATATATATTGCCACGGTATCCCCATCTATATTTTGTTGTACTTCTTCAATATTGTTTAAGTCACAAAACCTGACTTCAACACCAAAAGGTTCCAGAGTAGATGTAAAAAAGGAATAAGTGTTCCCAAACAGGTGCCTCGAGGCAATTATATTGCTGCCAGCCTGGCATATGGCTAAAAATATATTCGAAATGGCAGCCATGCCTGAGCCTAGTGCAGAAACAGCTATGCCTCCTGTAACCGATAATATCCGTCTTTCGAGGTTTTCTACTGTAGGGTTTGAAATACGGGTATAGATATGGTCAGGATGATGCCCAAGAAATGCCTCTTCCATGTATTCAGCAGATTCAAATTCAAAGGCAGCATTGCTGTATATTGGCATTTGAAGTGCATTGTGAGCATCGTTTCTGGCATAGCCGGTATGAATTATTTTAGTAGAAAACCCTTCCAGTTCCATCCTTCCATTTTTGTTAACTGCAAAGATGCAACCATATGGTTTTACTTTAAATACCTATGATTTGGTATATTTCGTACCGTTATTTAGGTATAAGGATTGATTTTGATATATCGTAGCTGATTGGTTATTGTAAACTGTACGCGATTGATTATGATATGTTGACCTTAATTTATTTATTGTATTGTAAACAATATCTTCAAGATGATTGATTAACCATGTTTAAGAATTCTGTCAAAGTATCACTTTTCACCTACAAAATAAGCTTGTCCATTAACCTGATGTAAACATCTATTCCATTTTTGATTTCGTCGAGACCGATGTATTCATCAGCTGTATGTGAGCGGGCAGAATCGCCGGGTCCTATTTTTATAGAAGTGCAACCGATTACAGCCTGATCGGAGGTAGTAGGAGAACCATAGGTTGATAAGCCTGTCTCAATTCCACGTTTGACAATTGGATGTTCAATTGAAATACTGGATGAATTATGATCCAGGGAACGAGGAACAATGGTTGAGTACTTCATATGGCTTCTAATGATTTCAAGAGCCTGTTCATTTAAATAATGTTCATTGGTGCGCACATCCACTGTATAATTACAATTGTCAGGTACAACATTGTGCTGCGATCCTGCATTAATTATTGTAACAGACATTTTAACCTTACCATTTATTTCTGATTCTTTTGGAAACTGAAATTCCTGGAACCATTTAATATCTTCAATTGCCTTATATATTGCGTTTATACCTTCATTTCGCGCAGCGTGACCTGATTTTCCAGCAGTTTTACAATCAAGCACCATAAGTCCTTTTTCAGCAACAGCCATTTGCATTTGAGTAGGCTCACCGACTATGGCAAGATCTATTTTACCCAAATCGTCAATTATACTTTTAACTCCATTAATACCTGTGTTTTCTTCTTCACCTGTGGCGCTGTATATGAGGTTATACTTACGGTCAGACTTTTGAGAAAGGTAATAAAAAGCCATCATCATACAAACCAACGGACCACCTGCATCATTGCTTCCAAGACCAAATAGTTTACCGTCCTTCTCAACAGGTGTAAAAGGATCAACTGTCCAGGACGATGAAGGTTTTACCGTATCATGATGTGAATTAAGTAAAATAGTTGGCAATTTATCTGATAAGAAGGAGCTCACCCAGACATTGTTGTTTTTACGGTTAGTTGTAAACCCGTCCGATTTTAAAAAACCTTCTATCAGATCAGCAGTTTTATGTTCCTGGGTGCTAATTGAAGGAATAGAAATCATTTGTTTAAGAAGGTTTAACGCTTTAAGGTAGTATTTTTCCAACCGGACGGATTGTTCCATTTTAATTTTGTTTTTTTAGCGAATATATTTAAAGTACTATGAATACTGATTAAGGAATTGTTAAGATTAATAGGATAGTTCAAATGCGGGTTAAGATTTTAAATACTAAAATCTAAGATCAACATTGACGTTCCTACTTTCCGGTTTCCAAACTTTCAAGTATAGTCTTTAATACAGTCTGTGCAGAGTATATCCTGTTTTCAGCTTCGTCGATAATTACAGAATCCCTGCTGTCTATGACCTCATCTGAAACAATCATATTTCTGCGTACCGGCAGACAATGCATAAATTTAGCACTATTGGTCAGTTTCATTTTTTCAGCGGTTACAGTCCAGTTGCGGTCAACGCTAAGTACTTTTCCATAATCCAGATAATTAGACCAGTTTTTCGCATATATAAAATCCGCTCCTTCGAATGCTTTTAACTGGTTATATTCAATTTTTGTCCCTTTAGTATATTTTTCATCCAGCTGGTAGCCCTCCGGATGGGTAACAATAACATCGTACCCTGCTGCAACAGACCATTCCAGAAAGGAATTTGGTACTGCCTGAGGAGTGGCCTTGGGGTTTGGCGCCCAGGTCAACACTACTTTAGGGCGTTTAACTTTTTTATATTCTTCTATTGTAAGAATATCGGCAAAACTTTGCAAAGGATGTCCTGTAGCTGCTTCCAGGCTGACAATGGGAACCCCTGAATATTTAACAAACTGACTTATTACATTTTCATTATAATCAAACTCCCTGTCAACAAGTCTTGCAAAAGATCTTATTCCTATTATATCGCAATACCTTCCGATAACGGCTGCAGCTTCCTTTATATGTTCTGATTTATCACTATCCATAATAACACCAAATTCAGTTTCCAATTTCCACCCTTCTTCATTGATGTTAAAAACTATAGTTCTCATGCCAAGATTTTCAGCAGCCCGCTGGGTGCTGATACGAGTTCGTAAACTTGAATTGAAAAATAATAAACAAATATTTTTGTGTTTACCCAAATGTTCATATTTGTATGGATTTTTTTTTATCTCAAAAGCTGTTTTTATTAATTCACCTAAGTCGTCTACATCCGTTATAGATAAGAAATTCTTCATTGTTGTTATATATTATATTAAAAATACTATTTCATTTCTTTTTGTAAGAAAAAGAAACGGGCATCGCAATTTAATTCAATTTAATGCGAGTTCGACCATACCTTTTAAAAAATATTTGGTCAAACGAAATAAGAAGAAGTTTTTGGCGGGCCGAACGCGCACCCGGGGCTTCACTTGGACAGCGCCCCGCCTGTATGGTGGATTGTTTATGTGCCCCCTGCGGATTTACCTGGAAGTACCGCATACGGTATAGCTAATATATTATAATAATAAGCATTATTCCCTGATTTGACCGGAACCCCTGACTACCCACTTATAGCTTGTTAATTCTGATAAAGCCATGGGACCCCGCGCATGAAGTTTCTGGGTACTGATTCCAATTTCGGCACCTAAACCGAACTGAGCCCCATCAGTAAAAGCAGTGGAAGTATTTGAATACACGGCAGCAGCATCTACCTCATTTAAGAACCTTTCAATTTGTACCGGATTATCACTTATTATTGCCTCACTGTGTTTGGAACTGTATTTGTATATGTGTGCCAGGGCTTCATCAATGCTGCCAACTGTTTTAACGGCCATTTTATATGAAAGAAATTCCGTACCATAGGAATCTTCTGAGGAAGGCTTTAAAAGTTCACTCGGATACCTTCCGGTAAGTATCATCCGGGAGATTTCATCAGCGTAGATTATGACATTACTTTTTGCCAGTGGTTCAAGTATGTCAGGAAGGTTTACCAGTTGGTTTTTATGCACCAACAGGCAATCAAGGGCATTACACACACTCACCCTGCGGGTTTTAGCATTGTTTACAATGTCCTTTGCTGATTGCAGGTCTGCAGTAGCGTCGACATACGTATGGACTATGCCTGCACCGGTTTCTATCACAGGAATTTTTGAGTTTTGAACTACGAAATCTATTAAACCCTGGCTTCCCCGCGGTATAATCAGATCCACATACCCCCTTGCATTCAGGAGTTCATTGGTTGCTTCCCGCTCCACCGGCAGTAATTCAGTAATTGACTTATTATAATTATGCACTGTAAGTACATTTTTAATTATAGAAACAATTGCCTCATTTGAAAATTTAGCATCGCTTCCACCTTTTAATATACAGGCGTTTCCCGATTTAAAGCACAGGGAAAACACGTCAAATGTTACGTTTGGTCGTGCTTCATAAATAATTCCAATAACTCCCAGGGGTACACTGATTTTTGATATTTTTAAACCATTGGGCAATTCATTTTTATATAGGATTTTACCAAGTGGGGACTGCAGTTTTGCAACATTTCGTATATCATTGGTTATGTTGCTAATACGATCTTTAGTTAATTTAAGCCGGTCGTATTTTGGATCGTCCGGATTCATTAATTCAAGATCCTTTTTATTTTCAGCTATAATATAAGAAGACTGATTATCAGCTTGATCCGCAAGAGCCATCAATAATGAATTTATGTTTTCTTCAGTCATGGAAGTCATTTGACGGGATGCTTCTTTAACTCTCCGGAATATATTTTCGTACATTATTTATTTTTTAGGCGGTTTTACTGTTTATACGATTATACGTTAATTTGTTAATTTGTTAATAATTTGAAATGGTTGATAAAGTTTTTCGTCATCAGTAATTTGCACCGGTGAGCACATCTGCACATCTTTATTTCACATCTTCAAATAAAGGTAATCATAATGAATAATGGGTTTATTATTTTTCTCACCTATCTTTTTCATTGCAGTATCTGAATTATATTGCGATTTACCCAATCCTACCAATTCACCTTCATGATCTATAATTTTAACTATGTCTCCTTTAAGAAAATTTCCCTTAATTTCTGTCACTCCTATTAAAAGAAGACTGGTTGCTTTGTCTGATAAAAGTGATTCGCGTGCTCCTTTATTTATATAAACCTCGCCTTTGGAGTTTAGTTCTGAGAAAGCAAGCCAGTTTTTTATTTTTGTTGTTTTTTTACCAGGGGTGAAATATGTCTGTATTAACCCGGGTTTGTTTTCAAATAATTCAGAAAGCACATTTTCACGGCTGCCATTTGTTATGTGGACTGGAATTCCGGATAAAGCTAACTTCCTGGCTATGCCATATTTTGTAATCATTCCTCCCCGTCCAAAGTTAGATTTGGAAGGTGTTATTGAGTTAGCCGCCAAATGTGTATTTGCTTCTATTACAGGTATTACGCTGCTGGTATCCGAAGCCGGGTCCCCATCATAAATACCATCTACATTACTTAACAAAATAAGTGCTTCACTGTTCATCATCGATGTTATGAGTCCGGCTAACTCATCGTTGTCAGTAAACATAAGTTCAGTAACTGATACCACATCATTTTCATTTATTATTGGCACTATATCGTGATCGAGCAAAGTTTCCAGGCAATTCCTGATATTTAAAAAGTGCTGCCGGTCTCTGAAGTCTTCTTTTGTAACCAGCACCTGGGAACAATTAATACCATGTTCACTGAATCTTTCAGTATAAACCTGGATAAGTTTAACCTGACCGACCGAGGCCCACATTTGCCGGCATGATACAGGATCGCTCCTTTTAACACATTTTATAATTTTTTTACCGGAAGCAACCGCTCCTGATGAAACAAGCAAGATATTAACTCCCATAGATTTGAGATGAGCCATCTGGTTTACAAGATGAGAAATACGATCTTCATCTAACATCCCTTCCCTGGTTGTTAAAACATTTGATCCTATTTTAATTGTGATGGTTTTGTACATTATTAATCAGGAGTAAGTAAAAAGTGTTTAACGGTAAAATTTACAACTTACCACTATTTACATCATAAAATATTTTCATCTGATTTGCAAGAACTTTTGTGAACCCTTTTACATCATCACCACTGAAGGCATTATTTTCTTCACCATATTTGGCGAATTTAGCATTCATAAGGTCGTGTTGAGATTCTATACCGGTTAATTCAAACCTGTAGGGGTACAATTTAATAAATACTTTTCCTGTAACGAACTCCTGAGTATCTTCCAGAAACTTTTCTATATTACGCATCACAGGATCAAGATATTGTGATTCGTGGACGAACATGCCGTACCAGTTGGAGAGTTGTTCTTTCCAATACAACTGCCATTTGGTAAGAACATGTTTTTCCAGTAAATGATGAGCTTTAATGATTATTAGTGAGGCCGGAGCTTCAAAACCAACCCTGCCTTTTATGCCTATAATTGTATCACCGACGTGAATGTCGCGTCCGATGGCAAACGGTCCTGCAATTCTTTCAATTTCCTTTATAATATCTACCGGATTATCAAAGTTTTTTCCATCCAGCGTTTTAACTTCCCCTTTTTCGAAACCCAGGACTAATTTTTCTTCGCCATTGTTTTTCAATTGTGAAGGATATGCTGATTCAGGTAAGGCAGTATTTGAAGTCAATGTCTCTTTTCCGCCAACGCTGGTGCCCCATAATCCTTTGTTAATTGAATAGGCAGTTTTTGTCCAGTCTGAGATGACTCCCTTTTCTTTCAGAAAAGTTATTTCCTGTTCTCTGGAAAGCTTCATATCCCTGATAGGGGTAATTATTTTAATTTCAGGGCACATAATATTAAAAACCAGGTCGAAACGAACCTGATCGTTACCAGCTCCCGTGCTCCCGTGTGCTATGCTTCCGGCTCCGATTTTTTTAGCATGGCCTGCTATGGCTAAAGCCTGGAATACCCTCTCTGAGCTCACAGACAGAGGATAAGTGTTATTTTTTAGGATATTTCCGAAAATCAAATATTTAATGCATTTATTATAATAATCGTTTATAACGTCAAGGGTTTGATGTGAGGCAACACCCAGGCTATATGCCTTTTTCTCTATCTGGGCGAGGTCTTCAGAAGAAAATCCTCCTGTATTGACTATTGCAGTGTGCACTTCAAAGTCTTTTTCTGAACTTAGATACTTTGCGCAAAAAGATGTGTCCAATCCACCGCTAAAGGCAAGTAATACTTTTTCTTTCATTTTGGATATTTTGTTATAAGTTAACATTTTACTACTTACCTACTTTTCTACTTTCCTATTACTTGCGCTCTCTTTCACCAAATTAATAAAATCTTCAAACAGGAATTCTGTGTCATTAGGTCCGCCGCTAGCTTCGGGATGAAACTGAGTTGAAAAATATGGTTTACTGATGTGCCGCATCCCTTCATTAGTATTGTCGTTAAGATTTATAAACAGTGGTTCCCATTGGCTGCCGAGTGTGCTGTTGTCCACGGCAAAACCATGATTCTGGGAGGTTATATATGACTTTGCAGTGCCAGCCATTAATACTGGTTGGTTATGACTGCGATGGCCGTATTTGAGTTTATAGGTATCGGCTCCGGATGCCAGAGCCATTAATTGATTTCCAAGACATATACCCATTATGGGAATTTCCTTGTTGAATGCTTTGGCTATATTGTTTATTGTAATATCACATTTTTTAGGATCACCAGGCCCGTTTGAAATAAAAAGTCCGTCGTACTGTTCACGTGAAAAATCGTAGTCAAATGGGACACGAATAACTGTAGTATCTTTGGCAAGCAGGCAACGGATAATGTTATATTTTACTCCGCAGTCGACAACTAATATTTTATACTTGCCATTCCCATAAATTTCTTTTTTAGAAATGCTAACCTCTTTGACAAGATTATCTTCATTAGGGTCGTACCAGTCGACTTGTTCATTATTGACAATAATTTTACCAAGCATAGTGCCTTTTTCGCGTAGTACTTTGGTAAGGGCTCTTGTATCAATGCCGTAAATGCCAGGTATATTATTTTCTTTTAGCCAGTCAGCAAGGCTTCTGCTGGCGTTCCAGTGGCTGTATTCAAAGGAATAATCGGAAATTATTAAACCTGAAATATGAATTCTGTCCGATTCAAAAAACTTATATATATTATTTTCCTTTGCTGTGCCGGGTACACCATAATTTCCAATAAGCGGATATGTAAGAGTCAGTATTTGTCCTTTGTATGAAGGGTCTGTAAGACTTTCGGGATAACCTGTCATGGCTGTATTAAAAACCACTTCACCAGACAGGGATTTTTCATAACCGAATGATTTACCTTTATATTCTGAGCCGTCTTCCAATACCAGTTTTATTTCCTTTGCTTTAGCATTCATTCTGTAATTGTTATAGTCGAAAGGTTCTTGTATTTTTAATTTTATATTTTTGATTTTTTAATTAGATAAAACTTTCAACTTCCAGTGCTTTTCTCCTTCCGTCATCTGTTATCAGAAATTAGTCTTCTAATTTGCAAATCGGCACCTTATTTTTTCCTGTTTTCCTCAAAATTAATAATCTCCGCAGCCTGCTCCGGCCCTATTCTTTTTGCTATTATTTTTTTATTTTCATCTAGTATATAGATTACAGGAGTTGTATAAACATCATACAAATCCTTGTATTCATAACTGTAAGGGCTCCATGCATTTATCCAGTCATACATATTATGTTCATTGACAAAGTCAACCCATTTACGTTTTCCTTCAATGCTTGATATCATATGAATAGCCAATATTTTAACTCCTTTATCTTTAATCAGAGGATATATTGAATCATACAAAAGCGGCATCGCCTTTTTACAATGTCCGCAGTCAGCCTCCCAGAATATTATAAGCAAATATTTAGCTTTTATGTCCAGTAAATTAATATTATTTCCCACGTAGGGGTTGCTTTTAAGAGCAGTATCCGTTCTTGCAACCATAAAATGATCGGATGGTACTTCTACAAGCTTTAAATTGGGAGCAATATTTCCAATTAGGTTTGGTTTCTTTTTAGCAACCTCCTTTTTCAATTTTTCAATATAATCCTTTGTAGCCCAGGTGGCGTATGGAATATAGTATTTTTCAGATATGTGTACAAATACAGCATCCTGTCCCATTACCTGGCTTGAGGCATACTCATTAAAGAATGTCACCAGAAGGTATCTGAATAACTCATCATTACCTTTAACATTATCTATTATCATATCAACATATTTAATAATAGAATCAGGTATTTGCGGAATCACCTTTGTTATATAGTTTTTGACTTTTTGTTCGTAAAACGGGGTTCTTAACAACCGTTGATCGGAATAGCTGAAATTATCGAAATAATGTTTTTCATAATACCTGTATTGAAAAGTGGAATCGGTTATTTTACCATTAACATCTTTTGGCGGATCGGGAACCTCTATTTCCTGCAAACCTTTCAATATGACTGAAATTATAGTGGAAGGGTTATTATTAATTGTATTTTTAATAAATCCCGTTACTTCCTGGTTTATTTGATCTATAGCTTTTGTTATCGAATCTTTTTGTGTCTGACTGTTTGATTTCTTTTTTAAGTTAACCAGGGTTTTTGCCTGTTGACCTTTTTCAGTTATGAGGTTCTGATATTGATAGAATAACTGATTATCAATTGATTTTGTAAATTTAACCTTTTTTAAAAAGTCAAAAGTATCGGATTCAATAGAAAAATATTGATTTTTATCCAATAAGACATCAAAATATTTTTTGGAAGGCAGAAAAATAATATACATACCGCCAGGTAGTGCCTTTTTTCCTTTAAAAACCCCGTTGCCTTTTTTGTCAAGCTTAATAGTATCATCAGGGATCAACATACTTTCTTTGGCAAAATGATGGCCAAGTAGGATTGTAGAATCTTTTAATGCGCTGATTTTTAATTTAATTTCATACCCATCCTGAGTATAGGCATTTATGATAATAAAGATGGGACAAAATGTCAGTACAAAAAATTTAAATGCTCGTTTCATGAGTTTAAAATTAATATATTCAAATTATTAATATTATGATATTTTTTTAAACTATACCTGCAAAAATAGAAAATTTAATATTAAAAAGCTTAAATATTATACCTTTGGGTGGTATAAAGTGAAACAAACATATAAATAAATAAATGTATAATTTAAATTCGTGTCTCGAAATTATTAATCATGAACTGGAATTATTAAAAAAAGATCAGAAAGATCCGGCGGAACTTTATGATCCTATTTATTATATATTGAGTCTTGGCGGAAAGAGAATAAGGCCAGTACTTACGCTTATGGCTTGCAATCTTTTCACCGACACACTTACAAACGCCATTAAACCGGCACTTGCTGTTGAAGTTTTTCATAACTTCACACTTATACATGATGATATAATGGATAATTCCACTCTGAGAAGAAATAGTTTAACTGTTCATAAGAAATGGGATGAAAATATTGCAATTCTCTCAGGAGATGCTATGCAAATTTATGCCTACAAGTTATTATGTAAAGCAGATATGCCCTTATTAAAAATACTTCTGGATATATATAATAATACAGCTTTGGAAGTATGTGAAGGACAGCAATATGACATGAATTTTTCAAAATCGGACAATATTTCCATTACAGATTATATCAGGATGATTGAACTTAAGACAGCGGTTCTGCTGGCGGCAAGCCTTCAGATTGGTGCTGTTTGTGCAAATGCAGGAGATGACGATGCTAAAAATCTTTATGAATTTGGGAGGAACCTTGGGATAGCTTTTCAGATACAGGATGATTATCTCGATGTTTATTCAAACCAGGATATATTTGGAAAAACTACGGGCGGTGACATAACTGAGAATAAAAAAACATTTCTTTTGATAAAAGCTTTGGAATATGCCACTCCAGGTCAGGCCAAAGTATTAATGCAGGAAGTAGATGCCGGTTTTTCAGGGAAAGAGAAAATTGAAAAAGTAAAAAATATTTTCGATGAACTTAATATTCCTTCTATTACCAGAAATGAAATAATCAAATACTCGGAAAGGGCATTCGGTTATTTTGACAAGGTAAATGTTTTGGATTCAAGGAAATATGAATTACGTAAGGTGGCAAAGGAATTGACGGACAGGATTATGTAATTTTATATTTTATATTTTCATTTTTCATTTTTCATTTTTCATTTTTCAATTTTCATTTTTCAATTTTCAATTTTCAATTTCTGTTATTTAGCAAATTCAAATAATTCCTTCTTTAACTTGTCTCTCAGGCTAACTTGTCCATATTCATTTTCCAGTGCTGCAAGTTGTTCAACTGTGCGATATGCAACACCATATTCGTACCTTACTAATTCAAATAACCGGGGAGGCATTGATCTGTAATATTTAAGATCTTCAAAACATTGTTTAGCGAATTCATTGACTATCCGATTTCCAATTTTTAAATCGCCAATTTTATATGCTATACCCGCTAAATATTCTGAGTATTTATCGTGCGGATAATTATAAACTGGCATGATGTCCAAACATCTATGTAAAACTTTTACTGCGGAGTCCTTTTTCCCTTCTGTATAAAGCTGGTTGGCCAGCCTTGCAAAATTAACCCGTATTTTAAGTAAGGAAGCTGTTTGAATGTTGATATCATCAATTAAAACATTTTTATTATTCATGCCATCCCAAAGAAACTTATTCATAATGTTATTGTACATGATAGAGGTATTTATTTCTCCATATTCATAGGCATCATACTTTTTTGTATATATGGGTACCAACCGATATGCAAATCCTTCCAGCCGGGTGTAGGCAGCCAGCCCAAAGGAGCCTTCAGCATTTGGATACAGATAATAGACAGGCCTCTTCCAGTTGTTATGCGCCAAAATGTCAAGTATGATAAGCTCATTTTTTGACATATAGCTGTGACTATAACTAAAACTTATTTTCTTTAATATGTTTTTTGTTTCAGAATAGTTAAAGTCATTTAAACTTAATGCTGAAGAATCGGCGTTTATAACAAAATTTTTAACAGGCAAACAATCTATAACCTCATTTGAATCGAGTATTATTTTTTTTGTAGTGTCGCTGTCAGCCACATAATTTATGGCATCCCTGATATCCATGCTTTTGTCGTATAGCCCTGTTAATATAACATAATCACAATTTCCCTGACGGTATTTGTTTGAGCTTAAACTCACAGGCAATGGTTCGGAATCATTTGACCTGCATTTCATCTGGTCGATGTACCAGTCAAAGCTTAATAACAGGACATTAACTATGCGTACATCAGTACGCACACCCTCAACCTCCTGAAGGTACCAAAGAGGGAAGGTATCATTATCCCCATTTGTAAAAATAATTGAATTGGGGGCACAGGAATTCAAATAGTTAAATGCGGTGTTTCTTGCTGTGTACCTTCCTGACCTGTCGTGCCCTTGCCAATTTTCAGCAGCCATAAGCAATGGCACTGCCAGAAAGGAAGCCAGGGCCGACAAAATAACAGCTTTATTTACTTTGATATATTTGTTTAACAATTCAGTTAAGGGTAATACTCCCAGTCCTATCCATATGGCGAAGGCATAAAAGGAACCGGCATATGCATAATCGCGTTCGCGGACCTGAAGAGGTGTCTGGTTCAGGTAAAGGATTACAGCAATGCCTGTCATAAAAAATAGCATAAGCACCTCTGAAAAACATGTCTTACTTCTTCTGAAATGATACACAGCACCAATTATACCCAGGAGAAAAGGCAGGAAAAAATATGTACTTCTTCCCTTTGTTTTGTTTTAAATGTGCAGGCAGGACATTTTGTGGTCCCCAGGAACCAGGAATCAATAAAACCAATACCGGAGATACAGTTGCCATAGAGGATGCCACCATCACCGTCAATATTATTCTGGCGTCCTACAAAGTTCCATCCAAAATACCTGAAATACATGTAACCTAACTGGTACTTAACAAAAAAAAGGAGGTTTTCATAAAATGTAGGTTTGTTGACTGTTTTTTCCTTGCCTTCCGTGACATATTTAACCGGAGTACCCTTAAAATTTGTCCAGCTTTGGTACACATAAATATGGTCCGGGTCGGAACTGTACATTCTGGGAAATAATGTCCTGAACTTACGGTTATAGTTATAGTCTGATTTATAATACGCAACCATGTACTTACCATTTTCTTTCCTGTATACGGGTTCTCCTTTGGTTATTCCATCCACAGGTGCATTAAAATATTGTCCGTATATTATGGGAGCATCACCGTATTGGTCGCGGTTTATATAATTTATAAGTGAAAGAATATTGTCGGGGCGATTTTCATTTAAGGGGATATTTTCCTGGGATCGGATAACTACCATCAGGTAGGAGCTGAAGCCTGCCAATATCATGGCCAGCCCAAGAAGAACGGTATTAAAAACAGTTTTACCCTTTATTTTTGTATACCAGATACCTCCGATGACAATAGTTGCCAAAAGAATTATATAACATATAATTCCTGAGTTATATGGCATTTTGAGGGAATTGACAAACCAAATCTCTGCCTTGGCTCCCAGTGACAACATACCGGAAATAATTCCAAACAATACAAATGCCAGAATGGCAATGGAGGTTAAAATTGCGATTATAAAACCCAATACGGTTGTTTTGAATTTTTTGAAATATACAACCAGAACTATGGAAGGAATGGCAAGCAGGTTAAGAAGATGCACTCCTATAGACAATCCAACCAGGTAACAAATCAGAATAATCCATCTGTTTCTGTATAATGCATCAATTTCATCATCCCATTTTAATATTGCCCAAAATACAAGAGCTGTGAACAGGGATGATGTGGCATATACCTCGGCTTCCACAGCTGAAAACCAAAACGTATCTGAAAATGCATATGCCAGGGCTCCTGTAACTCCGGCTCCTAAAACAGCAATTATTGTCCCCTTGTTAATTTCATGTTTTTTACCGATTATTTTAGTGGCCAGACGAGTTATAGTCCAGAATAGAAACATAACAGTGAGAGCACTGGTCACTGCCGACAAGGCATTAATAGTAAAGGCAATATGTGTTTTATCGGGTGCCAGTAAGGAAAAAACTTTAGCCAGCATCAGAAATAGGGGGGCTCCGGGAGGATGATTAACCTCAAGCTTATAAGCTGAGGCTAAAAATTCTCCACAATCCCAATAACTAACGGTTGGTTCCAGGGTTAGTAAATAAACAATAAGCGCTATACAAAAAACCATCCAGCCAATAATGTTATTTATTTTCCTGTAATCGGACATATTAAGTGCGTTGGGAATTCTCAAATTTAATGTAAATAATGTTTAGTAGGACAGTAGGATAGTATGATAAAAAATATTTTTTTACATAATACTTTTAAATTCTAATTTTGGTAAATTTTTAAGTAATGGCAAAAAACAAAAATATTTCCGGGGTGGTATATTCAACTAATCCGGATTATAATTATTCATCAGGTACAGATAAGGAACAGGACACCCTGCCTGCGGGTCAGCAGAATTTAAAAGTGTGGCTCGATAAAAAACACAGGGGAGGAAAAGTTGTTACTTTGATTACGGGTTTTATTGGAAAAGAGAGTGACATGGAAAATCTGGCCAGGGAGTTAAAATCAAAATGCGGGGTAGGTGGTTCGGCTAAGGAGGGTGAAATAATAATCCAGGGCGATTTTCGTGATAAAATAATCGGATTGTTAATCACCTCCGGCTTTAAAGTAAAAAAAGCCGGAGGATAAAAGGCAGAAACCAGGTTTATAATAATAAAAATCTTAATATGCTGGAATTTCTTGAACGACATAAAGTTGGAATATTGGCCACAATAGTATTTCATTTGCTGCTTATAACCATTTTGCTTATTATTCAGCTTAATGCTATAAAAACTAAGAAAGAAACACAAGTTTTTATAGATTTTACTCTTCCTGAGGATTTGCAAAAAGAGATTAAACAGAAACAGGAAGAGGTTAAAAAATTAAGTTCTCAGGAATTTATTAAGAATATGCAACAGGAATATCTGGGACATAATATAGCAGTCAATGAAGCTGATAATTCAAAACAAAGTATAGACAAAATGGTGGATGATATTAAGAATGAACTTAATATTAATGACAAGCGGACAGAAAATAATCCAGAGGAAATTAAACCAATACAAAAAATAGAAAATAAGACAGTGTCAGATAAAATTAAACCCGCCTTTACTGTCAATGCCAAAGGAGAAAAAACATTTTACAAAGGAGCCACCACCATCACTTATTTTCTGGCGGGCAGGACAGATGTTTACATTCCTGTTCCGGTATATAAATGCCAGGGGAGTGGTAAGGTTTCCCTTGAGATAGAAGTTGATAACAATGGATTTGTGATAAATGCAAATATAAATAAAAAAGAATCTGTAATAACAGATGAATGCTTTGCTGAGGCAGCTTTAAACGCTGCATTGACAACTCGGTTTAATGCCAAAAGTACAGCTCCTTCAAGACAGATTGGCAGGATATCATATATTTTTATTGCTCAATAGTTAGGCTTAAGAATATAGATTTATGCTTTGTAAAATTATTGTGTATATTAGTTTTCACATTTTGTCCAGAACAGTGTAAAACCATTATGATCGACATTTCCAGGGCCTGTCCACTGATTATAAAACCTGAATGTATCGGTACCATTAAGTCTTATGGTTTGTTGCTGTGTGGTTCCGTTAAACCTTATACATTTATTGTTGACATTAATACAGAAAGGCATCTCAAAGCCCGGATCCACCTGGCTCCATTTATAGCTGAATACCAGATCTTTTCCTTCAATTTTATAAGAATAAGATAAAACAGGGAGGCTTGTTTCATAAAGGAATTTTTTAAAAAAGGGGCTGAGGTTTTTACCAGTGAGCTTGTTTGCCATTCCAATAAAGTCAGCAGTTGTTACTATTTTTTTTTCATACTTTTCGGCAAAATCCTTTAAGAGTTTGAAAAATAAAGAATCATTATCAATTATTGACCGGAGGTTATTAAGTACGGCAGCTCCTTTGTTATAACAATCATTGGACGCAAAAGCATTTTCGTTTACACCGTAGTTTTGTACTACAGGCCAGATGTTAAATATTTCAGATATTTTATTTGATAATTGCTTAAGATATTCATCATAGCCGTACTTATGTTCGAGGAACAGAAGTTCCGAATATGTGGCAAACCCTTCCTGAAGCCATATATCTGCCATATCTGCTGCTGTAACTGAATTACCCCACCATTCGTGCGCCGATTCATGTACTATTATATAATCATCTTTTTTGTCAATATATGACAGGTTGGTTTTATTATAATTATTTCCATAGGCTATTGCTCCCTGGTGTTCCATTCCTTCATATGGAGCTTCCACGAGGCAATACTTATCGTTCATAAAAGGAAATTCACCAAAAGCCTGTTCATAAAATTTAAGCACCTCTTTGGCCTGTTCAAATGTTTTCTCTGCGATTGTAAGATTATATGGTAATACATAAAAATCGAGGGGATATTTACCTTTCTTATTTGTAATGGTATCTGAAAAGTGTGCATATTTTCCCAGATAGAAAGTAATATCGTAGTTATTTATAGGATTTGCCACAAACCAGGTAAAGCTTGTGTAATTGTTACCTGCAGGTTTTACGGAGCGCAGCCGGCCGTTGGACACAAGATCGTAACCTGAGGGGACGGTGAAGGTGAGCAGGGCCGAATCGGGTTCATCCGAAGGGTGGTCCTTATTTGGCCACCAGGAACTGGCTCCGAATTGTTCGCATGCTACTCCGCACCACCAGTTTTTGTATTTGTCTTTTTTCCAGACAAAACCTCCATCCCATGGTGGTCTGGGCGCCTGACGAGGCTTTCCTGAATATTCAATGGAGACCTTCTGAATGCTGCCCTTAGGTAAAGTATCCGGGAATTCAATGAAAATAGCATTATATATACGCTTATAATCAAGCTTTTTATCATTTGAAATAATTTGATGTATAAGGTAATTGTCAAAAAGGTCAATTTGTATTTTTTTTGTAGCACTTACAACTCTGAAGGTAATTTCCGATGTTCCTGAGATGGATTTTAACTGAGGGTTTATTTTAACGCTGAGGTTATAAAATGTAACATCAAAACATGTACGCTCAGGACGCAAGCTTCCACGCAGGGAATCTTTAAGGGTATATCGCGGTCTCAGTCCCAGCTCGGGATAAACCTTCTGGCCCTTATAGTATATATCAATCAAATATTTAGTGATTCTGTCTCTGTTCAGAGTAAGGTTCTTCTTTCCTGCAAGCACCATATCGGCCATGGCACCGTTAAAATCGCCAAGTAAATATTCTGATAAACCTTTATAGTAATATGATAATTTATTTTTTGGATCAGTTTTTTCAAGTGTGTTGCAAAATTCTATACAACTTATGTAATTTTGCAAACTGTACTGTAGTTTGATATTATTTATCAGATCAGGAGTTTTTTGGGCATATATGCTTAGGGATGAACTCTGTAAGAGAATTACAACAGTTATAATACAGATATACTTAATGCAGGTCAGGCAGGTTGCCATTAGTTAAATTAATATAAAAGCAACAAATTTATTAATTTAACGAATCAATGGATATATTTGGTAAGGTTTTTGTTAGTAATGTCTGACTTAAAATAAAAATTAAATACTATGTATGCATATTGGTTAATTTTTGGAGTATTCATGTTGATAAGCTGGATTGTAGGCTATCAAATGAAACTGAGATTCAGAAAATATTCTGAAATACCCATCAAATTTGGGATGACCGGGAAGGATGTTGCAGAAAAGATGTTAAGGGAAAATGGAATTTATGATGTTCAGGTTATTTCCGTTGAAGGACAGCTTACTGACCATTATGATCCTATGAAGAAAACTGTTAACCTGAGTCATGATGTTTATTTTGGTAACAATGTTGCTGCCGCCGCTGTTGCCGCACACGAATGTGGCCATGCTGTGCAGCATGCTGATGCCTACGTGTGGTTGCAAATGAGGACAACACTTGTTCCTATGGTTAGCTTTGCATCGTCGTGGGTGCAGTGGATTTTGCTGGCCGGTATTATTCTCAGACAATTTCCCTCTATTCTATTAATAGGTATTATTTTATTTGGTATAACCACATTATTCAGTTTTATAACCCTGCCTGTTGAAATAAATGCGAGCAGTCGTGCACTGGTATGGTTGAACACTTCAGGCATTACAAGTTATGAATCGCATCCAAAAGCTGTGGATGCTTTACGCTGGGCCGCTTACACTTACGTTGTTGCTGCTCTTGCTTCACTTGCCACATTGCTGTATTTTATATTTGAGTTTCAGAGAAGGTAAAGTAAAGTAGTATCTGGTAATCGGCTATTTTAGTGCTGCCATTTAAAAAAACCTTTATATTTGTGGCAACATATAAATACATGTGAATAATGGCATCAAAATCGACCCGGGGGAATAATAAGCCTGTCAGGCCTAATCAGCCTGATAAGCCCAATCAACCTGGAAAAGGACAGAATACTGCTAAGATTAAACAACCTGTTAAAGGGCAGCCTAACAATAAAAATACTGAAGTAAAAAATAAAAGCCATAGCCCCACAGATGTTAAAACCAAAAATACCATTTCTGTTAAAAGGGATTTATTGGATTCACTCGACCATTTCTTGTCCCACCGAATAAAAACCTTATTTTATATTTGTCTGGGGTTATTAACGTTATTTTCAATTCTTATATTCGATGTTAAAGTAAGTCCGGGTGGCGATGATTCGGCCTATATTCTGAGGGCCTATGATTTTATTCACAATTTTATCTTTCCCGGTTACCAGGGACCCGTGTACCCCTTTGTGCTCAGTCCTTTTATAGCAGTTTTCGGAATCGACCTTCCTCTTCTAAAAATACTTTCCCTGATATTTACTGTAGTTGCTTTTGTGTTTATATTCAAGACATTTGTAAACCGGATTCCAAATTTAATACTGGCTTCTGCCTTAATCTTAGTAAGTATAAGTTATTTCGTTTTATATTTTGCCAGCCAAACCTATTCAGAGGCATTCTTTTTGATGTTGCAATCAGTTTTTTTCTGGTATTTCGCTGAACATTTTATTGATGAACGCTCAGAAACAAAAGCTTATAAAAAATATATTATTGCCGGGTTACTATTGTTTTTAATGTCTGTAACTAAAAATGTTGCCACATTTGCTTTCATACCTGTTATTGGCTTTCTTCTTCTTTACAAACAATGGAAAGGAGCGGGGTATACCCTTTTAAGTTTTATCGGGTTTTCAGGTGTTTTTGAAATAATTAAAAGAATTGCCTGGAAAGGTCAGGGTTTTCAGTTATCAAGCCAGAGCAGCGGTTTAATGAATAAGGATTTTTACAACCCCGCCCTGGGAAAGGAAGATACCCTGGGCTTCATCCAAAGGTTCTTTGATAATTCAAATCTTTATTTTTCAAAGCATCTGTTTAAATTCTTAGGTTTGGTTAATGAAACCTCCACTGATATTAATCCCTTCCTGACAATTTTAATTTATGTAATTATAGTACTTGTTATTCTTTTTGTTTTTAAAAGAAATAAAATTTTATTTCTGACGGGTATTTATACTCTGGCTATGTCGGCCCTGACCTTTCTCTCTGTTCAGAAGCAATGGGATCAGTACAGATTGATAATTATCTTTTATCCATTTTTATTAATCATCTTATTTACTGGTATTTATTATTTTCTTAAGCAAAATTCACTTAAGGGTTTACAATTTATTATTCCATTATTAATTGTAATTTTATTTTCAACGGAACTAAATGTTATATCAGGTAAAGTAAAGATCCAGCGCCCTGTACTGGCCCGTAATCTGGATGGGGATTTGTTGTATGGCCTTACACCCGACTGGATTAATTATATTAAAATGAGTCAGTGGGCTTCTAAAAATATCCCGAAAAATTTTAATATTGGATGCCGCAAACCTGAAATTTCATTTGTATACAGCGGGAGAAAATATTACGGTATCTTTAAAGTTCCATCTATAAAAATGGACACCTTACTGAATTTTATTATGAATAAACCGGGGGTATATATTGGAGTGAGTGAAGACCAGTTAACTAAAAAAAATATATCTGCTAATCCGGAGATGATAGCAAGAAGTGTTGCATATATAAACGGTAACTTCAGTTTTAACAGTGAAAAATCAGTTGATGGCAATGTAGTGGCCGTGTATCATTTTACAGATGAAGAATTTCCTCAATGGGAAGCCATTTTTAAACAACTGGGAATATATTATGATAAGGACATTAAAACATGGGCTGCCAATTTGCAGAACTCAGGAAAAGATTATGCTGTATTTATCCCTGATTTGCTTTTAGATCAGCTCCGCAAAAATAATGTACATTATTTGCTGTTAGCCAGTCTGAGGATAAACCCCGCTGAAAATACAGGAAGTATAATATCAACTATTCACAGGTATATTTATTTTATACAGGTGAAATATCCTTATAAATTTAAGGAAATACACAGGATTGGGGATACGGAACCATCTTCCCTGTACGAAGTTAACCTTAATTAATTACCTAACACAGAAAATATAATTCCTGATGTCGTCCGAACCTTTTAAGAATCAGCAATATTTCGAATCTATTGCAGAGAAGAGAATAGCCTATAGAAAAACTAAATCCTATTACTGGAATTCAATAAGCAGGTATTGCGATTATTTTATCAGTGAGGATAATTCAGTAATAGAAATAGGCTGTGGTACAGGGGAATTACTTGCCTGGGTGAAAGGCAATAAAAAAACAGGGATCGATTTCAGTAAAGCAATGATTGCCAAAGCTTCGGGTCAATTTCCGGAAATCGGTTTTTTTGTAATGAATGCCTGTGAAATTAATATATCTGAAAAATATGATGTTATCATACTCTCTAACCTTATAGGCTGGCTTCCTGATATTCAAACCTGCTTCAGGGAAATAAAAAAACTTTGTCATCCCCGTACCAGGATAATTGTTACTTATTACAATTATCTGTGGGAACCTTTTATTAAATTTTCGGAGTTTATAGGTATTAAAAAGAAAACCCCACACCAAAACTGGTTAACGAGCCTTGACGTTATTAATTTTCTTAGGCTTGAGGATTTTGACGTATATAAGCACAGTAAAAATATGCTGGTGCCGTTCAATATTCCGTTAATATCCTATTTTTTAAACAGGATATTATCCAAACTTCCATTTTTCAATTTTTTTTCACTTAACCAATATATATTTGCCAGGCCCGATATCAGGATTTTCAAGGATGTTCAGGAATATTCCGTATCGATAGTAATACCTGCACGCAATGAAAGTGGTAATATAGAAAATGCTGTACTGAGAATACCTGATTTCAGTAAAAAAACCGAAATTATATTTATTGAAGGTAATTCAACGGATGATACGTGGGAAAAAATAAATTCGGTTCACGAAAAATACAAGGACACATATAATATAAAAGTTGGCAAGCAGGATGGCAAGGGCAAAGCTGACGCCGTAAGAAAAGGATTTGAAATGGCCACAGGTGATATACTGATGATCCTCGATGCCGACCTTACCGTGCCACCGGAAGACCTGCCGAAGTTTTACAATGCCATAGCCTCCGGGAAAGGTGAATTTATTAACGGTTCACGTTTGGTATATCCAATGGAAAGAAATGCCATGCGTTTTTTAAATATATTAGGTAACAAGTTTTTCAGCAATGCCTTCTCATGGGTTCTGGAACAACATATTAAAGATACACTGTGCGGTACCAAGGTTCTTTTCAGCAGCGACTATAAACGGCTAAAGGCAAACAGGAAATTTTTTGGTGAGTTCGACCCATTCGGCGATTTTGATTTATTATTTGGAGCTTATAAACTCAACCTTAAGATAATAGACTTACCTATAAGGTATAAGGAAAGGACATACGGCGACACCAACATATCCAGGTTCAGGCATGGTTTATTGTTGCTTCAGATGTGGATTTATGGTGTGTTTAAAATAAAGTTCTGGTAATCCGCTGTTCCTGTTTACCTTATTTTCGATCCTTTTACTGCAAAGAAAACCAGATATATATAATAAATAAAAAGACAACTTATCGCTATTGTCAAACTTGCTGTCCTTTGAATGTAACCCATCATAGGAGTTAATATTGCCGCACCTATAACTGAAGTGGCAATTACTCCTGAGCCTATTTTTGCATGTTGTCCAAGATCTTCAAGGGCCAGGTTGTAGATTGTAGGCCACATTATAGAATGAAAAAGCCCGGTACCCAGGAAAGCCCATAATGCTATATTACTTGCGCTGGCTCCTACAGCAAGTGATACAGCAACCAGTAATGCCCCTCCTATGGAACATAAAGTCAGAATTTGACGGGCATTAAATTTACGTAATACAAATATTCCTGCCAAACGGCCAACCATTAAACCACCCCAATAATATTTCAACATATCAGTTCTTTGTAATGAACTGAAATCAAACCCCAGGGAGTTATGCGAATAATCTGCGAAAAAGCTGGGTATACCTATTTCTATACCCATGTAAAAGAAAATGGCCAGAGAACCTAACCACATGTGAGTATACTGAAAAGCACTTTTTTTATTTTTTCTTAAATCGTCATTTTGTTTGGAATCCTCTTCATATTTAATTTCAGGCAGTTTTAGGAAAAACATTACTACAAGTATCACCAGAGTAATTAGTGCAATAATGCCAAAAGGAGTTTGAACAGTTTTTGGATCGTTACTCGATGTAACTATTAACAAGGACACAAAAATAGGTGCTATAACCGTTGCAACAGAGTTTAGTGCATTGGTTAGTGTTAACCTGCTTGCGGCAGTTTCAGGACTTCCAAGGGCATTCACATATGGGTTTGCGGCAACCTGCAACAGTACTACTCCTATGGCAAAAACAGATACTGCACTTAAAAAACCATAATATCCTATGGCAACACCCGGAATACAAAGTAAAAAACCTATTGCAACCAGTGCCAATCCACATAACACTCCGTTTTTATAACCAATACGGTTCAGAATAAAACCTACCGGGACAGATAAAATATATGCCCCATAAAAAAAAGTATTTGGCAATTGTTTTTCTATTTCATTAAGCTTGAATGCATTTTTAAGAAAATCAATCATCGAGTTGTTCATGGTTGTTATAAACCCGAAAAGAAAAAACAGGGAGGCCATTACGATAAGTGGAAAGAGGTACTTGTTTTTCATAGTTTTATAGTTTCTAGTGTATTTATAGTTTGATTATTAATGCCAAGTGATTCAAATAACTGAATATTGTTACAATTTTTTATTAGCAGAGAAGAGGTTACGGTGTCTTTTTGGGCAGTTAAAAACCTGATGGTAGAATTGCTGACGTTATCAAAAACCAATGGTGGCCTTTTGTCAGGTGATTCGAATTGAAAATCAATGTTTTCGAGGTTTATTTTATTGGCATGACGGATAAATGTTCCATAGGAAGGCATTATTCCAAACATTGAAGGTTCAGGATACGATTTTTCATTCTCTGGCACATTTATAAACGATTGATCCCTGGTGCCACCACCTTTATAAAATATTTTAATATTCTTCAGTTCAATATCTTCAATAATATAACCAGGTATTCCTGATATAAGTATACCTTGTTCCGGGTTTACATTATCAGCTATTAAATTATTGATCGAAACACGATGCAGTCTTCCAGGCACTGCATTTTCGGGGCCCCTCAATCTGGAGCCAAGACACAGAAATACAGGGGCATTAACAATATCCCGCATAGTTATATTTGAAATTGTAATATCTTCAATTAACCCACCATCCACTGTTTCAATGGCTAAGCCCCTGCAATATTCAAAAGTACAATTTGTTACAGCTATGTTTTTAAATCCGCCGTTTGACTCCGTTCCAAATTTAATCCGGCCGGTGGGTTGTTTTCCATAAGTTTTGTTATCCGAACGTTTAAAGGTACCGTCCAGCAGAGTACCTTCATCAAAGCCACTAACCTGGCAGTTAGTAATAGTTACATCCTCTGTAGCCCTTGAATAACCCAGGGCAAAAGAGCTTTTTAAACAAATAGCATCATCATATGGCGAATTTACTGAACAATTTGAAATTCGCACATTCATACAACAATCAATATCAATTCCGTCCCTGTTAGTGTCAATCTTTATATTATCTATTGTAATGTTGTCTGTTCCAGTAGCTAAAACAGCAAACCATCCTCCGTGAATTACCGAGATATCGCGGATAATGACATTCCTGCATCTGTATAAGCTGATTGCTTTGTTGGCGTTCATCTTTGAGCCTTTTACCCAATCTTTATAAAGTGCTTTTCCATTTATACATCCCTGACCAATAATTGAAACATTTTCAATATCATAACCCCAAATAAGACTGTTCTTCCAATGGCTATGACCTGAATCCTGGTATTTCACACTAATACTTTCTTCTTCTTCATCATATAAATTCTTTGCTGATACCTCTGCTGCAATAATGTTTGCACCCTGATCGACATACAGGCAAACATTGCTTTTAAGGTGAATTGATCCGCATAAGTACGTACCAGCAGGAATATAAACTGTGCCGCCCCCTTCATTTGAAGCCTTGTCAATTGCTGAATTTATTCCCTTGCTGTCAATATTTTTTCCATCTCCCCGTGCTCCAAAATCTTTAACATTTATAAAACCAGGATGCATACTTCCAATTAAAGGGGTAGTAAATGAAAATAAAAGTAATATTATTTGGGGTAATATTCTACTATTCATCTGATTTCACTTCATTTTTGTAATTTATTCTAGAAATAATTCTTTCGCTAAATTACTTATTTCAATATTATCAATCATATTCATACAGTTAAAATGTCCTTTAGGGCATTTTTTATAACCTATTTTTGAGCAGGGCCGGCATTTTAAACCTTTTATTTCAAAAATTTCTGAATGAGGGTGTGGCATATACGGGTACATCCCGAATTCAGGAATAGTATTACCCCATACCGAAATAATTTTCTTCTTAAAAGCAGCGGCTATATGCATCAGACCGGTATCGTGAGTAATAATTACCCTGGCTTGTTTAACCAGAGAAGCAGATTGTGCAAGTGTATACTTTCCACATGCTGCGTAGCATAATGTTCCGGCTTTTGATTTTATATAATCTGCTTTGTCACTATCGTCATTTCCACCTAATAAAACTACCGGCAAGGCAATAAGTTTAATTATTTCGGCAATTTTGTCAGCAGGTAATTTTTTAGTATTATGTTTAGCTCCAATGACAAACCCGATGTACCCATTATGAAAAATTTCTGGTAAGGTATTTATATCTGTCTCATCTTCACTGTTTATAAAAAAATCAAGACCATTATTATCATTTTCCACATCAAATAGCTTAAGAGTATTCATATAGCGGTCCACTATATGTACATCGGGCAAATGGTTTATTTTTAAGTTAACCATTAACCATTTGGCAATATTGAGTTTGTCAAATGAGAAAGCAATAATTTTTATCCGTGACTTAACTAAATAACTTCTTAAGTTATTATGAAGGTCAATAATGTAATCTATATTTTCCGATTTTATGTCATTGGCAACATCTGACAATGATTCATCTAATACATGAAGCTTATCCACATACGGGTTGTTGGAAAGGATGGCTGTGAACGATTTTTTTGTAAGGTAGTGGATTTCCGCATCAGGGATTTGAGTTTTCAGACATCTGATAACCGGAGTGGTTAAAACAATGTCACCAATGGAACTAAACCTTATAATCAGAAATTTAATCATCTTACTTCCTTCCTGGTAAAGGTTCTAAATTTTTAAAGAACATCAGTATTGACATCCAGCACTCTTCGCTGTCGGCGTCCGATGACCATAATATTCTTGATCCCTGCGTACCTTCTCCTTTTGTTGGGACATACCATGTTATCAGCTGGCCGGGAATGCCTGCTACCATTTCCTTTATAAAGGGATATTCTGTTTTGGTGGATGAAATAAAAACAGGTTTATTAAATCCTGTTAACTCTTTATTTATTGAATGCACAGGTTCAAAATATTCACCCGGACTAAATGCAATAACCGCAATTACTGCAGGATTATTGTTTGCTGCAAGCAAAGCAAGAGAGCCGGAATACATGCTTCCTGCAAGAATTATTTTATCTGCGGTATATTGTTTAACGTAATTTATTGCCGCAATTATATCTTTTTCATCATCAATATAATCCGCAGGTAAATTTTGTTCCCTGGCTTTTTTTGCTGTTTCGTTTTGTATATAATTAACTTCCTTACCTGACCGTAAATCGACAGCAAGACAGTTATACCCTGTTTTCAAAAACTTTGGGGCCGTTTCCAGGTACTCCCCTCTGCTGAAATTTGCCTGGTGAAACAATAAAATAAATGGCTTACTTTTATCCTGCAAATACAAATCGGCTGTAACTTCCAGGCCATCAGTGGATTTAAATTTAACTGTCTGCTGGGCAAATACAGTTGATACTTTGAAAAAGAGAACACATAGTAAAATCAGCCGCATGCCTTAGTCAGTACTTTGTCCGCAGTTTATAGATTGTGGTAAATTCAACTTTTCTATTCCGTGTTTGTAACAGATTCTGCCAGTACAATTACTTTATTGGCAATCACCTGTATAACACCTCCACTTATATTAAAAAGCTTAACAGTATTTTCATCAACTACAACTCTGACATTTCCGGCATCCAGTGTGGAAATTATTGGAGCATGATTATTCATTACTTCAAACGATCCACCACTTCCCGGAACTTTAATCAATGAAATATTTCCGGAGAAAACGGTCTTACCGGGAGATAATACTTCTAAAAACATATTAATATTTTAAAGATATGTGGTATTATATTTATGCCTCTGCCAAAAGACGTTCCCCTTTTTCTATCACTTCCTCAATGGAACCAACCATCATAAAAGCAGCTTCAGGATATTTATCAACTTCTCCATTCATGATCATGTTAAACCCTTTGATAGTATCTTCAATAGATACCAGTACTCCTGCCAGCCCTGTAAATTGTTCGGCTACATGGAAAGGCTGTGAAAGGAAACGCTGAACACGTCTTGCCCTGTGAACGACAAGCTTGTCATCATCTGAAAGCTCATCCAGACCAAGGATAGCAATAATATCCTGCAGTTCTTTATATCTTTGCAACAATTCTTTTACTTTCTGAGCAGTTTGGTAATGTTCCATCCCAACTACTTCCGGAGTTAAAATTCTTGAAGTAGAGTCGAGGGGATTAACGGCAGGGTAAATTCCCAACTCGGAAATCTTACGGTCAAGTACAGTTGTGGCATCAAGATGGCTGAAGGTTGTAGCAGGAGCAGGGTCGGTAAGGTCATCCGCAGGGACATAAATTGCCTGTACAGATGTTATTGATCCTCTTTTTGTTGAGGTTATCCTTTCCTGCATTAATCCCATTTCTGTGGATAAGGTTGGCTGGTAACCCACCGCTGAAGGCATACGCCCCAGCAGAGCGCTTACTTCAGAGCCTGCCTGTGTAAATCTGAAAATATTGTCCACAAAAAACAGTATATCTCTACCTCCTGATTGTTCATCCCCATCACGGAACGACTCTGCAACGGTCAAGCCTGATAATGCAACTGTGGCACGTGCACCAGGAGGTTCATTCATTTGTCCGAACACAAGCGTGGCCTGTGATTCCCTTAATGAAGCCTCATCAACCAGTGACAGATCCCAGCTTCCTTTTTCCATACTTTTCTTGAATTCTTCACTGTATTTAATTACACCTGATTCAATCATTTCACGGAGTAAATCGTTACCTTCCCTTGTACGTTCACCAACTCCTGCAAATACCGAAAGCCCTGCATACTGCTTGGCGATGTTGTTTATAAGTTCCATTATAACAACTGTTTTACCTACTCCGGCGCCTCCGAAAAGACCAATTTTTCCTCCTTTAGCATAGGGTTCAAGTAAATCTATTACCTTAATACCGGTAAAAAGTACCTCGGCAGTAGTAGACAGATCCTCAAATTTTGGAGGATCACTGTGGATAGGATAACCATTTGACTTATCAACAGGACCAATGCCATCTATAGCATCACCTATTACATTTAAAAGCCTCCCTCTCACCTGTATTCCTACCGGCATTTTAATCTGACCACCCAAAGCCAGTACCTCCATGCCTCTGCGCAGGCCATCTGTGGAATCCATGGCAATGGCACGAACAGTTTTTTCACCGATGTGTTGCTGAACTTCTGCAATAAGAATTTGTCCGTCGTCCCGTTTAATTTCCAGAGCATCATGAATATTGGGCAGATCGTTATTTTTCTTTTCGAAACTAACATCAAGTACCGGACCGATAACCTGGATAATTTCTCCCGTTAATGTTGACATAAATAGCTAATAATTTTTAAAATTTGTTTATTAAATCTTAAAATTAACATTTTATTTATTTCTTGGAATAGGTTTATTAAAAAATCTTTTGTTAAATCTTTTTTTAAAAAATAATTAAGATAAAAAATCTTTACTTTTGATTTGCCAATAACTTGATTAATATATAAGAGAATAAAGTTTAACTGAGCTTAAAAGAATACGATACAGTGCTTAAATCATTTATTTTTATTGTCACCTTTTTGGCCTGCTGTTTTTTATCTGACAGTCAAAGCATTGACAGATATGTGATATCCAATGGAGGAGGTTTCGGCAGAGATTCTTCCTTTTCCTTAAGTTACACAATAGGAGAAGAGTCAATAAACACGTGGAGCCTTACCAATTATTTTATTTCAGAGGGATTTCAACAGGGAGCATTATACAGCCCCTCTGTACCTGTTTTTAATATAACGATATCACCAATTCCGGTGACAAGCCGGCTTGAAGTTAGTTTTTCGCTCGACAGTACCACCTTTCTTTCCGCACAAATTTTTAATTTAACGGGAGTGATGTTGGAAAATATTAATTTTGGACAAGTTGAAAGGGGAGATGTAAAAAATATTGATTTTGGTTCCTTTCTCAATGGGATCTATCTTTTAAGGATTGAAACACTACAGGGTAAAACATTGAAAACTTTTAAGGTATTGAAAATATAAACGAATAAACAAATTTCCACTACTGTATGAGAATATATATATTTGCTTTTATATTTCTGTTATTGACTGTTTTAACTGTAAATTGCCAGGTTCACCAGGTTGGTATAAATTACCAGGCAGTGGCTCGAAATGCACAGGGAATAGAATTAGCTTCGACCAGCCTGGGCGTCCGGTTCAGTATTTTACTTAACAACCCTAACGGAACAGTGGAATGGGAGGAAACAGATAATGTCACAACAAATAGTTTTGGTTTATTTACTGTGATAATTGGTCAGGGTGACAGGCAAAGCGGCACAGCTGCAGAGTTTGATTCCATACAGTGGGGTAATGGGGTTCATTATCTGAAAGTAGAAGTTAATTTTGGAAGTGGTTACACCGATCTGGGCACTACGCAAATGACTGCCGTACCCTATGCGATGTATGCCGACAGGGCTGGAAATGCGGCTACAAATGGAATAGACACTGTGGCATATGATTCCCTGACGTACATATTAACAGCAAATGGCAAACCAGTAGCTAACCTTTCAGGATTAAAAAATAAAACTGTTCAAAACCTTAACCTGAACGGGAACTTTTTGTCCTTATCTCAGTCACCTGATACCATTAATCTGTCAAAATACACCTATACACCTCAGAACTTAACCCTTAACGGGAATACCCTTTCATTGTCCCTGTCAGAGGATACAGTTAATCTTTCAAAATATATCTACACTCCTCCTTCACTTGTAGCTTTTAGCGTTAGTTCATCCAGTCTTATATTTTCAGAAGTTAATCCCCAGGCCATACCTTTTTACACTAAAATTTACGATAATACAAGTAGTTTTAATACCACCAAATTTACAGCGCCGGCCGCAGGCACCTATTTTTTTAGTATCAGTCTGGTTTACCAGACCACCTATTCCATAGTTGTCACTATTTTAAAAAACGGCAGTACTTTTCAATTATATCCGTCAATAAATCAGCAAACGTTTTCTGCAACTTTTATAATGGACTTATCTGCAAAGGATTCGGTATCTGTGCAAATAACAAATACCTATGCTCCGATTAACTTAGCAAATGCCAGTTTTTCGGGTTATATGATTCATTAGTCCGATAGTTTTGCAGGAAATTTATATAACACTGTATAGCTACAAAGTTCAAAAATATCCTTAACTTAACGGCTAATTATTTATCAATCAGTTATTCAATAAACGTATTATTATAGCAGGAGGAAAATCTATGGATTCAACTATTACTTATGCATTAATTCTTGCAGGAATTACCCCGGTTTATTATTTTATTCTTTATTATTTTTTTAAAAAGTCAATTATATATAAAGTGGGAGCTATTTTGGGTCCATTGTATGTAATTTCATTCTGGGCCAATTTTTTTGCTGGCAAGAATGGATTAAGTACTTTGATTTGGGGTGTTCCTCTTATATTATTATTGATATTTTTAAGTTATTATTTTATTAATAGAATAATTAAGGATCCATTAGTTGATATCTCCGAAAAAATTGAAGACCTTTCAAAAGGACATCTCAATATTCATTTTGACAAATCTATCACCTCACAAAATGATGAAGTTGGAAGAATATCTAAATCACTTTCCCTGCATCTTCAAAGTTTCAGGGAACTTATTTCTGATATTTCCGATACGGCAAAAAATTTATCAAAATCAAGCAAGGAATTAAATAAAAGTTCCCTGGCTCTTTCTCATGGTGCAAATGATCAGGCTTCCTCCGCAGAGGAAGTATCCTCATCTATGGAAGAAATGGTTTCCAACATTGAACAAAATGCAGATAATGCCGGTATAAATGAAAAAATTGCAATAAAAATACTTAATGAAGTTAAGAAAATGCAGGTGGTTGCAGACAAAAGCCTGAATGCAGTTAAATATATATCCGACAAAATAAATATTATTAATGATATAGCTTTTCAGACGAATATACTGGCCCTCAATGCTGCTGTTGAGGCTGCCAGAGCCGGTGAGCAGGGCAAAGGTTTTGCCGTTGTTGCTGCTGAGGTTCGTAAATTGGCTGAAAACAGCAAGTTAGCTTCTGATGAAATTCAAAAATTATCGCAGGAAAGTGTAAATGCAACTATAGAAGTAAGTACCCTGTTAAAGGATTTGCTTCCGGAGATAAATAAGAGTACAAAATTGACACAGGAAGTGGCATCAGCTACTGCGGAGCAAAATGCAGGAGCCAATCAGATAAATTTAGCTATTCAGCAATTTAACCAGGGTACACAGAGAACAGCTCTTACATCGGAAGATATTTCACATTCCTCGGATACCCTGGCCGTGCAGGCTGAAAAGTTAAATAATTTGGCTTTACAATTCAAATTTTCAACCGACGTTTAAAATCCAACATAATTTTTAAATTATAATTATTAAATATGATAACACTTAAAACTGTAATAACTTTATTATTATTAAGTATTCCTGGTAGTATAATAACAGCACAGGACTGGCCAAATTTAGGACGGTTTAAAACCGAAAATGAAAACCTGGGCGACCCGCAACCTGGCGAGAGACGGATCATATTTATGGGAAATTCAATAACTGACGGGTGGATTAAAACCGATCCCGGATTTTTTAAAGGCCGGCCATATATAGATCGTGGCATTGGAGGACAAACGACGCCACAGATGCTTATAAGGTTCAGGCCTGATGTTATAAACCTTAAACCTGCAGTGGTAGTTATACTGGCCGGTACAAACGATATTGCTGAAAATACAGGTCCTTCAACTATTGAAACCATTGCAGGAAACATTTTTTCAATGGCCGAGCTGGCTCAGTGCCATGGGATAAAAGTAGTGCTTTGCTCAGTATTACCTGTTTATGATTATCCATGGAAACCAGGTATGAACCCAATAGAAAAAATTTGGGCACTAAACAACCTGATTAGGGATTTTGCCCTTAAAAACGGATTTATTTATGCCGATTATTATTCAGCAATGGTTGATGAAAGAAAGGGAATGGATAAATTATATCAGAATGATGAAGTCCATCCAAATGCTGCTGGCTATAAAGTTATGGAACCTATTGTAGAAGAGGCAATTAAAAAGGCACTGGAACAGTTTAATTAAGGTGCAGGTTATTGATTACTTAAGAAACAACATTTTGTTTCAATTAATTTTTAGGCCGGCTTGCCGGATTAAAACACTAATTACCGGTTATGGATTACAAATGTATAAAGCAGGTAAAGAATTTTGAAGGTATAAATTTAATGGATTAGAGTAGTTAGCCTTCGTGCTGCTATTCTACTTGAATATAAACGAATAAACAAATAAATAAAAATGGATTTTAAAGTACAGTTTGCAAGCGACACTTATGCCGGTGTTTGCCCGCCGGCACTTAAATACCTTCTTGAGGCCAACACAGGGCACGATCTTCCCTATGGCGACGACTCCTGGACACGGGAAGCATGTAATTTGTTCAGGGAAATATTCGAAACTGATTGTGAAGTGTTTTTTGCCTTGACAGGCACAGCTGCCAATTCCCTGGCTTTGTCTTCTATGTGCGAGTCGTACCATAGTATTATCAGTCATGAAACAGGGCATATTGAAACTGATGAATGTGGTGCCCCTGAATTTTTTTCCAACGGTGCTAAAATATTATTGGCAAAGGGGGATAATGGCAAGTTAAATCCTGCCGATGTCGAAAGCATTATAGTAAAAAGGGAAGATATACATTTTCCCAAGCCTAAGATTGTGAGTGTTACGCAAGCTACAGAGCTGGGAACAGTTTATAGCCCATCCGAGCTTCTCGAAATATACAAGATCAGCAAGCATCATAAACTAAAGCTTCACATGGATGGTTCGCGTTTTGCCAATGCTGTCGTTGAATTGGGACTCACGCCCAAGGAGATTAGCTGGCAGTGCGGAGTGGACGTTCTTTGTCTTGGGGGCACAAAAAATGGTATAACACACGGTGATGCCGTTATTTTTTTTAACAAGGAACTGGCTGAAGATTTTGCTTACAGGGTTAAACAAGCCGGGCAGCTTGCTTCTAAAATGAGGTTTATTGCTGCTCAGTGGGTAGGGCTGCTAAAGGATAACGTTTGGCTGCAAAACGCAAAACATAGTAATGGTTGTGCTGCTTTACTGGAATCCCTTCTGACCGAAATCCCTTCTGTAGAAATAATGTTTCCGCGACAGGCCAACTCGGTTTTTGTAAAATTGCCTGTAGAGGTTATTAATAAATTACATGCAAATGGGTGGCACTTTTATACATTTATAGGGGTAGGTGGTGCCAGGTTAATGTGTTCATGGGATACCACCGAAGAAAGAGTAAGGGAATTCGCCGGTGCTATAAAAAAATATTCAAACTGATAATTATTTAATTTCATAAAATCAACATTATAATTTTCTTTTAAATAAAACTGATTCTACATATAAATTCACTTTACATATAAAACCCCGATAACAATGAAAAGAACATTTTACAACTACTCATTACTGCTTATAGCTCTTTTATTTTCCTCTGGCATTTATTCTCAGCCCTTAAAACCATTTACAGATGATGAAAAACAAATTGCATCCGAAATGGAAGATGTGCTTGTTAAAAATATTTTGCATGTTTATTACCCTGCAATTATAGATACGGTAAATGGAGGGTTTTATACCAATTTTGACAGTAAGTGGAAACCTGTACAACCTATTAAAGAAAAAATGATTGTAACACAGGCGAGGGACATATGGACCGCGTGCCAGGCTGCAACCAGGTATCCCGCTGACACACGGTATAAACAAGCTGCCGATCATGGATTTAAGTTTCTTCGTGATGTAATGTGGGATAATAAATTTGGCGGATTTTACAACTACCGCGGCATGGATGAGAATAAATTCCAGGCTGTTAAATACAAGCAGGCTTATGGCAATGCTTTTGCAATTTATGCTTTATCCGCATATTATAAACTTACGGGTAAGGAGGAGGCATTAGAACTGGCAAAAAAAGATTTTATGTGGCTTGAAAAAAACAGCCACGACGCGTTAAAAGGCGGATATTTCAACATGCTCTCCCCGGAAGGATATTCGGTAATTAATCCAAAATTTGATGATAAAGACAAATATTTTCCCAATAACGGAAGGTATAAGGATTACAATTCATCCATTCATCTGTTGGAAGCCTTTACCAGCCTATATGGAGTGTGGCCCGACACCCTTGTCAGGAAACGTCTTGTAGAAATGCTTGACATTGTAAGAGATACATTAACACACCCGAAAGGTTACCTGCAACTGTATTTCGACAGGAACTGGCAACATATTTCATTTGCCGATTCTTCCGAACATTACCGTAAAATAAATTTTGAATTTGACCATATCTCCTTTGGACACGATATGGAGACGGCATATTTGCTATTGGAAGCATCAAAAGCTCTAAACCTGCAAAATGATACTGTCACCTCAAAGGTTGCAAAGAAGATAATTGCTCACAGTATGTCTAAAGGTTTTGATATTGGTTATACAGGCATATTTGACGGAGGGAATTACAATAAAAACGACTCTATGATAATTACAAGTAAAACTAAGGTCTGGTGGGAACAGGCCGAAGCCCTCAATGCCTTGTTTCTTTATTCCCGCTTATATCCCGATAATAAGGAATATAAGTATGCCGCATATAGAATGTGGTATTATATTAAAAATTATCTTATAGATTATGAAAATGGTGACTGGTATTACGCAGGATTAGACAGTTCCCCATATATGAAATATAACTGGAAAGCCTCAGAGTGGAAGGCCAATTATCATATATGCAGGTCTTTAATAAATTGCCTCGAATTACTTCAAAAATAAGGCAACAAAAAGGGCCCTGATATTATCAGAGCCCCTTATCTTTGCTGTAAAACCTATCAGGATTGATCAACAAGTAATCCTTTTTTCCAATTGGTTTTACAAATATTTAAAATATTACATACCTCCCTGTAATAACAATTTACCTGTTACTACACCTTCAGTAGTCTTTAACACATAAATATAAACTCCCTGTGATAAACCTTCAGCGCTAAGTTGTACTGAACGTGAACCTTCTTGATTTTCATTTACAAGTGTTGAAATAACTTTACCCTGTAAATTTAAAATGGTTAAAGTAACATGTGTTGCTCTAGGAAGTGAATATTCAATTGTTGCTGTACTGCTGAAAGGATTTGGATATGTATTTACAGTAACTTTTGCTTCGCCTGCGGCTTCATTAATTGCAGTATTTTTGGATTCCGTTGTCCAAGCAGTTAATGCAGTAGCCATTTCATTTTTTTCGTTATAAGCAGTTGAACCCCAAATCAATGAACCAACTGGTAAATTATCAAGCGTTGACACAGCAACAGTTTGATTAAAGTTTTCCTTTAAGTCTGTAAAAGCTGTTATACCACCAGTAGCTGTAAGATATGAAATTTCCTTACCACCAGGACCAGGAATAGTTGTCGGGTCACCATCACCAAAGGTTATCCTTGAAGAAAATGGCGGAGCTGTAACATTAGGTACAGAATAGTTAGCCCTGTTGAATTGTATCCACCAGTTTATCTGTGCTGTGTCTAAGGCAGCTGTCTTAAATCCAAGTTTTTGTGTAGGATATTCATAAATTGAATTTTTATTAACAGTAGAAATTACAATACCATGATGATCAGCAGCCAAAGCATAACCTCTGGAGTTAATAAATACTTCAGGGTAGTTGATAAGTCCATAAGGACCAGCTGGAGATATAGCCCATGTAAGGTATGAAGCGGCAGAGTCTACAGCGTGTGCACCTGTACCGTCAGCTGGGTTTTTGCCAGTCCAGTAATTATCCCAGATAATATTTGTATCTTTTGTAAGAACATTGCTAGCTGCATAAAGACTTAAACTGCTAAGGGTAATTGATGGTACAATTGTCCATATACCTGTGTCAGCATTGTTGGCATAAACTTTGTATTCGTTCTGAATAGCGGATACTAACCTGGTATTGATTGTGTCCATACCAATAACACCGTCACGTAAACCATCAGGATCCTGACCTTTACCTCTTATTATATTGATTGAATCGTCACCACCCATATTGCTGTTAACAACAAGGTTGTTTGTGAAGAAACATGTCAGGTAAATAGGATTTAAAAATGGATATTTAAGGTTGTCGATGATTGTGTTATGATCAATGAATGCATATTTTGTAAGCGAATTCTGCTGAAGGCTCAATAAACCTGCAAGAGTAAAGGTATTATTTGTCATTATCAGGGTATCGATAGGAACTTTAGCATAAAAAGGTCTGCCACCCCACCACTGTGTACCATTTAAGAAATCACGGAAATAATTACCTCTGTAGTAAGCTTTAAGACCTTGTGGAACTGACTGAGCATTGATTAATGCTATATTATCAAATTCGAACAAGCCATTTTCAATATCTACAGATACGTTTGAGCCGCTAATAAAAAAGTCACCTTCACCATTGGCGGAGTAAGCACCTTGTAAATCTTCAGCTTCATACTGAATGTTTTTAAGGGTAAGGCTACCGTTTATTTGGCTTGAGGTAACCACTACACTATTAAATTCATTATGTAAAAGAACTGGTTTCTGGAAGCCAGGACCTGAAGGAAGACCGATGATAGTAACAGTTCCTAAAGAGTCGGTAACTGTTAAACCAGCCTGTTCAAGATAGAGTGAACCAGCTGCCAACACGTAAACAGTGTTAGGGTTAACACGTGCACCATGGCCTACATTATTACCTGTTGTAACTGTATCACCGTTGATAACAGTTTCGAAGTTACCGGCATTGGTAAGACCGCCTGTGATCCATACTGTATCATGGGCAGCATCAGTTGTACCTACTCCGTTTGTAAGTGCTATGGTACCAGGTTTGGTCCCTGCAGCATAAATTAAATTTGCCATTAAAAAGATACCAATGACAACACTAAGTAAATATTTAATTTTCATAAGTTTTTAAAATTTAAGTTAATAATTAATTTTTAATAGTTATAATGTTAATTTTAGTTTTTCATGAAACCTCCTTTTTTTATAAGTTAACTTTAATTCCGAACTGACCTCTGATACCATAATACTGGCTGGATGTTGGTAAAGCAGGTCGTGGTGTGACAGCGTTGCTAACATTGTTTACTATCGGTGGTTGAGCACCTATATAACTGTTATCAACAAATTTTGTGACGTTTGTTAAATTGGCAAATATTGTGATGTTATGGCCAATTTTTTGAGTAGCCTGTAAATCCACAAGTTTAGTTGGGGAAGTGTATGAGTCGAATACAGATAATCGGGAGTCGAGGCCATTTAATGTTTTATCCTGGTAAGCATATGAAGCTCTTATTCCAAAACCTTTATAGTCATATCCGAGACTTATATTCAGTTTTGAAGCCGGCTGATTAATCAGGCTACCTCCACGTGTAGTGTAATAATAATTAGCAGGTATTACAGTGGTGTTAGTAGCAATTGCAGGATAATTAGTACTACTCCTTATGATCGCATAATTAATTTCAAAAACTATACCTTTTAACAGACCCGGCAGATAAGATAAATTGGTTTGCCATGCAAATTCCACACCTTTAATATTGGCTGTATTGGGATTGTTTACAGGAAATCCGGATTGAGAGGAACTGGAAAAAACAGCCCCGCCTTTTATATAGGCTGAATTATAAATTTTGTTATCAGGACCACCATTTAACCTGTCAACAAAAGATGGCGGAACACTTGATAACGCACCTGTATCCTGTATAGGTTTATAATTTCCAACGTATACAACCAAATCCTTTATTTGTTTATAAAACCCGCTTATAGTAAGCAGTCCTACGTTTTGTTGAAAATAGGATAAGGTTAAATCGTAATTCCATGCTGTAGCATCGTTAAGTACCGGGTTATTAAGATTAACTGTACCGCTTACCGAAGTAGGATAATTTATAGCGGGGGAAATATCCTTGAAATCGGGACGTGTAGTGCTTCTGTAAATTGCCCCCAGTACACTGAAGGTTTTCGTTGCGTTGTACTTTAAATTAACCGAAGGAAACCAGTCATAAACGCTCCTGTGTATTGTTGCCAGCGGCGGATTTTGGTTGATGCCTTCAGGGCTGTTGGCATTAGCTGTAACCTCGTATGCAGAATATGTAGTATTATTTATTTCATATCTTAAGCCGGGAACTATTAATAAATTTTTACCAAAATTAACCTCTGCCATTAGGTAACCTGCTCCCTGGTTTTCAGTAGATGAATAAGTATTGTTATATGCCTGTCCGCCGTTAACATAATATATTGCTCCATCTTTCTTAATTTCTTTGGTCAATAAATATTGTTCGTTTGTTAAGGTATCCACATTTGGCATAAAAGGAAGTTTATAAGTACCATCTATAAATTTGGGAGGGTTATAATTTGCGTTGTACTTGGTAATATACTGATTACCGTCTAACCCCTGCTGGGAGTTATAGTTAGATGTTATTCCAAACCAGTTTTTCATTACATTACGGTTACTGGCAAACTGACCATACTGAAACGATAAGGAACTTCCATAACCTTCACTCGATCTGGTTAACTGGAAAAACTTACCTCCAAGTTTAATTTTACCTTTAATATCCTCTGTTAATTTAAACGGAATAGTATAATCAAGGTTTATTCCTTTGTTCCTGTCCACCAACAGAAAGCCATCATACCCGAAATCTGTTAAAACAGTTTTGGCAGGATTTAACAGTGTATCTCCTCTTACCCTGTGGTAAACGTCTATAGGATTGGCGTAAAGCAGAGTGTTTGGATTTAAGTATGGCTTCATTGGATCTTCATAATCCTGGAATGGGAAAGTTTCTTCACTGAATCTGGCGTTTACATATGAAAAATTCAGGGATAAGTCAAGGGTGGTATTTCCAATACGGAATTCGTTCTGGAGAACGTTCATTTCAGTATTGGTAATTGTCAGCTGGGGAACAACATTTAAATTAAAGTCATATACCGTATTATTAAACTGAAATTGGTTCTGGTCCTGGAATCCACGGTCCAGTTTCTGGTTGAACAATGCAAAAAATTTAACATCCCACCATGAACTTCCATAATCAAGTATTAAGTCCAGACTGGAGCGGGTTGTATGAAGTGAATTATTATCAAGTTCAACATAGTTTGGAGCAGTGACTGGAAAAGTATTTGATGGAGTTCCAAAAGTTTTACTAAAGGCACCCTGGTAATTATCCTCAATCTGTTGTTGTGGCCTGTCTTTCTGTTCACGGAAAGCCTGGATATTAAAACCAATTTTTTTCCTGAAAATACGGTTGCTATATCCAATTCGGAAAATATAATTTTGGAAACTGCTGTTTAAAAAAGTATAACCACCTTCTGCACCAAGGTCAAATTTCCCTACCTGTGCTGCTTTGGGTAAACGCATGTTAATGGTTCCTCCAAGAGCATTGGCATCGAGGTCGGCACGCAGTGCTTTATAAATTTCTACTCCTGCAAACAATTCGGATGGCATAATACTCAAATCCACGCTTCTGTCTTCAAAATTTGTGGAAGGTATCTGGAACCCTTCAAGAGTAACATAATTATACTGGGGGCTCAGGCCTCTTACCACTACCTGGGTTGCTTCACCGTTTGAACGTATAAGGGATATACCCGGAAGCCTGCCTATTGCTTCAGCAGCATTGGCATCAGGGAATTCCTGCATTTTGGCCCCTGAAACGACGTTTATTATCAATGGAGATTCAAATTGTTCCTTGATGGCTCTTTGCTGACCTTTGGCCTGGGCAAAAATAGCAACTTCCCCTAACTGGGTTACTGCAGGCTTTAAAGAAACTGTAATTTTTTTAATTTCGCCCGGTGCTAAAGTGAAAACCACCTTTTGTTCCACATAACCTACAAAGCTTATTGTTAAAGTATCTGTACCTTCAGGAACGCTGTTAATGTTAAAATTTCCGTTTATGTCGGTAATAGTAACAATTTTAGCCTGTTTTATGGCTATAGTAACAGAAGGCAAACCTACACCGGTAGTGTCGTCAAACACTAACCCTGTAATAACCCCGGTTTTGGCACCAAAAAGCAAAGCCGGGGCAAGACACGACAATAGGAAAAGAAAAATAAATCGTTTAATTGAATTTTTCATAGATTAGTAATTTAGTTAGTTATAGTTATAATATTAAATGATAAGCACATAAAGTTAAGTACCATTTATTAATAAGCGGGCTCCCAAAAATAAGGTTTACAAAACTTCGGGAATACTGGCTTATCTATCGTTTCAGTTTTTCAGGTCAAATATAATAAATATTTTTAAAAGGCTACAAAAATAATATAAAATCAGGCTTCCGGAGATAATTTTTTTATTTGGAAATTTATTTATTATATATGAGTATTTCCAAAATTTATCATCAGGCTCCTGTTATAAGTTGACCTTAATTCCGAACTGACCCCTCATGCCATAATAATCACTGTATGTGGGTAATGCAGGTCGTGGCGTGACTGCATTGGTGATATTATTTACTATCGGCGGCTGGGCTCCTATATAACTGTTATCAACGTATTTTGTTATATTGGTTAAATTTGCAAATATGGTAACGTTGTGGCCAATTTTTTGAGTAGCCTGCAAATCGACCAGTTTAATCGGGGACGTATATGAGTCGAATACCGAATACCTTGAATCGAGCGATGTTAAAGTTTTATCCTGGAAAGCATATGAAAACCTTATCCCAAAACCTTTATAATCATATCCTAGACTTAAATTCAGTTTTGAAGCCGGTTGATTTACCAGGTTACCTCCGCGTGTACTGTAATAATAGCTGTTCGGTATCACCTTAACGTCAGTGGCAATAAATGGATAATTTGTGCTGCTCCTTATAATGGCATAATTTATTTCAAAAACTATCCCTTTTAACAAGTTTTGTAAATAAGATAAATTTGTTTGCCAGGCAAATTCTACTCCTTTAATTGTTGCAGGACTGGGGTTGTTTACTGGAAATCCGGGTTGGGTATAACTCTGGAAAGTGGAGCCGGTTTTGATGTATGCATAGTCATAGGTTTTATTATATGGGCCACCATTAAGGCGGGCTGTAAAGTCTGCAGGGGCACCTGATAATGAACCTGTATCCTGTATTGGCCTGTAATTCCCTATATATACCACCAGATCCTTTATTTGCTTGTAAAACCCGCTTACAGTTACAAGTCCTATGACCGGATGTAAAAATGAAAATGACAAATCATAATTCCATGCTGTGGCATCATTAAGTACTGGGTTATTTGCATAAACAGTGCTGCTTAATTGTGTAGGGTAGTTTACAGCTGGGGATATATCCTTGAAATCGGGCCTTGTGGTACTCCTGTATACGGCCCCGAGGATACTGAAGTTTTTAGTTGCATTGTATTTAAAATTAACTGAAGGGAACCAATCCGGGATATTCCTATTTGTTGTAACTTTTGTGGCAGACTGAACGCCTGTCGGAGAAGTTGATGATTGAAGAATCTGGAAAGCAGAATAGGAAGTGTTATTTAATTCATACCTTATACCTGGTATTACAGTTAATTTTTTGGCATAGTCAAATTCTCCCAGTAAATAGCCTGCACCCTGATTTTCAGTGGTTGTATATGTATTGTTATATGCCTGGTTACCGCTTACATAATATAATTCACCGTCGGACTTTAAATCCTTGGTTACCACACCTTGCTCATTTGTTAAAGTATCTACATTTGGCATAAAGGGGAGCTTATAGGTTCCATCTATGAACTTGGGAGGAGTATAATTTTTATTGTATACCGTAATATACCTGTCTGCATCTATTCCCACCTGGGGATCCGCAGATGCTGTTATTCCAAACTTATTAAGCATTACATTACGGTTAATGGTATTACTGTATTGAAACGAGGTGGATGACCCATACCCTTCGCTAACCCTTGTTAACTGAAAAAACTTACCTCCCAGTTTAATTTTACCTTTTAAATCTTCTGATATTTTAAAGGGAATAGAATAATCAAGGTTAACACCTTTATTTCTGTCTATCAATAAATATCCATCGTACGCCATGGAAGTAAGTACAGTTTTGGCAGGATGCAAGAGAGAATCGCCTCCTATTCTCTGGTAAATATCCACTGGAGTCAGGTAAATTATTGTATTCGGATTCAGGTATTTTTGCATAGGATCTTCATAATCCTGAAATGGAAAAGACTCTTCACTGAATCGTGTATTTACATATGAAAAGTTAAGCGATAAATCCAGGGTAGTATTTCCGATACGGAATTCGTTCTGGAGAACATTCATTTCAGTATTGGTTATAGTCAGTTGAGGATAGATATTTATATTAAAATCATATGTTGTGTTATTAAACTGAAATTGATTCTGATCCTGCACTCCCCTGTCCAGTTTCTGGTTAAACAGGGTAAAAAATTTAACATCCCACCACGAATTTCCATAATCGAGTATTGCATCCAGGCTGGTACGTGTTGTGTGAAGTGTATTATTATCCAGTTCCAGGTAATTGGCTGCTGTTACCTGGTAAGTATTTGAAACTGTTCCATAAGTTTTAGTAAAATTACCCTGGTAATTATCTTCAATTTGCTGCTGAGGCCTGTCTTTTTGTTCGCGGAATGCTTTAATGCTGACCCCAATTTTTTTCCTGAAGAAGCGGTTGCTATAACCTATTCTGAAAATATAATTCTCAAAACTGCTGTTTAAAAAGGTATAGCCCCCTTCTGCACCAAGTTCCAATTTTTGTACCTGGGCAGCCTTGGGCAAACGCATATTTATGGTACCACCAAGTGCATTGGCATCGAGGTCGGCACGTAAAGCTTTATAAACTTCCACCCCTGAAAACAATTCGGAAGGCATGATACTCAAATCCACGCTTCTGTTCTGGAAATTTGTGGATGGTATCTGGAACCCTTCAAGAGTAACAAAATTATACTGGGGGCTCAAGCCCCTTACTACTACCTGGAATGCTTCCCCGTTTGAACGTATGAGTGAAATCCCCGGTAACCTTCCTATTGCTTCAGCTGCGTTCGCATCAGGAAACTCCTGCATTTTTGCCCCGGATACAACATTTATAATCAATGGGGATTCAAATTGCTCCTTTATTGCTCTTTGCTGACCTTTGGCCTGGGCAAAAATAGCTACCTCTCCTAACTGGGTTACAGCAGGTTTTAAGGAAACAGTGATTTTTTTAATCTCACCGGGGGCCAAACTGAAAACCACCTTTTGTTCCACATATCCGACAAAACTTATTGTCAAAGTATCAGTACCTTCCGGCACGCCTGTAAGGTTAAAGTTTCCGTTTATATCCGAAATGGTAATTAGCTTAGCCTGTTTTATGGCTAAAGTAACTGAAGGTAAACCTATACCGGTGGTGTCGTCAAACACTAAGCCGGTAATAACTCCCGTTTTTCCTGCGAGGAGCAAAGTTGGGGCAAGGAAGCAGGAAAAAACAAAAACAAAAATAAAATGTCTGATTGAGGTTTTCACAGTGAAGTAATTTAGTTAGTTTAGTAATAATTTGAAAAAATAATTGTAACAAAACAGTAAGTTTTTTAGACCTAATGTTTTCCTAAAAATCTTAATGGCTGAATGTTACAATAATAAATTCTAAGTTTGGTTTTTCAAATATAATAATTATTTTTATAGACTGGAGTTCCATTTTGAAGTATCTGTAACTTCGGCCTGACGTGGAAATATCCTGTCAATTAAAACATGTTGTATTTCTTCATCCGGATCCGCGCAACAATCTGAAAGGACAGTAATAATGTAATCCCTGTCTGCTGCTTCACGCAACGTGGATAATACTACTCCGCTGGTGCTTATACCGGTAAGTATAATATGATTTATATCCAGGGACCTTAACACCACTTCCAGATCACTGCCCGTGAATGCACTTACTCTTTTTTTTGTAATAATAATATCATCAGGGCCCGGAGCAACAGATTCATTCACCTTGGTTGCTTCCGGTGTATCGAGGCTCATACTCCCGTTTTTGATCTGGGAAAAGGATTTATTGTTTTCACTTGCTTCAGGGTACCCTTTGCGGAACCCTACCACTATATATATAACCCTTATATTTTTTTTACGTGCAATTTTAATTGCATTATTAACAGATTGTAAATATACTGAAGGGTCATTTAACCTGTTAACAGTTGCTCCCTGAACATCCATGATTAACAGAGCTGACCTTTTAATTTTAATGTTTTGTTCCATAATATTTTAGCTATATGATTTTTTATGTTTAATGTATCATTTTCCCAAATATTATAATACTGTTTGCCAGCAACTGCCGGCAGACAAGAAAACCAACAAGCAAAAAGCGGAATCTCACAATTATTTTGCTGGAATATCATCCGTATTGCTGATGAAAGCTATTTTTTTGCTGTCGGGTGACCAACAGGGTACATTAATAGTACCTTGACCACCATAAATATAAGCAATTGTTTTTGGCTTCAGGGTGGAAGGATCCATAATTCGCAGCATAACATGTTTGTAATAAGGATGATCGGTAGGACTTACATCGCCGGGGAAGGATAAGAATACTATGTGGCTGTTATCAGGTGAGGGATGAGCAAACCAATTCTGAAAATTATCTTTGGTTATTTGTTCCTGATTTGTTCCGTCAGCGTTCATCCTCCAGATTTGCATGCTTCCTGTGCGGCTTGAATTAAACCATATATATTTTCCATCAGGTGAATATTCCGGGCCATCGTTAAGTGAAGGGCTATTTGTGAGCTGTATTTCTTCTCCTCCCTTTGCAGGTATCTTATAAACATCAAATTGGTTGTTTCGCTTACCACAGAAAACTATATACTTTCCATCGGGGGACCATCCATGCCAGTAGGAAGGACTTTTATCCGTAATGGCTTTTGGTGTGCCCCCTTCAACGGGTAAGGTAAAAATAACAGAATTGTCCCCGCCAGGCCGGTCGGTCACATGGTTGCTTATGGCAAGGTATTTACCATCGGGGGAAAGGCCATGGTCATTATTGTTGTGCGTTGCAATTCCGGTATTTATAATCTCCGGAGTACCGCCGGACGAAGGGATACGGTAAATATGCCCCTGGCTGTTTAAAATAAGGTATTTACCATCTTTTGTCCAGTTTGGTGCTTCAAATGCCTGTTTTGACTGAAAAATAACTTTCCTGAGTCCGGTAGCAACGTCAAAAGTTTCGAGCCTGCAACCAATATAATCCTTATAAGGGACAAATCCTTCTTTGGCAGGCACCGTAAGTCTTGTATTGTAAAAGTCAGCTTCTTCAATAACATCAGGATTATGAGCACAAACAAATAAGCCAACATAATACCCTTTATCAAACTTCATTACCAGTTCACCTGCTTTAGTAAGAACATCCCCGACAGCTGCAATGCTTGCAATTATTTTATCTCCGCTTTTTTCCAGTTGTAATTCGGGTGTTGCTTTTAAAGAAGAAGGTAATTCTTTCGTTGAAGAATCCTTCGTATCACGGTATTGCAAGGACATTAATCCATCTCCATGGTACGCAATATCTATATACCTGGAACCAGGTTCTAAATTTTCACGTATTATAAGACCGCCTTTTCTGTGATTTTCAACTCCTTTCCCTTTCCATTCCATATGTGAATTCAGGATAAAATTTCCATACATATGTATCCATACAAAATAATATTCATCACTATGTAACCACATATTTTTACCTGAACCCTTTACCGAATATTTTTCTGACCCGGAATCATATATACAGCTTCCGTGGTTTTTAACATTGCCTATATCGGAACCTTTTTCAAACAAACCATAAGTCATTTGTGCCTGAGTTTTTAAATTAATAACTGAAAGAAAAATTAATGCCAGACCTGGAATTACAATATTTTTATTCATTAGTAGCTAAGTTTAATTACTATTTGTTTTCTATTCCTTCAAAGATATAATGATTAATTCAAAAAATTATTTACCAAGTATTACGAAATAAAATTAAAAAAGAGATATAATAAATATCTCTTTTTTAATTGTGGAAACAAGGTTAATAACCTGGCTATGTTGTTATCCGTTTATTCCTTCTTATCCTCTTTACATTCGCACTTTCTGTCGTCACGGCATTTTTTACACCTGCAGCTATTACTGATCATAAATAAAGCAATAGCCAGTAAGAGGAAACACATTGCCAATCCTATATGAAAACTAATGAGTGCGTGATGCATACGGCAGAAACTGCATACAGCAGGAGCAGAAGCTGAACAGCACATCGCTTGCATTTTACAGCATTTTTCGCAACACGGTTTAGCCACCATAGAGTTTTGTTTGGAACCTACAGAATCTTTTTTGGCTTCCATAGACGACTGTTTGCAACTTGCGGAATCTTTTTTAGTCATCATGGCTTGTTTTTTACAACTACCTGGTTCACCTTTTACTTCAGACATAGTACCTTCATGATGTTGCATAGACGTGCACATCATAACATGTTCATGAACATAATGATGATGGAATTTAAAACCACCAATAATTGCCAAAATAATCAATACAGCACCAATAACTGTTGATGCATAACCAATCCAGCGTATTATTCTACACATAATTTTTTGATTTAAATAAGTTTAAATGACGAAATAAAGTTAAAACAAAATTTTATTAAATCATATATCTATATTTTCTCATTTATCTGATCCAAAATTTTCTTTTCCAGCACAGTGGCAGCATCTTTAATTGATGCTGCCCTGGTTAGAATTTCCTGTTTTTTCCCTTCGTTTTTCAAACTGCCTGAGTTTATCCGCACATTCAGATAAGCCCCGAGGATCCCCGATCGCAAGGCGAGAGCACCTACACCTGCGTCTGATAAAGAACTGGGATTACCTTCTGATGCCATGGCCTCTGTTATTTCCATTGCTTTTAATCCTGCCTCCATTACTTTTAATGGCACCTCCATTGCATACTGTGTGGCCGCCTGAATTGCTGCAGATCGTAATTCTTTTTCCCGGGGAGTCGATTTCGGAAGACCAAAGGCAGTAATCAAAGCATTAAATGCATTGGTATCTTCATTTATGTAGCCGGTTAATTCATTTTGTATCCTTATTCCTTTTTCAGCCCAATCCGAAAAATATTCCCAACGGTTGTCCCAACCCGACTTATGCGACGAGAGGTTAGCTACCATAGTTCCCAGTGCAATGCCCATGGCAGCCATACAGGCTGAAACAGAGCCACCTCCCGGTGCCGGGGATTCGGAAGATGTTTCTTCCATAAATGCCTGTAGTGACATATCAGTTAAACACAACCTGTTTTGCGACTTGCCCTGCATGACATATTCTATAATTTTTTCCTCTGGCTTAAAGGGATAGAGTTCGTTTAGTCCGAGTGATTTAACTGCCATGCGAATCAGTTCCCTGTCGGGAAGCCCTGTGGATCGTCTCTGTTTTCTGAGAAAGTAACGGCCCGCCTCCAGCATCGACTCCAGTGGTACAAGCCCTACAATTTCCGAACCTGTTACCCGTAACCCCCGGTCCTCCGCTTTCCGGCAGGTTTCGTCAAAAGCTGTGTGAAGGGGCGTCATGCTTATATCAGTCAAATTCATCGATATTTGCGCTATACCAAATTCTTCAATATACCAACCAATGGCTTTTACCGATTTCAGGGAACCAGGTATAGTGACCTGATTACCATTGTCATCCAAAACAATCTTACCGGCCGGGTCGTCATTTTCCCTTTTCACCCTTCCCTTTTCTCTTATGTCAAAGGCTATGGAATTGGCACGGCGTGTTGAAGTAGTGTTAAGGTTAACATTATAGGCAATAAGAAAATCTCTCGCTCCAACGGCACAGGCACCCGACCGCGCATTAAAGGTGAGAGGTCCGAAGTCCGGCTTCCATGCCTCCTGGCTTAGCTTTGCAGGTAACCCTTCATACTCTCCCGATCTGCAATATGAAAGTTCTTTTCTTTTTTCCTCCCTGGCAGCATAACCATAACAGTATACATGTATATTAAGTTCCTTTCCAATTCGTTCCGCCAACCGGTGCGCGTAAACTACTGTCTCTTCCATATTTATGCCGCTGACCGGGATCAGTGGGCATACATCTATGGCACCAAACCGGGGATGTTCACCATGATGCCTGCTCATGTCAATAAGTTCAGCCGCTTTCCGTGCACCTCTGAAAGCTGCTTCCACCACTGATTCCGGATCACCTGCAAATGTAACCACGGTGCGGTTGGTGGCCTTACCCGGATCTACGTTGAGTATCTTTATCTTATCTACAGAAGCTATAGACGCTACTATCTGGTCTATAACCTGCTGGTTGTTTCCTTCACTGAAATTAGGAACACATTCAATTATTTGTGTCATATTGTTTACCATTTTTCCATATTTGAGTTGGTTTTATGGTCCCCTGGTGGTATATTATTTCCCTGTAATCATTTACCGGGAATGCCACCATATCGGCTTTTGAACCTTGTGTAAGTTTACCAAGGTCAGGTATATTCAGAGCGTTGGCAGCTCTGTAGGTTATGCCTGCAAAAGTTTCAGCCATAGTCAGGTGTTCATAGGTACAAAGGATAGAAGCCTGTACTAACAGGTCTCCCATAGGAGCGGTACCCGGGTTCCAGTCCGAAGCAATCGCTACGCAGGCGCCGGCATTCAATAGTTTACGGGCCGGGGCAAAGGGTAAGCCCAGCCCAATGGAAGCACCCGGCAGACACACTGCCGTCACCCTGCTGTTTGCAATAAGTTCTATTTCCGTGTCACCTGATGCTTCCAGGTGGTCAGCACTGACAGCGCCCACCTCCACAGCCAGCCTCGACCCTCCTGTAGTAAACTGGTCTGCATGAATAGTAATGTCGAATCCAAATTGTTTTAAAGCCCCCAAAAAATACTTCCCGTCAGCACAGGAAAATCCTGTTGCTTCTATAAAAATATCCATTCGTTTAGCCAGATCTTTTGCAAGAATCACCGGGACAAGTTCTTCAATAATAGTTTGCAGGTACTCGCGGGGTGAGCCGCAAAAATCTTTTGGTTTGGCGTGGGCGGCCAGACAGGTAGGAACGATTTCACTTTCACATTCATAACCAGCCTGACGGATTATTTCCAGGATCCTGAGTTCATCCCCGGTTGAAAGGCCATAACCACTTTTGACTTCCACCGTGGTAACGCCATTGCGAAAAAGTTTGTTCACCCTGTGAACCAGCAGGTCAGTCAACATCTTATTATCTGCATCTCTGGTTTTTTGTACAGTGTTCCATATTCCACCTCCTGCAGTATTTATTTCACTATACGATTTTCCTGACAGGCGTGAAGAAAAATCCGCGCACCGCGATCCTGCAAAACATATATGTGTATGGCAATCGATGAAACCGGGAAAGATGACCAAATCTTTGTTCTCCTGTTTTATCAGGTATTGATGTTCCTGTGCTTCAAATGCCAATGCATTATAAGGTGCAATCTTCTGAATCCTGTCATTATTAATAATAATACCTGCATTTTCAAGCACGGGCATGCTGTCTTCAGCAATAGGACCTTTTAAAGGCAGTCCTTCCATAGTCATCACCTGCCGGAAAGGACCGTAAAGCACAGGACTGTTCATATGGTGCGTAATTGGAATTTTTCCATGTTTGCCAGGGCTTCCGGGTAACAGGCATCAGCATGACGGAATACACCCAATGCAGGGTCATTGAATAAAACCCTTGTCAGGCAGCGGCCCGCCCTTTGTGAACCATCAGCAACAATCACCATACCGGCATGCTGCGAGTAACCCATACCTACACCTCCTCCATGGTGGAAGGATACCCAGGTGGCTCCCCCGCTGGTATTGGCCATAAGGTTTAGCAGGGGCCAGTCTGAAACAGCGTCTGAACCATCCAGCATGCCTTCTGTTTCACGGTTGGGCGACGCCACCGAGCCGGCATCCAGGTGATCCCTTCCTATTACTATAGGTGCACCTACCTTTCCTGTCCTGACCAGATCGTTGAATAACAACCCGGCTTTCTCACGTTCACCCATTCCCAGCCAGCATATACGGCTGGGAAGTCCTTGAAAATGTACTTTTTTACGGGCTTCGTTCAACCAGTGTATCATGGGTGTGTTTTCAGGAAACGCTTCAATCAGAGCCTGGTCAGTTGTGTATATATCCTCCGGGTCACCGGATAAGGCTACCCAGCGGAAGGGACCTTTGCCCTCGCAAAACAGCGGACGAATGTATTCCGGCACGAAACCGTTGAAATCAAAGGCGTTGGCTTCCCCACCCTGCCGGGCATACTCCCTGAGGTTATTACCATAGTCAAAAGTGACGCTCCCTCTCTTTTGCAGTTCTAACATGAAACCCACATGACGGGCCATACTTTTTAATGATTTCTGTTTATAGGTAACAGGATCCGATAAACGTAATTCCCTGGACTCTTCAAGTGTCATTCCATTTGGAATATACCCGTTTACCGGGTCATGGGCCGACGTCTGATCGGTTAGTACATCGGGAATTATGGATTCATCAAGTAACTTTTCCAGAACGTCGCCTATATCACCTACCAGACCTACAGAGCATGGTATTCCTTTACTTTTGGCATCCAGCACAATTTGTTTTGCTTCCTCAAATGAGTTGGTCATATGATCTATGTATCCTGTATCCAATCTTTTCCTGATGCGCAGAGGGTCTTTATCCACTCCGAGGAACACCCCACCGGCAATGGTCGCAGCCAGAGGCTGGGCGCCACCCATCCCTCCTAATCCTCCTGAGACAAGAAGCTTGTGCCGGAGACTGCCGTTAAAATGTTTGCGGGCACAGGCTGCAAAAGTCTCGTAGGTACCCTGTAATATACCCTGTGATCCTATGTAAATCCAGCTGCCTGCAGTCATCTGACCGTACATCATCAAACCTCTGTCGTGCAATTGTGTAAAATGTTCCCATGTAGCCCAGGCGGGGACGAGGTTGCTGTTTGCAATCAGCACCCGCGGGGCTTCAGCATGCGACCGCACGATACCGACAGGTTTTCCGGACTGTATCAGTAAACTTTCATCTTCCTTTAATTGTAAGAGTGATTGAATTATCTCCCTGGCCGATTCCACATTCCTGGCCGCCTTGCCTGTACCTCCGTAAACAACCAGTTCTTCAGGTAATTCAGCTACTTCCTCATCCAGGTTATTCAGGAACATTCGCAGTGGCGCTTCTGTTTGCCACGAAAGGGCATTGAGCTTGCTTCCCCGGGGAGCTCTATAATGAGGGTGCCGGGCATAATGCTCAATAAAGTCCAAATAGTTCATGTGTCTCGTTTTTAATAGGTATTTGATGGACAGAGGCTGTTTCATTCGCCTTGGATGTTAATTCCCTGTTGCGTACAATGGAAATGGCTTCCTGAATATCGTTATACAGCACCCTGTCATGATTCACAAAAGTAATTTTTCTGCGGACAAGGTCATGACAGGCGTCAATGATTTTTCCCGAGTGCAGGGGTTTCCGGAAATCGAAGGCCTGGGCGGCGCAAAAAAGTTCAATGCCAAGGATCTTTTCCAGGTTATCGATGATGCGAAGTGCTTTTCTGGCTCCTATCGATCCCATACTTACGTGGTCTTCCTGTCCCATGGATGTGGGGATGCTGTCAGCGCTGGATGGATAGCATAATCCTTTGTTTTCACTCACCAGGGCGGCAGTAGTATACTGGGTAATCATGAAGCCTGAGTTTAAGCCTGTTTCACGCATCAGTAATTTAGGCAGGCCAGGGATCTTATCATCCAGGGCCAGGTAAATCCTGCGGTCTGAGATATTTCCTATTTCAGATGCTGCTACTGAATTGTAATCAATGGGTAAGGCCAGCGGTTCCCCGTGAAAATTCCCTCCGCTTATAGCTTTGAATTCTGAGAAGATGATGGGGTTATCTGTAACCGAGTTCATTTCAATCTCCAGTATCTCCTTCAGATGTAACCAGGCATTCCTGGCTGCACCATGAACCTGTGGTATACATCTCAGGGAATAAGGATCCTGAATGCGGTTACAATCCTTGTGCGATAAGTTGATTTCTGAATTTTCAAGCAATAACCGGATACGCTCCGCCACATATAAGGATCCTTTATACGGGCGCAGTTCATTTAACTCCCGGTCAAAAGCCTTGAGTGATCCTAAAATGGCTTCCAGTTGCATAGCCGCAATGATATCAGCATTGTCGAGGCAGTTTTGAAATTTATCAAGGAACATAACCGTATTAGCAACTATGAACTGGGTTCCGTTAATAAGTGCCAGGCCTTCCTTTGGTCCCAGCTCAATAGGTTTCATACCTGATTTGTTCAACACTTCTGCTGCAGGAACTATCTTTCCTTCTGAATATACTTCTCCAAGACCTATCATGGGAAGAAATAAATGTGCCAGGGGAGCCAGGTCTCCGGATGCACCAACAGATCCCTGTGACGGAACGGCAGGAATGATGTTATTTTCTATGTGCCATAACATTCTTTGCAGGGTTTCCGGGCTGATGCCGGAATAACCCAGAGACAGGGAATGAACTTTTAAGATTATCATGAGTCTGGCGATCTCCGGTGGCAGGAACTCACCTACTCCCACACTATGGCTGGTTAACAGGTTGTATTGAAGTTCGCGTGTATGTTCTTCTGAAATAATAGTTGTACATAGTGGACCAAATCCGGTATTGATTCCGTAAACGACATCTTTTTTATGTACAATATCGGTTACAGCTTTCCTGCTGGCCTGAATCTTCTCCATGGTAGCCGGGTTAATTTGTCCTTTTATAATCCCTCTATTTATTAATAAAGCGATACCGGGTGTTAACCTGTCCTGACCATAATTAAAAGTCTGCATAGAAGTGTCTTTAATGCCGGTATAAATATAATGCATTTTCTTTAGCCTGTTAATAAGTCATTGACAAATCCTTATCTCTTCAACTGACCCTTTCTTTCAGCAACAAACACACATCTCAAATAAACATATATGATAAAAAAATATGGTAAAACCCTCAATAATGATTGTTTCCCGGATTGAATAAAAAGTGGTATTTTTGAAATAATCACTAAAATAAATATTCTGAATATTTATAATTGATGTATCACTTCGAAAAGCATTTAAACAAGGGATAATTGATGGTCCGGGAATATTGGTGTAGACTGTAATGAAAGACAGGATAGAGTATAAGCATGAAATCAATATCTAACAATAAATGTAACTATAGTGAAAAATTATATTTTTTTTACTTAATAGTTTTGGGACTTTATCTCCTTCCCGTTGCAGTTAATGCCCAGGTTTACAAGCATCTTGACCAGTTTACACAAAACAAATATTTTGCTTCATTTATTAATGGTAAAGGGGGATTGAAGGATACTATCCTTGAAAAACAAGGGCTTAGAATTAATTATTATTTTGAAAAAGGAAACAATTCAAGTTTTACAATTATTCGCAATTATGATAAAGGTACTCAGGATTACAGTTTTTTGCCGGATAAATTAATACTGACAATCTATGGCGGAAATAAAGCTGATCAAATCAGACTTAGATTATGGGAAGATATCAACATAAACGGGAAATTTGACAGTACAGATGAAGTATATGCTTCTGATTTTCATCAGTTATATGATACAGGCCTGTATTCAATACCATTTCCATTCCATTCCTTTAAAAGAATTGAAGGGGATGGTAACCAAAAGCTCGATTTGAACAGAATCCGTGCATGGGAGATTGAAGTAAAAAGTGATAAGGGTGACACTCATTCAGGTATTTTATATTTAAGGGATTTAAGATTTTATAGCCATTACCAGCCTAAAGAATCAGAAAAAGCCGCTTTAACAGGTACCTTTATAACCTTAAGTAAAACCGACTCAGGTAAAAATGGCTACTGGACACAACAAAACTGGAACAATGAGCTTATGAGGATGAAACATATGAATCTTCAAAAATTAATTATCCAGTATAGTATACATCAAAATCAGGCCTGGTATTTCCCAAGTAACCTTACTTTTATCAAATATCAGGAAGCAGCAATAAATAAAATTTTTAAAGCAGCTGAAGAAGCCGGTATCAAAGTGTATTTAGGTTTATTTTTTGATGAATCGTGGTATAAAAGCGACAAAGCACTGGAAAGTACTTATAACACCCTACTTATCAAAAACAAAGAAAATATTGATGAGTTATTCAGATTATTTGGCTCAAGTACTGCATTTGGAGGTTGGTATATTCCACAAGAGCTAAATGATTATGATTGGCAGACACAAAATAAAAAAGACTTGCTTTTTTCGTGGTTGCAACAGGTAGCAGAATATGCCCACAAAAACGATGCCTCAAAACCTGTAATTATTGCTCCGTACTTTAATTTATGGCAACCCGCTGATTTAATTGAAGCCTGGTACAATGAACTATTTAATGTTGCAAAGGACATCGACTGGGTGTACCCTCAGGATGGCATCGGTACCTCACTTAAAGAAGTTCATATAGACATCCCGAATTTTTGTGGACATATTAAATCAGCCTGTGTAAAGCATGGAAAAAAGTTTGGTGTAACTGTGGAATCCTTTCGTCAGCATACAGGCTGGCCCATCGATAATGGTATTTTTTCTGCTACACCGACAGATATAAATCAACTGAACGAACAAATTCAGGAAGCCTATCAATTAAAGCCCAACGATATAATTAATTTTGAATGGGATTATTTGGTAAAAATGGATAATTAACTTATAAGAAAATAATAAGATTTTGATTATTTATGCGTAGATTAGGTAGGTAGTTATTTCATCTAAAATATTGTTATGGCACAGTCAAAAGTTAATTATGGGTATGATGGAAATCCAGTTTTAATGATTGTTTCAATAATTGTTATATTCATCCTTGAATCAATCCTGTTTATTATTCCGGGAAAACCTTATGGTATAATTGGTTTTATTCTTCTCCCGCCGGCCATGTTATGGTTTGCCTTAGTGCTCAGATTGCTACTCTATATTAAAATCGGAAAGTTTCGTCAACGCGATGCTATTCTGTCCAAAATAAGCTGGAAAGGGAACGAAATGGTTTTGGATATTGGCACTGGCAGGGGTTTATTGATGATAGGAGCAGCAAAAAGATTGACTGAAGGCAAAAGTATCGGCATTGATATTTGGAGGCATGAAGATATGGTGAACAATAGCTTAGATATGACTATGCGTAATGTAGAGCTGGAAGGTGTTGCCGGTAAGGTTGAAATAAAAAGTGAAGATATACGCAAAACTTCTTTTGAGTCTGATACATTCGATGTAATTCTCTCAAATCTGTGTCTGCATAATATTTCTGACAAAAAGGACCGGAATGGAGCCATCAGAGAAATTTACCGTATACTAAAACCTGGTGGAACAGCTGTTATTGGTGATCTTTTTTTCCGGATTAAAGAATACAGCGATATATTCAGGGAAGAGGGGATGACAGTTGATATCTCCACGGTGAAAGGTTATGGAACTCAAACTATTCCTATCCTGGTTGCGGTCAGGAAATTCTAATTTCACCAACATTACCACTTAAAATTCATATTCAGCACGGCTTGATTGTGGAGACTATCCAATATATACATCAGAATTAAAAGTAATTATACCTCCAGTTGTTGATTGCTGATTTGTTTGTATATCAATTTAAAAGTTGACCTACTAGGATTCGAACCAATCATATTTATTTTAATTTAAAAATTCTCAATCATTCTCTAATACCCAACAAATATAAGCTTTTTAAAATCAACAATACTTAAAAATTATAAATAAGTTAAGTTGGATATGATAAAAACGTACCCCAAAACGTACCCCAGATTTTGAGAAATTCATACCTTTGGAAAAAACTTACCATGGGGAAAATAAAGTTTTATCTCAAGAACCCTGATTCAAAAACCGAATCATTAATTTTTCTGGTTTACAGAAACGGTAACCAGTATTTTAAATATTATACTGGGGAGTATGTATTACTGGAAAGTTGGAATTCTAAAAAACAACGGCCTGAAATTTCCCGAAAATATCCTGAGAATACAGATATTGACCGTCAGCTTTCTAAATATGAATTTTTCCTAAAGGATTTAATCAATGAGTTTACAAGGAAGAAAATCGAAATTACTTCTGATCTTTTGAAACTTCACCTTGACAAGGAATTTAAAAATATAGATCCGGAAAAAATCTCGGCTAAAAAGAAACCAACATTATTACAGTATATAGAAACTTACATTCAGGATTGTAAAGATGGCAAAAGACTCACACCCCTGGGGCATCGATATCAGGTAGTGACTATAAAAGTTTTCAGGTCACTTTATAATTACCTAACTAAATACATAGACACCAAGAAAAAAAAGCTTGATTTTGATGATATTACTATAGATTTTTATGACGATTTCATGAAATATTTCCATGATCACAATTACGCAACGAATACGATTGGCAATCAGATAAAAAATTTAAAGGTGATTATGCGGGCAGCTATGGATGAAGGTATTCATAACAATAATGAATTCATGCGTAAGAAGTTCAAAAAGGTGTCCGAAGAGAGCGACAACATCTATTTAACTGAAGAAGAAATTAACCGGATTTATAGCCTTGATTTGACTAAAAACAGCCGGCTCGAAAAAGTACGTGATTTATTCATTGTTGCTGCCCGTACCGCTTTGAGATTTTCTGATTTGGTTAACCTTAAAGAAAGCAATTTCATCCAGAATGAGAAGGGATCGTTTCTCAAGGTAAATACTAAAAAAACACAGGAAGAAGTTATAGTACCCCTAAAACGGGAGGTTGTTGAAATATTTAACAAATACAAGGGCCAGTTACCACGAAGCATATCGAACCAAAAAATGAACGATTATTTGAAAGAGATAGGCCAGTTGGCTAACATACGATCGATTGAAAATACTGTAACAACCAAAGGGGGTATGAGAGTTGAAGAATCCTTTGAAAAATGGGAACTTATAACAACACATACTGCCAGGCGAAGTGCTGCCACAAATTTATTCCTAGCCGGATTTTATCCTTTATCGATCATGAAAATTACAGGTCATAAAACTGAAAAATCCTTTTTGAAATATATAAAAATGACAAAAGAAGATAATGCTTACAAGATGTCGGAAAGTGACTATTTTAAAAATGACTTTAAGAGCCAGGTGAAATTGAGGATTGTGGGTTAGGTAAAATGATGAAATTTAATTAATGGCGATCTCTTATTGTAATATAGTATTTTCATATATGAAAACAATTTGATTGTTAGAATTAATTATAACCAAATATTTAGAACTTATATTTTTAATTGTAAAGTTGTTATTTTTTGGAATTAAAGAAATGAAATTTTTACCTTTATTTATATCATTAAGATTATCTGATAAATCATACTTAACAATTGGTAAGGAAGTTTTTAATCCTAAATTACAACCATGGTAATAAGATGAACTTTCATTGGTGATCATATTAAACCTATGGTAACTCAATGAATCATCTTGATAGGATATCACATGAACAACACTTTTTATGAAAAGTGTATAGGATTTATTTTCAATTGATTTACTTCCAACTATATTATAATCAGGATCATTTAATGCAGCTAAAATGTCATTATTTAATTCAATTGGAATATTATTATTAATAACCAGTTTAATTTGATAATCCCATATTCCACGTCTCCTTAAATAGTATTTTAAAGTATCATAATTAATCTGATTTTGAATTAATATTTGATTATTTAACAGTAAATAATCTAAAGCATTATTAACATTTCTACTTTTTTCAAGCTCTTTTAAACCAATGGATTGTCGATATATATTCATTTTTTTAATAAATGTTTCCTCATCGTTAACATGTTGAGCTTTAATAATTAAAGTTAAAAAACTTATTAAGGTAATTAGAATTTTTATTTTCATAATATAAAGTTTTTACTACTTTTCTATACCACACATTAATAAACTTTTTACTTTATATAATATTGAAAACATTATTTTTTGTTTTATTTTAATCCAAATATAAACGGAAGAACAAATATCACAATAATTGTCCAAATTGAATAAATTGTCAAGTATTTAGCAACAGTCCTTTCAACAGAATCTAGTTGATAACTATTGAAATACGCTTTATATAAGCTCTTAGAAATTAGAATCAAGTTTACAAAAATCAAAAAATTTGAAAATAAAACAATCGTTCTATTCGGAGTTAATCCATTTGTAACTCTTGTAATAATTGCGAATAAAGCAATTGAATTTATCACAATAGCCAATACTGCTAAAGACAACAAAATTAAAACATTAATATTCCTCTCTTTTGATTTGTCAAGTTCCGATACAGAAAATATTATTATTGCCATAACAGCTAAAAGCATTATATTAAAAAGAATCAACAAATCTCTATCCTCCAAAATCCTACTCTTTGCGAAAATCAATGAAACTAAATAAATCGCAAGTGTAACTAAAACTAAAGGCGTGAAAACTCTTGCAATAACAGGGGCTATCTTGCTTGTGAGATTTGGATATAGACGTATCAAATAATAAGAAACAATTGGTGAAGCAACACTTCCAAGAACAACAATATAATTAAAATAAAATTCATGAATTTCCATTTTAATAGCAGAAAATAATCCCAATGTTATGCTAGTAAGAATACCTCCAGCAATTAGAATCAATCCGGACATTATTAATAACTCACCATTGAATCTGATGAACTCAATCCGCTTATCGGTATTTTTATAATCGAATGAAATAAATGACAATCCAAATAAGCACCATAAAAATAATGGGACATGAATAAAAGCAAGGTTAACTGAATCACTCTTTTTGTCTGGCAATAAGTTTGTAAACAGCAATAATATCAAGATGGTTAAGCCATATATTAAAATTTTCTTTTTATTAAATATCCTATTTTGCCATAATGCATAAAGAATAATCCCATTGAATACTATTATTGCTAAATCCCTTGTATAGAAAGATACTCTGTTAATGTGAGAAAATATATCAGGTAGTTTTACTAATAATCCTGTTAAAATTGATAGAATAATCACAACAAGTAAATCAAATTTTAAAAATCCCTTTAACTCTGGTTCTTGTTCATGCGCTAAACGTATAAGCCAAAACTTAACTAAATCAGAATTATAATCAGTCGAAATATCAGCAAATGCTTTTGAAAATTCCTTTTTATTATCACGATATAGTTTTTCAAGATTATCAGGATTATTTATGTTATCAATAATGCTCTGTTTCATGTTTGTATTGTATTTTTCATGTTTGCTAACTATTTTATTACCGCCATATTTTGTCTTGTTATTGACTAGTTTCGGGTGGATTACTTTAATAACTGGTGGTTTATTTCTTTTAGTAGGAATTACCTTTTCCTTTCAATTTGATTTAAAGATAGAAAATCCTTCTTATGATTGAAAACAAACAATTAAGTCTAGTTAATTTAATCCAAAGTGCTGTGAAAAATATTACTTATGCAGGTTTTCTGTTTTACACATTTAACGTATATCCCGATGGTAGATTTTTGTCCTGAATCGTTCGACTAAAATAAATTCATTATAATAAGGATGCAGTTTGCCTTAAGATGTATTTCCCTCTGGTGAGTTTCCGCCCTTTTCGCGAAAGGTTTTTAAAAGAAGCCCTGTTTTGATTTACAAGTTTTATTGTCATAATTTTTTTGAAAAAATTCGTAGTATCATACGTCTAAAAAAATTTGAAGTAACCGAAGGCAAGGGATGATTTTTTAATGACAATTAATTCAAGCCGGTTAAGAAAAAATCATCCTGTAGAACTTGTAAAGCAAATTAAGGATGTTTTACCTTTTGTAGTGAAAAGGGTGGAACCTCTCTTTAGGGTTATTTGAATATTACAATCCTTATAATAATACCATTGGTCGAACATTTTTTAAAGTGTTTTATTTTTTGAGGGATAAAAATGTCATAAACCCGAAAGGATTTTGATTTGTTTTCTTTTTCCGGAAAATATATCAAAATTCTTTCTCGATAATGAGAAAAAGCGTTTTAGGGTTTATAAAGTGAAATGGAACATGGAACGGAATAAACAATAAATGGCTTTAATTCCTATTTGATAAAGGGTTTGTACCTTTGAAGGGGTGGGTGGGGTAAGAGTTAATGTCAATAATGCCCAGATTAAAATATTATGAAAAGTATTACCTATTACAATTAATTTCCAATAATTAGTATTTATTTATTAATTCTCTTAAATAGTTATTCTTATATATTTTTAATTTAAGTTTAAATATTATCAACATAAACCTCCAACCTTCTTTTACTTTTTCTTTATTAAAAATATATGAACGGCCTATTAATTCAACTCCTAATAACAAAATAAGTATAACCCATATTAATATTTGAAAATTACCAATTGCATTTAACCAATCATTGACTGGTTTACAAAGCTTCAAAACTAAACCAATCCCAATTGGTAAAATAGTTAAAAAAAAGACACTAATTACATATCTTAAATTTGAGAAACAATTTTTTTTATGAATTACCCATTGTTCTTTTGCAAATTCAATACTTTTTAGTTCCTTTTCATGATTTTCTTTTTTTATTTGCTCGTCTTTTTCTTTTTGCTTATAAAAGTTAAGTTCATTTTGTAAAGCTTCTTTTTCTTTAACAGTTGACAGTAATTCAGTTTCTTTTCTCGTTTTTTCTCTGAAGAAATCTTCAACATATGATTCATTATTAAGAAATTCTATAGAGTCCTCAATATTTTGAGAATTTATCTGCTCAGGAATCAAGGGTTTTTCTTTATATATTCGATTTAATTCGATAGCCTGTTCTTCATTAAGTTTGCCATTTTTATAATCTTTTTGTAATTTGTCATAACTTTTTAGCAGTGAATTGCTGACGTGGGAAGATACTATTATCTTTGCTTTAGTTATTACATCAAACGTTTTTGGTAAACTATTTTGATTACTAAACCCTTTTTTTAGTTTAAACCAAAACTTAGTAATAACATAATCTATATCCTTAGCAAAAGCAATATCTGTATCATTAAATTTTACTCTATAGTTATGAGCGATATACTTGGCAAAATTATTTTCTGTTACATATAAATGCCTTATTTTTTCAAACGTTACGTTATTAACTCCATTTCTTAAGCAATTCACTTTAGTGAAAATTCTTAGACATTGAATACAATATTCTTCATCGAAATATTTATTTTTTTCTTCTGATGATTTTTTCAATTGTTCTATCAAGTTATTATCTAGTATATTGTATTTATCATTAATTCTTTCGAATGGATATTCTTGCAATAATATACCAAGTCTTTTTAGTTCAATAAAAAAATTAACTTGTTTTAATTTTATGTCATCAATATCATTACAACCTTGGAGAATTGTTGACATTGCTACTTTTGTTGGGTCTAATCTTTTGTGGCCGTTTTTGATTGATTCCGCAGATTGGAAAAAATTATCTACTTCTTTTTTTGTTTCTTCAAGGTATTTCAATTGAATAATATTATATTTATGTTCATTTTTTGCTGTATGGTTAATTTCATTAATCAATTTTATGAAATCATCAAATATTTCTTTAAAAATTATACCATTATATCCAATACAATTAAATAAATGTTCTGTACTTAAATAAATTGTTAATTTTTCTTTCCAACTACCTAACTTACTTATATCTTCTGAAAAACAAATACCTTGGTATAATATTAAACCTTCTTTAACTAAGTTTAAAGAATCTATAAAATCTTTATTTGAATCATTACTAATTAAAAATGCACTTATTAATTCAGAATGTTCATCCAAATAACTATTATCCATTAAATAATTCGATAGATTATTCCAAATTTTTTCTTTAAATTCTTGGGAAATTTTTAAACTTTTCTTTTTTGCTATATAATCGCAAAGGGCTGCTATAATTTTTTCTTGTTGAATGTTAATTCTTTCAACTTCGTTTGTTGTCTTATTATGATCGGAGCACTTATTTTTATCAAAATGATAATAATTATTTTCCCTAGTCACACAATCTTTAAGTTTATTTTTTAAAGTTGTTCTTACAACAGATTCTGGAATATTAAAGCCATAAACATTTCGCAAAATATCTTTTAACTCAGTTGAATTAAAGCTATATATATTTTCAAAAGATACAGCCCCTTTTATGAAGTCAGCAAGAATGTCACTTATACTTTTGTATGTTTCACTTTTATATAATTCTCCAAAAAGAGCAACTGATGCAAGTAAATTATTTTTCATTATATTAAGCTTATAAGTATTATATTAATATTTTTCAGAGATATCATCAAGTTGGAACTAATTAATATCATCCATCATATATATGATTTTTATTATTTAAGTTAGTATTTATTGTTTCAATTTTGAATTTTAATAAAAAATTGATTATTATTAACTATTTAGCTTTATCATTATCTCACGGAAACTTTCCAAACCGGCTTCCAAATTTTCTATTATTTCAGCAGCAATTACATCTGGATCAGGCAGATTATCAAGATCGGCCAAGGATTTATCTTTTAACCAGGTAATATCTAAACTTGTTTTATCTCTATTGATAATTTCTTCGTAAGTAAATTTTCTCCAACGACCTTCCGGATTACTATCAGAATTAAAGGTTTCTATGCGCTGGTAACGGTTTGAAGCATTGTAACAACTGATGAAATCCTTAAGGTCATCCAACCTTAAAGGATTTTTCTTTAACGTGTGATGAATATTGGTTCTGTAATCAAAAATCCAAATTTCTTTTGTCCATGGAACTTTACTGGCCGGTTTATTATCGAAAAAAATAACATTAGCTTTGACACCCTGGGCATAAAATATACCTGTAGGTAAACGTAATATTGTGTGTAAGTCAGTAGTCTCTAATAGTTTTTTTCGTACTGTTTCACCGGCTCCACCTTCAAATAATACATTATCCGGAACCACGACTGCAGCAAATCCTGTTGTTTTTAACATTGACCGGATATGCTGCACAAAATTTAACTGTTTGTTACTGGTAGTAGCCCAAAAATCCTGTCTATTGTATGTTAAGTCATCTTTTTCAAGTTCCCCTTCTTCATTGGTGAATGTCTGGCTACTTTTTTTCCCAAAAGGAGGATTGGCGAGTACATAATCATATGTAATGGGTGAAGCTGCAATTAAAGCATCAGCCGGAGAGATAAAATTATCGCTTTGTATGTCACCAATATTATGCAAAAACAGGTTCATCAATGCCAATCGTCTTGTACCGGCAACAATTTCATTACCGAAAAAAGTTTTAAGTTTGATAAATTGGTTTTGCTCTTTATCCAATTTATTATTGGTTACCAGGTAATCATAAGCTGCAAGGAAGAAACCACCTGTTCCACAGGCAGGATCGGCAATTGTTTTCATAGGTTGGGGCTGAACACATTCTACCATTGCCCGAATTAAAGCTCGTGGTGTGAAATATTGTCCGGCACCGCTTTTAACATCTTCAGCATTTTTCTCAAGTAATCCTTCATAAATATCCCCTTTAACATCGGCTCCCATCACGAGCCAATTTTCGCTTCCTATCATGTCTATTACTTTGGCCAGCATTGCCGGGTCTTGAATTTTATTCTGGCTTTTGGTAAATATTTGTCCTAAAATACCTTTTTGTGTGCTTAACTCACGAAGTAAAATTGCATAATGTAGTTCCAGTTCTGCACCTTTTTTGGAGGTCAGACTTTCCCAGTTGTAAGGTTTTGGAATATTCAACTGACGGTTGTATGGTGGTTTGCTGTATTCATCGGCCATTTTTAAAAACAACAAATATGTAAGCTGTTCTAAATAATCACCATAACCTACTCCTACGTCCCGGAGGGGATTGCAGAATGACCAGACTTTTGATACTATGCTTGATGTGCTGTTGCTCATTTTAATTTTGCTTTCATTTTTTTCGTTAAAAAGTAACCGCCAGTTTTAGGAGAATCTCCCTTAAATTCTATTAATTCAGCTTCTCTCAGTCTTTTTATATATCCTTCTATGGTGCTTTCAGGCATGCCCGTAATTTCTAAATAATCTGGAACTCTTTTGCCTTCATGTTTTATTATAATAGTAAGAAGATCAACAATTTTATCTTTTACTCCTTTTGTTACTCCCTCAATTACTCCCTCAATTACTCCCTCAATTACTCCCTCAATTATTCTCTCATTAGGTCCGTCAATTGCACAGTCAATTACTCCGTCAGTTGCTCCCTTAAATTCTCCTTCACGGACATTTGAATTGACTGGAATGATAGTTTTGAATGTTGTACCTTCAATAAATTGCACTTGACCTTCGGTGGTGTATTCTTTAATAAGTCGATTAACATTCAATACACCTGATCCTAATTCATCCACTCTTCCTAACTGTATAAAAAATTTGGCAATTGTGGGATTTTTAGGAAAAGGAGTAAAATTATCAGGATTAATAGGGCCATTTCCATTAGGATTATTTGCATTCTCGGTTTCTATTCTGTTTGAGTACATAATGAATGTACACGGATGAGCATTTGTGTATTCTCGATGTACAATCAAATTTGCTACTATTTCTCTGAATATTTTAGTCCGAAGACTTACCCTTTGATCACCTTCCATATAAAACTTGTCCGGAAGGTGTTTAACAACAAAAGCCATTAATTTTTCGTAAGCTTCAATTAGGTTGGTTTGAATATATTCCCTGTCATCATAGCGGTCGGTATTTTCGATTCTAACTAGTGCATCGATTTTATAATGAGGGATAATCTGCTGGATAACTTCATCTTTCCCAAACAATAAAGCGGCAGCAAGCGTGTATCCTTCTTGTCCTGTTTGAAAATCGCGTTTCCAAAGTCCAGCCATTTCCAACATTTGTTGGTCGTTTATTGCTAACCATGGGTGATTGGCGTTATTACTGCTAATCAAATTCCTGACTTTCGGGAATAAGTCGGGTTTAAAATCAGTGAAACGGAGTGCTGGGTATATTATACCTTCAGTATAATGGTTACGTTTCCTGTTGTGTATTTCAGCAATCTGATGGGCATGGGTAACCCTGAAGTCACCGTCGTTGCTTCTGTCAAAAATAATACCGGCTGTTTTATGAACTTGAGAACTGGCAGGTACCTGAATATGAATAACCCATTTGCCATTTATTTGATAGTTTTGTGGGTATAGAATAAAGGGGGGATCAAGTTTTTGCAAATTATTGGAAAGGTTTACCAGATGTGAAATCATGGTTGAAATATTAGTTTCCTGGACGCCAGTAATTAATCCATTATCATTCACCCCCAGCAGAATATCACCTCCATCACGATTAAGCATTGCACAAATAGTTTCAAACAGATTGCCAGGTAAAGCATTAGAAGCCTCTTTAAATTCAAGGCGGATGTTTTCTGGTTCTTTCAGTAATCGTTTTACTCGTTCAATATTCATTTTATTTGAGTAACATTTTATTTGAATTTTGATCCATGGAAATGTAAATCATTAAACTAATTTCCCTTCAAAGGCTTTCTTCAATATACTTTGTCTTAATGTTTCAGATTGTTCCAAACTATGGTTGATGATTTCATCTATTTTATCGCATATTGTGAGTTTACTTTCTAATTCTGAAACAATAAGTTGTTGTTCTTGAAGCGGACAGAAAGGAATAATTAAACTTTTTAGTTCCTCAGAATTAATATTATTTACACCACTTGTAGATTTTGCTTTCTGTTCAATCTGATTTCTCAAATAACTTGAGGAAAGAACATATAACAAAAATTTTGGCAAGATATGATTCTGTTTAGGTCTTAATTTTATTAAATAACCAGCAAATAAATAATTTTCTTCCTTTTTTTTAATTAAAGCACATTTACCAACTAAATCTTTACTCCCATTAGAGCGAATAATTAAAATATCACCCTCTTTTAAACAATATGATTCAATTTCAACTTTTTCAAATTTTGCGAATTTCAAATCAGTACTGTCAACAAAACCATCTGCTATGTTGGGTATTCTTAAAACACCAATCCCTGCTATTTCATAATCACATTTTTTTGAGGTTCCATATTGAGGTTTTTCAATAATTTCTCCTAATTGTAAAAAACTCCACTCCTTGGGTAATTCCCCTTCATTCACCTCTTTATTGTTAAGTTTTCCTTCAAACGCAGCCTTTAACAAACTTTGCCTGTAAATTTTTATTTGCTTTAGTGCGGTTTGAAGTTGTAATATTCCATTATCTAAATCGCTGAGAAGTTCTTCAAGTTTTGAGACGATATCAATTTGTTCATCTAACGGGGGAACAGGGATTTCTAACCTTTCTAAATATTGGAAATGTCTAGCATATCCTTTATTAGGTATTTTTAAAGTTTGAATTAAGTAAAAAAAGAATTTTGAATCATAAATTGAATGGGGTTTAAGTACTTTTACACCATCAGCTCCAGCAATAAATTTAAAATTGATGAACTTTTTAACTTTTGTGTGATCCCCAAAAATTATATAAGGAGGATTTGATGGAACAACAAGCTTTTCATCGTTATAATAACCTCCGATAATTTCTTGTCCTTGGTCAACAACAGGATAATTACCGTGTGTTAAATAATCTTTTTGCTTTAACTTAATACCATTTAAAGAAAGTTTGTCACAAACATCTTTAAAGCATTTTTGTTGCCAGTGTTTTGGTGTATTTAATTGATTAGCCATTATGCCGCCAATACCTCATTTAATTCGTTAATAATTTCATCAGTTTGTTCTCCAAACAATTGCCACATCTTACCTATTCCACCTTTTGCATTAAAAGGATTTAAATCGAAATCGTCCTTATCTATATGATAGCTATTTATTATGTAATCCTTAATCATCCGTAACCATTGCATCTGATCTTCTGAAAATTTTGGAGCATTACCTGCCTGTTTTTTAAATACCCAGTCCTGAAAATTTTTGTCAACTGTTTTGTCGTAAGCAGTAAGGGTTATATCCAAACCACATGTTTTGCGAATAAGTGAAACAATGGCAATAAGTTCGTTTAAAGGTGAACCATTGCATTGCTCCAATGATTCATAAGCTCTCCAAACATTCATGGGTGTCAATGTTGGTTTATCGTTTTGAAGTTTCTCCAACACCGCTTTTATCATGGCATATGTGAGTTCCCTTCGTCGGAATGGTTCATTATAAAAAATCTGCAATGCCATCAATTTATCTTTATTTTGATCAATCCATTCTTTAAATCCTTTTACCAATTCATTTGCCTTGTCCTTGTTATCTTTAGCCCATCCGATATTAACAATTTCATCAGGATTGGATGTATCAATTTTCTGTTCATGCGATTTTCGCACATTCTCTATATATTCATTGAGGTCTCCGGTAAATACTTTCGCTGCTTCATCTAATAGCTTGGTATTTCGAATTTCAATTTCCTTCTCGATGTGGATTGGAGCTGCACCCAACATTTCATTGTTGACTTGTGCTTTAATATTTTCAATAACATCGGGATTATAGGCATTTAATAATTCTTTTACTACTTGAGGAACACTTTTACCCTTTGCTTTCTCAGTAAAACGTTCTTTTTCTTTTTCGGTTATTTGTTTTTCAAAACGTGTTAATCTGTTTGCAAGGGTAGTAAAAAGAGTTTCATCTCTTGCCCCAACAGATATAGCCTGTAGTAAATCTTTCAGCGGAACACCTGGTTTTTTTTCCAAGGGTCTGCTGTCTGTTTTAAGGCTTTTAGTGACTCCAATTGCATCAACAATAACGAAATGATCCTTTGTGTATTTAGCGGTAGGAGTGACTTTACGTAAATTATCCAGGTCAATTGTTCGTGTACCGCGACCTTTCATTTGTTCAAAATAGTTTTTACTTTTCACATCACGCATAAACAACAAACATTCCAAAGGCTTTACATCTGTTCCTGTGGCGATCATATCAACTGTAACCGCTATACGCGGATAGTATGAATTACGAAAGTCGGATAATGTATCTTTAGGGTTCTCTCCCTTTTCTACAACATTGTCATCGGAATCTTTTCGATCTTTTTCTGAATTATAGGTAATCTTTTTACAAAACCGATTTTCTTCTGCAAATTCTTCTCTTACAATCTGGATAATATCATCAGCATGACTGTCTGTTTTTGCAAAAATTAATGTCTTAGGTACCTCAAAAATGCCATTACGATCAAACCTGTCTTTAAAAATAATTGGCAGATGGTCTTTAAAAGTTCTTATAATAATCCTTATTTGATTGGGGTTAACGACATCCTTATCCAATTGTTTGTTAGAATAATTTTCATCTTCATCCTGTAACTCCATACGTTTTTTGCGACTTAACCGTTCACGCAGTTCAATATATTCACCCTGCCAAAACGTACCCCCTTGTTGTGTTATTTTAGTATCTATAATATATACATCAAAACCAACATTAACCCCATCTGCAACAGCCATTTCATGAGGATATTCCGATACTACATTTTGCTGGAAATAAGCAAACGTTCTGGCATCGGGGGTTGCAGTTAATCCAATTTCAAAGGCATCATAATATTCCAATACCTGAGTCCACAGGTTATATATGCTACGGTGACATTCATCAATTACAATGAAATCGAAAAACTCAATTGGCATTTTGGGATCATATTCTATTGGAGGGATTTCTTTAGGTTGCCATTTTTTTTCGTTAGGGTTTTCTTCTTCAAGTTTTTCATCTAACTCGGTACCTTTTAAAACTGAATATAACCTCTGAATAGTACTTATACATACTTGGCTATCAGTAGCAATATAACTCGATTTTAACCGCTGGACATTATATAATTCTGTAAACTTTCTATTATCATCGTTTGGCACAAATGACATAAATTCCTGTTCGGCTTGTTCCCCCAGGTTTTTAGTATCAACTAAAAAAAGTACACGTTTAGCTTTTGCATATTTTAGTAAACGATAAATGAAAGTAATGGCTGTAAAAGTTTTGCCTGCACCGGTAGCCATTTGAATCAAAGCCTTAGGATGGTTTTGTTTAAAGGATACTTCTAAATTTTCTATAGCTCGGATTTGACATTCCCTTAATCCTTCAGTTTTTAAAGCGGGTAAATCGAATAATCTTTTGCGTAGTGATTTTCCTGTCCTCTTCCAGTCTCTTAAAGTTTCAGGCCGATGAAAATTGAATATTTCCCTTGATCGTGGTTTTGGATCGGTATAATCGGTAAACCTTGTTATTTCTCCAGTACTAAGATAAACATAAGGTAAAGGTTTATTATTTAAATGCCTAAGTTTAGCTTGCGCATATTCTTCACTTTGACTTTCGTGAACATTCATTCGGTGGCCTTCTTCTTCCCTCTTAGCTTCAACTATTCCTATAGGGTTATTATCAACAAATAAAACATAGTCGGCAGGGCCAACATCAGTAAAATATTCCTTTATAGCTATACCAATTCCAGCATGAAGATTTACTTTTTTGACCTCCTGAATCACCCACCCAGCTGCTATAAGCTGTCTGTCAATATGATCTCTGGCGACTTGTTCTGGATTTTGGTTAACCATGGCCTATATCGGTAATATCAAAACATTGTTAATTTTATGATTGATTGATCAAAAGAGTATTTCTCAGAATAATAACATGCTAAGTTAGTTAAACTAAAATAAAAATGGTTCTAGAATTGTAGATTTCTATAAACCTAGAACCAAATTACTGGATTTTAACCATTAAAAATTAAAATAATCTTAACTGTGTTAAATGTTTAGGATAGAAGGCTCCTATTATTATAAAAGGATTTTTACTTATAAAGTGGTGCACTTGAGTTGTGCCAAGAAAAAAATGTAGATCTTTTGTTTTAGAAAAATCATCATAATATTTCTTTTTTACATCTTCGCAAGCTTTAGTTTCATTTCCATTATTGCGTTTTAAACAATTCCAAAATAGTTCACCAGTTTCCCAATCTTCAATCATCATGTTGCTTTGCTTGCCTTCATCGTCTAAATACTTAAAAAAGAATTTAAAAGGTAACTTTTTCACAACTTCAAACTTTTTATCATCTATTGTTTGAAATAGGTTTAGCTGCTTAAATTGTTCTAATTTATCCGGTGGCCACTCCTTTTCATCTTCATCCCAGAAAAAATCCAGAATTTTAGTGGGTTTGAAAACTGCTAATGAGGTACATATATCAACATTTTTGGCTTCTTCTATTAGTTGTGTTAAGTTTTTATAGATTTTTTTTAAAACAATATTTCTTCTTTCAAACCAATCATCACCATCAGGTGGAATATTACCAATTACGTTAATAGGTGTTTCATGAGAAACAGGGCGATAGCTTTCAGGTCGAGGATCTTTATTATTTTTAACCAAGTCTAATTCAATCCAATCGTATTTTGAGTATTGCTCATGATAGGATTTTTTGCGAAATTGGATAGGATATATTCGAATCCAGGTTCCATCCTCAAGAAAGCCTGCTGTACAAACGGTTTCTTCATACTTTGTTGAAATAGTGGGGTAAGTTTTAACAGTAATCAGGACTTTGGTTAAGGCCATATTAAATATGTTTCAATTGGTATTTAAAACCTGGCAATTTGGACAATGACTCAGCTAAATGTTTCCTATGACATTGATTTATATTTGCTTCAAAACATGTTAATGCGATACGTTCTTTATCTTTTAATAATAGCAATAATTTTTCCTGTAAATCTAATGTTTGTTGTAATACATCAACTTTATATAATTTAAACAAATTGTCATAATCAATCTGAGTATTTAATTCTTGACGTTTATCAGAATCAATTCCAAATTCCGGAATGTGTAAATATTTAATATTTACACCCTCACAAGCCTTTTGTAATTGTGATTTACTAAATCCATATTTCATGCTTACGGAGTTTTTACGAACATCACAGAGAACTTTAATATTGTTTTTAATTAGTTTATTTAAGTATTCTTCTAATGACTTACCCTCATAACCAATAGTATATAATACAGTGTCATTGTATTTTGGCTGTGATTCCACTATCCTTTGATATTCATCATGGTTTAAAATATCTTTAGCAATGGTGCTATTGATAGCCAAATAAGGGAATTTTATATATGTGTATTTAATTAATTCGTCAGTATTTTTATTTCCAAATTGTAACCTAATATATCTAATGGCTTGCTTGTCTCTTTCTTTAAGGCTTGATAAATAATTTGTATGATCAATTTTAACCCAGCTATTTCCATCTACAACAACTTGATTATATTTAGTCATTGTATTTAAATCAGCATTTGCCTGGAATGAAAAACAACCATACCTATATGGAATAAAATAATAATCAGGCTCAAGTTGTTGGTTTGCAGTTAACATTAGTAGTTTTTGCAGACTAATTTTTTCAAGTCTGTTATCGAAAGCCTCTAAAAGAGCTAATATTAATTTACGTCGGTAATACATATTACAAAAATATGAAATTACTGGAACAAATTATAAGTTATTTATTTTAGTTAATTGATTAATAATAGCCTCAGTTACCCAATCCTTTATACTTATATCAGAATCCAATGTTTTCTGTTTAATTTTTTTCATTAGTGATTTAGGAATCCAAATATTTAATTGAACTTCCCTTTTGGGTAATTTTAAACTTTTTTCACCAATTGGTTTAATTTCTTGAATAGGCGTCAAGTTTTCTTCATTTTTCAGTCTTTCTGCAAACCCGCTCAACTTATCCTGATATTTATTCATACAATTATATTTTTATAGAATTATAGAAATACAGACCCCTATAATTCTAGATATATGTAAATAAAGAATTATAGAATTCTATAATCCAAGCTGAGTAAGTATTTCGTCAGCTAGGCTTATAATTTCTGATTTTGCTTTTTCATCATTCGTTTCCAGTACACCGCCAGAAATGGCCGACCTTGTAAAACTTACACGGTCACTGATAATATTTTTCAAAACCGGAATTGAAAAATCTTTAGTGAGTGACTTAATTTCGGAAGTAATACTACTACTTCTTTTTATCATATTAAAAACAACTCCGGCCTTTAAATCAGGTTTCGCTTTTATTGTTTCATTGATAAGTGCTAATGTGGATTTAATAGCCATCATACCAAAAAATCCGGCTTTAGTGGGTACAAGAATAAAATCACTCTGTAAAAAGAGTTCCGGCAACCTATTTGATAAATAGGGTGGGGTATCAACCAATATTAAATCGAAAGGCTGAGTTTTAAGATTTGTAAAATCATCAATAAAGTTAATCAGGCTAATTCCATCTGCCATTAGATTTAAATTTCTTAAACTGCCTTGCAGATCAGCATCCACTAACCCAACCTTTAAACCGTTTTGAATACAATAAGCCAGGTTTAATGCTAATGTGGATTTACCTACTCCTCCTTTTTGATGTGCCAATGTTATTATCCTGGCCATATCTTTAGTTGTTTATTAAGTTTATAAATAAGTAATACTGAAACTTCTATTAGTTAATATTCAGAAGTGCTTTTGCATCTAGCAGAATATTATTGAAATAAGCTTTCACCTGTGTTGAATTAATTTTATTTACTATTGGAGCCGGAATATCATTTTGGGTATATGGTTGAAAAACCTTGTTAAACTTCTTGACATTTCCTTCAGCAATAAGCCCCATGAACTCTCCCACTCCCAGCTCAGTAAATATTTGTGGTTTATAAACGTTTTCGTTACGTACACTTGTCGTTGAACTACTATGGTTTGTTCCACTTGTATGGCTCACATAATATTTTTCCTGTTGCCCCATCATCTCTGAATATTCCTTTGAAACCACGCTGCTTCGACATAAGCCATATACATGCATCATACAATTACGTATGATATTTTCGCTTCCTATTTTACCATATTTCTTTTCGGCCTGGCCTTTATCCTGTAAAACAAACACACTTATTATTCCATTTTCCCTACCTGTCGCCGGAACATTTTCAAAATCAGACAATCTTATAGTCGAGCCTTCTTCAATGACAATACATGATGGAAGCTTATCAGGGTTATTCATATGTTTTAATGCAACACTTATAATAAGGCTAATTATTGGAGATAAGGATTTTTCAAGTGGTTTATAGTTGTTTATGCACATAATGGATGGCTTGTTTGGATTATTCAGGTCTAGTGAAAAATCATTTCCAGAGAGGGTATAAAACACCTCCGGTAATGCATATTTTCGAAGCTTGGTACTTAATGTAGCTAAAATAGCAGTTACAGTTTTTTCGGAATTGATAACCTGCAAGAATGCCGAACCCATTAGAGAAGCCTGATTATTGCTTCGTATAAAATTTCCAATTGCATTGTAATCCTCATGCAGGCAAATTGAGACTACATATGGTAAATTACATTTTTCCGGAAGGTCTTCTCTTAATTTCCATATCACACCTGCCAACATTGAGATAGCAGCCGGTACAAAAAATGGATCGTCTTTTGCTTCACCTTCCTGGGAATTTGCAAATAATATCTCAGCCATTTCACCAGCATAGGCCGGACTTATCATTAAGGAAGGATCAAGGGGATTGACCTTATGAGTAATTTGTGGATCGACAAAATCGATGACTTTAACGGGGATTTTACCATTTTGGTAATGGGTATAAACCGTTTCAGTTATATCCATACGTTTATAATCATACACAATACCAGGCAATGAGTATTTTGCAAATTGAACAATGGCAGGTTTTATAAACCACCTTGTTTTTCCACTCCCTGGACCCGCAACTACAAAAATTCCATTGAAGGGATTGTAATTGATAATTTTACCCCCACCTTTTGTGATAAATTCTAACTGTATATTCCAGGGATTGCTTTTATATTTTGATTTTGTGTCTTTTGGGATAAGCATTACTACAAAGTGAGCTATAAAAGCCAAAGCAAAAGAGGGAATGATGTATAAGAAAAAATGTACTTTAATGCTATACCCATATTCACTTATCCGGTTTAGCAAAAACCCAAACAATATGTTTAGCAAAACCAAAAGCATCAATTTCAACTCATTATTTATTAAGAAAATAAAATATTGAAGTGTTGCTAAGATTACTACAAGCAAGATTATTTGAAACATGACGGATAAGTCAGTATGCAAAAAACTATAATATATATCCATTTCTTATGTATTAAGGTTCCAATGTTAATTCCTTATCTAAAAGTTTGTCAATTGTCTTGACAATGGTCTGAGTTGCTTTAAGAACCACCTTTGGTGCAGATATAGGAGAAGTAGCTAATTTTGCAGCATCACTTATTAAATCTTTTGCAGTTGATAAGTCTTTGGCAAGGTTATTAACTTCTTTAACAGTATTATAAGCATTAAAAGCACCTGATAAAATACCAGATTGGTCTAACGATAATAACTGGCCTATTGCTTTACCTTTTATTTTCCCTTCAACCATTTGTTTTAATCCATGATATATATTTTGTTCTCTAAACCTTTCACCTTTTTGTCGTTGGTAATTAAATTGTTCATCGAATGATCGTTCAGCCAGCTCTTTAAAATTGTCTCTGTTAAAACCTACCTGTACATTTTGTCCATTTAACTGGTGTTTTGCACTGCCCCTGCTATTTGAAAGAGGGGATAAACTCATTGACATTTCTTTATCCATTCTGCTTACAATAATATGGGCATGAGTTTGTAATCCTGGTTTCTTTTCTCCTATTCGAGCTAATCCATTTTTTACATCCTGATCTTTACCTTTAAATGTTCTTTCTTGTTCTATTTTAGCATAATACAATATGTTATCCACAGAGATGCCACGGTTAAAATTTCTGGCATAATTATCCATTGTCTTATTTACATATTCCTTAAAATTAGAATTATATCGCACTTGTTCAACTGAAGACATTTCCGATAAATTTGATATTTCTCGGCCTCCTGTAGTTAGTTTTGCCATGTGTTGTAATTCATATTGTGACGGGTTAATTGACAACATGTAGAATTTAGCCTGGTTTTCATTTAAAAACCTGCTATTAACATTGTTGTCAATGTCTTGTATTACCTTTGAAGCCGTAACACGTTCGCTGTTATTAAAGAAATATTCCGATTGGGATAAGTCTTTACCTTCATTTTCCTTTTCAAGGTATTTAGACAAATTGGAACAACTTTGAGTATTACCACCGACATAATCTTTCGTACCATGTACTTTAACAAACATATCTACAATTGATTAAATAGCATTTTATAATGTGAAACTGTTTTTTCATCAAATACTAACCCACTTCCTAACGTTTGTTTATGACCTGCTTCGATAAATGAAGAAAATAGATATTTTGCCCGTTTAACAAGTCCGTTGTCATCTGCCGGATTAATAACCATATTAGTTTCTTTAACCGGTATTGTATATTTTTCAGGTTGTTGATTTGGAATTTCAGGAACTATACTTGTTTGAACTTTAATCAAATTTTGAAGTGTTAACAATTCCTCTTTGGTCGGAGCTTCCTTGTCAAGATAATTTAGTAAACGAACTGCTATAGCATCAATGCTGTTTGCCATTACTGTTAGTTTCTTAGACTCCATTTCTCTGATGAATGAAACATACGTATCTCTTGACTCCTTGATTTGTTTTGACAAGTCCTTTCGGGTTGTTGCCAGTTCATCAGTAAAGGATTTAAATCTGGTTTTAGGATCAACACCAGTTTCCTGAAAATAACTAATAATTAAAT
>CAVYAE010000079.1:0-28430 GCA_963766305.1 uncultured Bacteroidota bacterium
CTCTCGGGTATTCTGACTTATATGCACCTGTAGTAAAAGATATAGATGCGAGCTTTTCCTTTGAACAGGCCCACGAGCTTGTTGTAAATGCCATGAAACCTCTTGGGAAAAGTTATACCGATCTGCTGGATACTGCAAAATCCGAACGATGGATAGACGTTTATCCTTCTACCGGGAAAAGATCAGGAGCTTATTCAAATGGGCACGTTTATGATGTACACCCTTATGTACTTTTAAATTATAACAGCCAGTACAACGATGTAAGCACATATGCACATGAAATGGGACATGCCTTACACAGTTATTTCTCAAATAAGAAACAGGACTTTCATAATTCGCTGTATTCTATTTTTGTTGCGGAGGTTGCTTCAACATTTAATGAGGCATTACTTAACGATTATATGGTTAAAAACACAAAGGATAATAACACAAAATTATCATTGTTAATGCAAAGACTGGATGGATTTAAAGGAACCTTATTCAGACAGTCTCAGTTTGCAGAGTTTGAACTAGCTATTCATGAAAAGGCAGAAGCAGGGGAATCCTTAAGTAATGAAGTGCTAAGCAACTTGTTCGGAGAGATTTTAAAAAAATATTACGGGCATGATGCAGGTATATGTTTAATAGACAGCCAGTATTACCTGGAATGGTCTTATATCCCACATTTCTATTACAATTTTTATGTTTACCAGTACGCTACCTCATTTACTGCCTCTAATGCTTTGGCTGAAAAGGTAATATCTGAAGAAAAGGGGAGTTTGGACAGATACCTGAAGTTTCTTTCTTCAGGTTGCACGAAATACCCTATTGAGTTACTGAAGGATGCCGGGGTGGATATGTCTGGCAGTGAGCCTTTTGACAGGACTATTGCAGCGATGAATAAACTCATGGACGAAATTGAGGTTATTCTGGCAGATCCGGGAAAATAATAATTGGCTGATGAATTATGAAACTAATTTATATTATCAGGTGTTTATAATTACAAATATTACAATAATTATGCTTAAGTTTTAACCCCATAACTACTATTTATTATGAACCCGGTTGTACATTTTGAAATGCCCGCTAAAAATACCGAGCGTATGGCAAAATTTTATTCTGAAGTTTTCGGATGGCAAACCCGGCAATTGGGAAAAGACATGGGTAACTATGTAACAGTTGCCACATCAGAAACAGATGAACACGGAAGGCCAAAAAGGCCAGGTACAATAAATGGAGGATTTTATCCCTCAGGTGAAATTTCCGAGGCACGTCATCCTTCTGTGGTAATAGCTGTAGAAGACATACACGAATCAGCAAAAAAAGTATCAGAAAAAGGAGGCAAGTTACATGGAGAACCGGTTCAGATTCCCGGGATTGGATTATTTGTTTCTTTCACAGATACTGAAGGCAACAGGGTAAGTTTACTGCAACCTTTAATGTAACTTTAATACAACATTTTATCTTTTATCTTAATTATGATTAAAGGTGTTCAAAATATGTTTTACACTTCACAAGCTGATGTTCCAAGACTATTTCTCCGGGATATAAACGGAAATTTAGGCCTTCAATTATAAAAGCTAAAATATTCGAAATTTTGATCTGATAATATTTAAGAACATGAATAATCAAATTCTTACAGTTAAAGCAGCAATTCAGATTCAAAAACCTTCTAATGAGGTTTTTGATGCAATTATTGATCCTGTTAAAATGTCAAATTACTTTATTTCACAAAGTAGTGGCATGTTGGAAGAAGGAAAGGAAATTACCTGGAAGTTTCCTGAATTTGAAACAAGCTTTCCTGTCAGAGTTAATAAAATTGAATTGAATAAATATATATCCTTTTACTGGAACGACTTTGACGGTAAGGAACTATTGGTTGAAATGACACTCTCAGAACGTGGAAATAATTCAACCCTGGTAAATATTACGGAAAAAAGCAGGGAAAACGATGAAGCAGGCATTAAATGGCTGATGGGTAATACAGAAGGGTGGGCAAATTTTCTGGCGTGTCTTAAGGCCTGGCTTGAATTTGGGATTAATTTGAGAAAAGGTGGGTTTGACTACATGAAAATTTGATTTATTTAAATGTTAAGCATTATTAGCGATCAGAGAAATCCTTATTTTAATATAGCCTCGGAGGAATATCTTTTAAAAAGCTTCACTGAAGAAATATTTATCTTATATATAAACGACCCTTCTGTCATATTAGGGAAACATCAAAATGCCTTTTCTGAAATCAACCACCGCTTTACCAGGGAGAACAATATTCCTGTAATACGCCGTCTCTCAGGAGGTGGTTCTGTTTATCACGATGCCGGGAATATTAATTTTACATTTATAATAAATAGTACAGAAGGCAAACAAATCAATTTTAAACGTTTTACACATATTCTGGTTGAAGTGCTTCAGGATATGGGAGTGCCTGCTGAATGTAACAACCGTAACGATATCCTGATAAATAACCTTAAATGTTCAGGAAATGCAGAACATGTTTACAAAAACCGTACTTTGCACCATGGAACACTCCTATTTTCATCAGATTTAAATAACTTAAGATCGGCCCTTAATGGTAGCTTGCAAAACTTTGAAGATAAGGCTGTTAAATCTATAAAAAGTCATGTTACCAATATCAGGGATTTCCTTCCTGAAAGTTTTACAATTCAAAATTTCAAGGACAAAATTATTAGTTTTATTAGTCGGAGTTTCGCAGTTGATTCAGGTTTTAGCTTTTCGGAATATGACATTTTACAAATCAATAAGTTAATTCATGAAAAATATATGACCTGGGATTGGAATTATGGTTATTCTCCCCGTTTTAAGCTTGTTAAAAAGGATTTTATAGATGGTATGATGTTCGAGCTTACCCTTGAAGCTGAAAATGGCCTTATAAAATCTGTAAAATTCTTTGAAAACGGAATACAGGTAAATGTTGTATCTGAACTATTGACAGGTATTGTGATCAAAGAGGAACAACTTGATAAGCTGTTAGAAAATTTATCATATAGACAAATAATTATAAAAAAGTTAATATTTGACTGATTACCAGTTGCCACTTTTTTGTAATTTAGCAATTAAACTAGTTTCATGGATTCAGATAATAATTCCCGCGCTTTTATTAACCTTGAAGAAATCATAAATACAAAAAACCCTAAACTGGGAAGGTTACTACCTAAATTTATTATTAATTATATAAAAAGGATAGTTCATGTTGATGAAATAAATTCTATTATTGAAAATAACAAACATGAACAGGGGCTGACGCTAATACATAATGCCCTTAATGTTTTTGGTACCAGGGCTCAGGTATATGGCCTGGATAAAATTCCAAAATCGGGAAGGTTTATTTTTGCAGGAAACCATCCGCTTGGTGGCCTGGATGGGATGATAATGATAAATGAAATAGGTAAAATATTCCCTGATCTTAAATTTATTGTCAACGATTTACTTTTAAATATTAAAAACCTTGAAAATATTTTAGTTCCCGTGAATAAACACGGGCGTCAGACTGTAAATTATGCAAGAACCATTGATTCGACTTATCTTTCCGGTACTCAGGTACTATATTTCCCTGCCGGTTTGTGTTCCCGTAAAATAAAAGGTAAAATTACAGATCTCAAATGGCAAAAAAGTTTCATACTAAAATCTGTAAAATATAAGCGTGATGTTATTCCTGTGTTCATAAAAGGGAAAAACAGCAATTTTTTTTATAATCTCTCCAATCTAAGGAAAATTCTGGGTGTAAAAGCTAATTTAGAAATGTTTTTCCTGGTAGACGAAATGTTTAAACAAAAAGATAAAAATATTTCAATAACCTTTGGTGATCCTATTCCTTATACTTTCTTCGATTCAACTCAACAACCCTCATTTTGGGCCGATTATGTCCGCGAAAAAGTTTACTCCTTAAAAGATTTGTAAGTAACATTTTTAATTTATCTTTGCTTGCAATGCAATGATTTCTTGCTCATTTTTACAAAATAATCTCCTTATAGAATAAATAAAACAATATTATATGGTTGACATTATTCCTCCGGTTGACAGACAACTTTTAGAAAGTGAATTAACAGCAGACAAGTTTGTCAGAAGTACCAATAAGGGTGGAAATGTCCTGTATATTTTTTCCGGGAGTGAATCCGTAAATCTTATGAAAGAGGTCGGACGTCTGAGGGAGGAAGCCTTCCGTCATGCAGGAGGAGGCACAGGTGAGGAGATGGACATAGATGAATTTGATACCGGAGAAAATTCATATAAACAGTTAATTGTATGGGATCCTGACAGTAAACAGATTTTAGGTGGATACCGTTTCAAAGTATGTAATTCTGATATCATCTCCCCAAATGGGAGCGTATTGTTATCAACATCTGAATTATTCAACTTTTCTGATGACTTTCGTAGGGATTATCTCCCGTATATGATTGAACTGGGACGTTCATTTGTTCAGACGACATATCAGTCGACCAACCGGTTTAGAAAAGGTTTATATGTTCTTGATAATCTATGGGATGGATTAGGTGCTATTATTGTACAAAACCCTGAAAAAAAGTATTTTTTTGGTAAGGTGACAATGTATAAAACATATAATGCCAATGCCAGAAACCACCTGCTTTATTTCCTTCAAAAGCATTTTTCTGACACAAAAGGTCTGGTTACACCTATTGAACCAATGACCACCGACATGAACCATGCGGAACTAAAAAGTATATTTATTTATTCCGATTATACTGATGATTATAAGATCCTTTCAAAGTCAGTACGTAAACTTGGGGAAATAATTCCTCCCCTGATTAATTCCTATATGAATCTGTCACCGACAATGAAGGTATTCGGAACTGCCAACAACCCTCATTTTGGAGGAGTGGAAGAAACAGCAATACTGGTTACAATTAATGATATATATCAGGAAAAGGTGGAAAGACATATTATTACTTTTGATCCTGTATTCTGGATAAGGAAAAAACTAAAAAATACCCATATCCATTTCTTCCCTAAACGTTATAAACGGCTCACAAAAAAACGGAAAATTTAGTTGCTGGTAATTTATTATCTAGCTTATCTTTAACAATAGTTCCTTAAAATGTTCCGGAGATTTAATCAAGGTGATATTAGAGGGCTTTTTCATTTCCATTTTTAATGGAAGTTCCCCGGCAAAAAATATTTTTTGCTTTTTAAATGTTTTGGAAAGACTCTCAATATAATTATGAATGTGATTCTCCTGCAAGGATGTTATTATGGAAGTTAACATAAAATCGGCATTATATGCCTGTTGTACTGAAATTAAATCCTTTAGCGGTACTGTCTGACCGAGATAAATAGTGTAAATACCCGCTTTTCTTAAAAAATAATTATAGAAAAGTATACCAAGTTCATGTAACTCACCTTCAGGTAAAAATATAATAAATTGATGTTTGGATGATTTATTCACTGGTATAGAATCTATTGCAGCAAATAATTTTTGTTTGATAAGATTAGATGCAAAATGTTCCTGCGCCGGATTTATATTTCCTGTTTGCCACAATACCCCTATTTTACTTAAGAAAGGATATACAACATTAGTAAAAGCATTTTCAAAACCATGCTGATTAATAAGAGTATAGAGGATAGATTCAAAGTTGTTTTCGTTCAACTCTACCATACTAAGGACAAGGCTATCTACCTGATTCCCTAAGTTTAAAGAATTACTGGTCAGATTAAGTATTTCCTGGTTTATTTTTTCATCGTTTAAACGTGCTATTTTTGAAATCTTTAATCCATTGTGATTTAACATTGAGACATTTAACAGTCTTTTTAAATCTTCATCAGTATAAACACGGATATTAGTGTCTGTTCTTTTTGGAATTATCAATTTATACCTTTTTTCCCAAATACGAATAGTATGTGCTTGAATACCTGATAATTTCTCCAAATCTTTAATCGAATAATGTGCCATGGAGCCTTGTTTATGTTTGTCAGAGGATTAAACAAACAAATTAATTAAATGTTTTATTATGTGCAGCCTTTACAGCTATTTCTTCCGGATAATCATTAACCCGTCCCTCACTGGTAATATAACTTTTTCAATTCTGGTATCTTTTATAAGAAAATCATTAAACTGTTTAATCCCTTTGGTAAAATAGTCGTTTGAACTTTCATTTTCAAGCACTTTACCATTCCAAAATATATTATCAATAATAATAAATCCGCCGTTTCTTGTCTTATCAATAACCAAATTATAGTACTGGGTATATTCACTTTTTTCACCATCAATATAAACCAAATCGAAAAGTTGTGTAAATTTTGGAATTATCTTTAAAGCATTACCATCATGTATAGTAATTTTCGATTCCAAATGCATTTTTAATATAAACTTCTCTGCTAATTCTGTTATTTCATCATTAATTTCAATAGTGTGCAAATGACCATTTTCTGCAAGCCCCTGTGCAAGGCATATTGCTGAATATCCTGTAAATGTTCCTATTTCAAGAATTTGTTCAGGTCTTATCATCTTGCTTAACATCCTTAAAATACTTCCCTGCAAATGTCCGGAAAGCATCCTCGGATGAACTGCTCTCAGGTTTGTTTCCCTTGACAATTCGTGTAAAATTGCATCCTCAGAATCAATGTGCTGTAGAATATAATCTTCCAGGTCCTGAATTATCTCCATTTAATTATAATTCCTGTATTTTATTAATCATTTAAGAAGCAGGAAAGCAGGACGGTGGTGTCAGAATACTCTTCTACTCCCCTATTTTCCTGCTCTCCTGCTTCTTACATATAGGTCAGTAACGATAACCTTTCCTTACCCAGCACTTCATTGGCAATTTCCATTAATTCCGTGGCTGTTACAGATTCTATTTTTGAATATATTTCTGCAAGGGTATCTACCCTATCGTATACCAGAAGGCTTTTGCCTATTGATAGCATCTGGTTTTCATTGCTTTCGTACGATATAGCCAATTGCCCAATCATTTGTTGCTTTGCCTTTTTAAGCTGAAAACTACCCAATGGTTTAATCCTTAATATATCAAATTCTTTATTTATAATATCAAGGCATTTTTGATAATATGATTTTTCAGTACTGAAATATATTGTAAATAAACCAGTATCTGTAAAAGGTGTGAAGGATGACTCTATATTATAACAATAACCATTCCTCTCGCGCAGGGCCAGGTTAAGCCGTGAACTCATCCCATTGCCCCCTATAATGTTAGACAGCAAATGCAGACCCATGCGCCGCGGATCTTTCATATCGTAACCCAGGCTGCCTATCATGGAATGGACCTGAAAAGTACTTTTCTTCTTTGCCAGTGTAAAAGGATTATAATTGCTGAAAGGGAAACGGTTTGTATTTCTTAAATTGCATGGTATGTCCTTGAAATACCTTTCAAACAAGGCAACCAGTTTTGTAAATGACATATCCCCCACTGAAGCAAGTACCATTTCATTTGTATGATACTCCCTGTCCATAAAATTTATGAGGTTCTCCCTTTTTATTTTCTTAAGCTGGCGGATATTGCCCAAAATATTTAAACCCAGAGGGTGTTTCTTAAAAAAATGTTCGTCCCATTCATCAAAAATAAATTCTGAAGGATTGTCCCTGTAAGAGTTTATCTCATCTATGATCACATCCCGCTCACTCACCAGGGCCTTTTCAGGAAAAGTAGAATGAAAAATAATATCGCTGAACAGTTCTATGGTTCTGGAATAATAATCCTTTAGAAAAGATGCATGTATACAGGTATCTTCCTTTGTGGTATAGGCATTTAGCTCACCTCCGACATCCTCCAGACGTGAAAGAATGTGAAACGACCTTCTTTTATTAGTGCCTTTAAACAACAAATGTTCAATGAAATGTGCCACACCATGTTCAGCTTCCGACTCGTCCCTGGTACCGGCATTAATAAAAAAACCACAGTGTGCAACAGTGGAAACAACTTGAATATGAATTAGTTTTATACCGTTAGGTAATTCGTGTAGCTGAAAATTCATGTATAACAATGTGAATAACAAAGATAAGAAAGAATTGTACCAAAGATTACATCTCTTATTGTAAAATAATTTAATTTTTTTATTTAGTTTTGCACCTCAATTATTAAAAGGTACCATAGCTCAGTTGGTAGAGCAACGGACTGAAAATCCGTGTGTCCCCGGTTCGATTCCTGGTGGTACCACTCGTTTCTTTCATAAGTAGCTGAAAATTAAATAATGAAGTTAATTTATCATTATTTTTTCCCCGGTTTCTGCGGCCTTATATATTGAATATATAATTTTGATGTCTTTAAGTCCCTCTTCGCCAGAGATATGACTTGGCAATGGATTGTTTTCCAGAATTAGTTTTCCTATATTATCCATTTGTGTTGCCTGCTGATTGATTATTGGAAAGTTCAAAACGCCTTTGTTTGTTTTTCCTTTGAAGGGGCCGTAACTCAGAGCAGGGCTCAACTCAATAAAACCTTGGTCAGCAGAAGCATAGAACCGATCGATGTAAAAACCATATGAAGTAATACAATTTGAAATTGCCCCACCGGGAAATTCCATTTGCCAGTAAATGCTTTCTTCTACCTCTGAAAATCTTATTTTATTATTTTTAGTTCCAAATTGGGCAGTAACAGAAATTGGCTCCTCACCTAAAACATAACGGCTGCACTGAATGCAGTATATTCCCAGGTCCATTAAAGGGCCCCCGCCAGCCATTGCTCTTTTTAGCCTCCATAGTGAAGGATCATTTATATTAAAATTTGCAGAAGTTTCTTCTTTAAGTGTTGTGTCGTATGTTTTATATCCAAGGGAGGCCTCAATCATCCGTATTTGGCCGAAAACTTTTTCTTGTCCCAATCTTTTTATTTCTAAATGAGTCGGTTCATAGTGCAGGCGATATCCAACTGCTAATTGCACACCGGCATCCTTACAGGCCTTAATCATTTCTTCGCAATCAATGACGGAAGTTGCCATTGGTTTTTCAGTAATGACATGTTTACCAGCCCGGGCAGACCTGATTACAAATTCTTTGTGCATGGCATTTGGCAAAACAACATATATCAGGTCAATATCCTTATTACTTGAGACTTCGTCGAAATTTTTATAATTATATACGTTCTTTGAAGGTATGTCATATTTTTTTTGCCATTCCACTGCTTTTGCCTGATGTCCGGTAACAATGCCAGCCAAACTACAATATTGCGATGCTACCAATCCTTCGGCCAGCAAGCCTGAATATTTTCCCAAGCCGCAAAGTGCCACATTTAACTTTTTACCGTCATAAATTTTAGGAGTTGCTTTTCCCGAATTGATATAAGAGGGAAGCATAACAGCAAAAGTGGCAGAGCCAACCCCCAGGCTAAGTTTTTCTATAAACAACCTGCGTGTTAAATTTTCCATAGCTTAAATTTGTTTCCATCAACAAAATTATTATCTTGTATGTTCAATTTTTGCATTTTTACCTAAATAACCAGGTAACTTAGTTGTTTTTAAAAACTAACCGAACTACTCCACTTGAAAGAATATACACAAAGTCGCCGAATATTCATTAAAACTACAGCAGCAGGAGTAACAGGAATATTTCTGTTATCAAGGTGCAATAATAATTTAATTTCCCATTGGCAATTTTTTACAAATTCTGAAGCACTTGCTCTTGAAGCCATGTGCGAACAAATTGTTCCCGCAGATAACGATCCGGGAGCAAAAGCCGCCAATGTTATTCATTTTATAGATAAGCAACTGGTAAGCAATTACAAAAAACATCAGGGCAAATACAGAACAGGCATTGTTGGATTGCAGGAAACCAGCCAGATAATGTTTAACAATTATTTCGAAAACCTTAATGCCGAAAATCAGTACCAGGTTATGGTTACTCTTGAAGGCGGAACAAATATAGGGAGAACCTGGGAAACAGAATCCTCGGCATATTTTTTCAATCTGGTAAGAGATCATACCATGCAGGGATTTTATGGCAGTCCTCATCAGGGAGGAAACAAGGATTATGTCAGTTATAAAATGCTTGGCCTGGATGTACCAATCATAATAGGACAAAACAGGTATAAATAATACCTGACCACTAACAACTACCTTTGAGAAGATGGCAAATAAACATGTTAATGTAATAATTGTTGGAGCCGGAGCCGGTGGTGGCGTTGCTGCAAAAGAACTCAGCACTGCCGGATTTTCAGTTGTAATACTTGAGCGGGGTAAATGGTATAACTACGACAGCATTCATGATGATGACCTCATATCTCAAAAAAGTTTCCCTCTCTATGCCGGTTACGGTCCCGATAATAAAAATTACCGTCGGGTTGTAAAAGATGAAAATGGTAAATTTAAAGTTGTTTTGCCAAACACCTGGGATTACGGAAATATTGCAGCATGCGTGGGAGGTGGTACACTTAGTTACGGGGCCATGGGATGGCGTTATATGCCTGAGGATTTTCATCTGAAGACTAAGTTTGGGGATATTGCCGGAGCAAATCTTGCCGATTGGCCAATAACATACGATGAACTGGAGCCATTCTACGAAAAGGTTGAATATGAAATAGGGGTATCAGGAGATGATACAAATATGTTTCCACGACCTCCCAGAAAGAATAAATACCCAATGCCGGGGTTTAGTTATAACAGGGAAGCAAACATATTAGAAGCTGCAGCCAACAGGCTGGGATTAAATCCTTTTCCAATTCCAATGCTCAGAAATTCAGTTCCCTATAATGGCCGCCCTGCATGTTACAGGTTCAGAACCTGCATAGGATTTGCCTGTCCTGTTGATGCAAAAGCTGGAACTCAAAACACTGTTATTCCTGTTGCCCTGAAAACCGGATTATGCGAACTTCGGCTTAATTGCAAGGTATTCGAAGTCATAACCAACGACAAAGGAAAAGCTACCGGAATAAAATATTTTGACGAAAACGACAGGATAAAAATTCAAACCGCTGACATCATTGTTTTAAGTGCTTCAGCAACTGAAACAGCGCGACTTTTGTTAAATTCAAAGTCGCGGCTGTTCCCTTCAGGTTTGGGAAACAACAATGGATTAGTAGGCAGAAATCTTCAGGATCATGCGTACGCCGGTGCCGTGGGATTTTTTAATGAAGAAGTTTACGATGATGTTGGTCCGGGTGCGTGCATTGCAGTTAATAATTATAACCATACGCAACCTGGAATGACAGGTGGAGTGTTATGTAATGAATTTATAAGGTTACCATATAATTTTGCAGATATGAGGCCTCCGGGAAGTAAAACCTGGGGAGCGGAACATAAAAAATTTCAACGTGAGTTTTTCAAAAAACATATTGTGGTGATGGGACCTGTGCAGGAACTGCCGCGTTTGGAAAACAGAGTGGAGGTTGATCCTGTGGTTAAGGACGGATGGGGTATTCCCACACTGAGAATGATCCGTGAACGTCATGAGCAGGACCTGACTACGGCAGACTTCCATTCCTCAAAAGCCGATGAATGGCTTAAAGAAGCCGGAGCAATAAATACTTATCCCTTGAAACCCGGCCGGTTTGGCAGTGCCTCACAGCATCAGGCCGGCACCTGCCGTATGGGGAACGATCCTAAAACCTCTGTTACTGACAAAAAGGGAAGGTTACATGATGTGGATAATGTATATATTGCTGATGGCAGTCTTTCTGTTAACAATGGAGGGTTTAATCCTTCATTGACTATTATGGCATTATCATACTGGGTATCAGATAAAATTAAGAAACACTGACAAAATGAAACTAAAATTTAAAATATTGATTGGCCTGGCTATCCTTTTTATTGTTGCCATAGTCATAATATTTTTTGTTTATTTTGGTAACGTGAACCATGTGTACACTCAGCTGATGTGCATGTCGTGTCATGAAATCAATCAACCCGCCATGTTATGGTCACATTCGGCACATAAAGATTTAAATTGTATAGAATGTCACGGCACAGCCTTAAGTAATGGTCTTCACAGCCTCAATGAAAACATTAGTGCAGGGTTGCATATTCTGAAAAAAAACCGTATTGAAGATGCAGGGCTTACAGAAGTACAAATGCGGGAAATGATGAACCGGTGCAAGTCATGCCATCAAAAGGAATATAAGAGCTGGGAATCAGGAAATCATTCAGTAAAATACACTTATATATTTTTAAATAAAATACATAACACCACAGAACGTCTTAATTCCGATTGCCTTCGTTGTCATGGAATGTTTTACAGCGGTACCATACAGGATCTGGTAACTCCTATTGATAAAAAAGGCCCATGGGCACTTAAGGACACTTCAATGAGCAATAAGCCAGTAATACTATGTATGACCTGTCATCAGATGCATCCAAAAGAATTGGCATCTTCCGCTGGTGATTATTCTGATTCAGCATCTGTGAAAAGGAAGCTCTTTGATTTTAACAAATTAGTTGGCTTTTACAGCAGACCTGAAAACCATTTTTTCCCGGCTGATAAATTACCAACACCAAAAATTTATAAAGATACTCTGTCTTTAACCGTATCGGAGGATAACCGTCAAAAAGTATGCTTGCAGTGCCACTCACCAAATTCAAGGCACAAATCCGGTACAGGGGACGACCGCACACCTTCGGGTGTTCATATGGGTATAAGCTGCCTTAGCTGTCATGATCCGCATTCAACAAAACCTGTAGTATCGTGTGTACTATGTCATAAGACTATAATGGATTGTAAAATCCCCGTTGAAACTATGAATACAAGCTTTAAAAATAAATTCAGTAAACACGACATTCATTTTGTTAAATGTACCGACTGCCATAACGGCAATGAAGCAAAGATAATAACTGCTTTATTTAAACCTTAATTAAAATATTTCATGGGCTAAATCGTCTACCTGTAAGTAGACATATTATCATGAAATCGATTTTATATATACTATATTTTCCATTGCTTTTTATTACTGCCTGCAGTGATGAAGACTCAGCCATACCTCCGCAGGCAGAAATTACAAATATTTATAATGTTACTGATTCGTCAGTTAATGTCGAAGTAATTGTTAGCAGGCAATCAAATGCAGAAGGTCAGCAAACCTTGGAATTAATTATTGATTCAATATCTGAATCCGGAAACAAGATGCAGTTTACAAAATATCCCCTGACCCCTGCTGTAAATAGTTACTTAAAAAACTCCTATACAGCTACTATTTCTAATTTGAAAAACAAAACTCAGTACTTTATATACTTATATTTTTATGGTGAGTTTAATTTATTCGGTACTGCGTTATTTGAAAATTTTGATATAGGATCACCAAAAACTTTTACAACTCAATAAAAATAACATCGGTATATAAACACAGTTTTACTCTGTCACCTGTAATCCGCCAAATATAGTATTTGTTTCAATTATTATTTTGGATTGTCCTTTTTTGGCGGTATCATTTTTATATGATGCTGTCCCAAAAGCTGAGGCATTGGTATTTGGCATCCTGGTTCCTCCAAACACTGTACTTGAACTAATTTCAACCGGAATTTCCCTATTTAAGAGTATTTCAGTTCCTGCGAAAATTGTGTTCAGCTTAAAATGCACCGTTCCGCTATCAGGAATTGACACATTCCTTAGGTCGAATCTTCCTTCCCCAAAGATTACATTGTATTCCTTCCCTTCATCAATGTGGCTTACATTTTTTTTAGCAAACATAATCAGTTGTTCATCACTGTCATCATGATAAAAACTAAAATCCCTGCCGATAAATAAACGTATCCCAAAATAAATAAACACCAGGGCAACTATAACCCTGAAGATAGAAAAATCGATGTTAAAAACGATTTTAACAATGATACTAATCCCTATAAGGATTAAAATAATTCCCCAAAATAAACTTGCACCCATTTTCATATATTTTTAAATTAAACATTTACGATACGAAAATATGCAACTTACCAAATGCCGGGTATAACTTTTCGGCGAACAAGCAAATTTACACGGTAAAAAGCCCGGCAAATGAATTAATTCTATGAGGCAAGCAACCTTTTTACAATTTCAGAAATTACCTTCCCATCAGCTTTACCAGCAAGTTCTCTGGTAGCAATACCCATAACCTTACCCATATCAGAAGGTGAGGAAGCTCCGGATTTAGCTATAGCTGACTTTACTACCGATTCAATTTCCCCGGGAGACAAAGCAGGTGGCAGGTAAGCCTGGATTACATTTAATTCGGCAATTTCCTTTTCATATAAATCAGGTCTGTTTTGTTCCTTATAAATATCAGCTGATTCCTGTCTTTGTTTAACCAGCTTATTAAGAATTTTTATTTCCAGCTCTTCAGTCAATACAACTCCGGCTTTCTCTGTTTTTGCAACAAGAAATGCTGCCTTGACAGCTCTTAATGCTTCAAGTTTATCCTTAGGCTCTTTATTCAGCATTGCATGCTTGATGTCTTCGTTAACCCTGTCAAAATAACTCATAATGGTCCTCCTAATTTTCATCTAAAATATCAAATAAGTTAATTCCTTTTTATAATTTTTTTTATTATATTAGTATACAAACTAAAATCAAATAAAAATATTTATTCAAATGAACGCAATGAACTGGAGCGAGGACTTAAGTGTCGGGATTTCAAGTTTTGATAATCAACACAAAAAACTGATAGAACTTTATAACACTTTCCATGACAGTGTTGTAAAAAAAGAAGGTAAGGAAAAAATAATGATGGTAATTAAAGGTCTAAAGGATTATACAGTTTATCATTTTAAAGATGAAGAAAAATGGATGAAACTTTATCATTTTCGTGATTATGAGTCTCATAAATTAGATCATGAAAAATTTGTAAATGCCGTTTTAGATCTTGAAAAACGTTACAATAACGGAAGAATGATATTATCTATAGAAATAATTAATTTTATCCGTGACTGGATTACAAATCACATATTAAATATTGACAAACAATATACTGAATTCTTAACCCATCATGGTGTGGTATAAAGTAGTTATTAGCCTTTATTCAACTTATCTTTAATTTTCATCTTCAATATTTTTAATCAACATTATCAAATAGATAGGAATTATTCTCTCTAAGTCTTATGTTGTTGTCCTCATCAGTACTTAAGGAGTATTTTGAAATATTTGTATCAGTTTTTTCCTTTTTATCTATAGTTACTTTTTTACGAATATAAGCAGGAGTATTTTCTATTTCATCTATACTTGACTTTTCATCTACACTGGTGTAGCCTGGTTCCTTGGACCTGACATAGCCTTTATTTGCCTGATTTATTTGTTCAGGTGTTTTCTGTGCATTTAATTTAACTTTAAACTCAGTAAGTTTTTCATCTATAGATGCGTTTTGATTTTCAACACGTTTATCAGTTAAATCAAATTCTATTGTGCGTTGGATAAACCCCTCCTTATTGGTCTTCTCCTTTATTTCCATTTGAGCAGCTTCATTCTTTAAATTATTGGCATCAAACAATGTAAATTTTTCCTGTGTGCTTTCTTTCTTTTTTACATTATGCAGTTCAGGGATACTGTTCGATTCAAATCCTGTAGCTATTATTGTAACACCTATCTTATCTTCAAGATTAGCATCTATGCCTGTTCCCCATATTATTAGTGCATCCTTGGAAACTGTCCTGGTGACATAATCGGTAATGATACCAACCTCATCCATAGTGATTTCCTTAATTCCGGATGTAATATTCAAAAGAATACTTTTGGCACCTGTTATATCATTATTGTTCAGCAAAGGTGAAGTAAGAGCCTGCTGAATTGCCATAAGTGCCCTGTCGGGACCCTCTGAACTGCCTGAACCCATAATTGCCACTCCACTGTTAGACATTACTGTTTGTACATCAGCAAAATCAACATTTATATAACCGTGTACAGTTATAATTTCAGCTATTCCCTTTGCTGCCAAAGCAAGTACATTATCGGCCATAGAAAATGCCTGGGATAAAGCCAGGTTGCCATATATTTCCCTTAACTTTTCATTATTAATAATAAGAAGTGAATCAACATGTTCCTTCAATTCATTTATACCCGCTATGGCTTGCTGGAACCGCTGGTTGCCTTCAAATCTAAATGGCAGAGTAACTATGGCTACTGTGAGCAGCCCCATGTCTTTTGCAGCCTTTGCCAGCACAGGTGCTGCCCCGGTACCTGTACCACCTCCCATACCCGCAGTGATAAACACCATCTTTGTATTTTTGGAGAGGACATCAAGGACATCATCCAGATTTTCAATTGCTGCCTGCCGTCCTATATCGGGCTTGTTACCTGCACCACGACCTTCAGTTAATGACGGTCCCAGTTGAATTTTAACTCCTACCGGGCTATTTTCAAGGGCTTGCGCATCGGTATTGCAAACAACAAAGTTTACATCCTTAATGCCCTGCCTGAACATATAATTTACTGCATTATTTCCCCCGCCACCTATACCTATTACTTTTATCATGGCTGATTTCTCCACAGGTAAATCAAAATTTATTAGTTCTTCTGCCATCTTGCAAATGTTTATTAATTGTTACATCTTGCTCCCGTTCTCATCAAAAATCTCTGTTATAGTTTTTCTCAGTTTCTCGAGAACATTTGTTTTTGATTTTGCCGGTTCTTCAGGTTTTTCTGTTTCAGATTCATTAACCGGTGTTACAACCTCCGGTTTAACAGGTGGTACATAAGTCTCCTTTTGTTTATCCCATTTCGAATCAAAGAATTCATATCCCTTAATAACCAGGCCCACACTTGTAGCGTACATTGGCTGATTTATGTCATCAGACACTGAACCTGCAAGATGCATATTCGGATATCCTATCCTGACGTCCATGCCAGTGCGGAACCGCACCAGCTGCGGAAGATGCTTCAACATTGCTCCGCCTCCTGTGATTACAATTCCTGCACTTAATTTATCCATACATTCAGAGTTTTCAATTTCGAACATAATGGCGTCTATTATTTCTTCCATACGGCTTTGAATAATAAATGCCAGGCTTTTGAACGAAATCTCTTTAGACTCTCTTCCGGAAATTCCAGGAATTATTACCACCTTGTCTTCTTCTGCAAGATCACCAAGTGCTGATCCGAACTTAACCTTAAGCTCTTCGGCCTGCCTCTCAAGAATAGAACACCCTTCTTTTATATCCCTGGTTACCACATTGCCGCCAAATGGAATAACTGCAGTGTGCCTTATTGCCCCGTCATGGTAAACAGCAATATCAGTAGTGCCACCGCCAATATCTACCAGGGCTACTCCTGCTTCTATCTCATCCTCGGTAAGTACTGCCGATGACGATGCAAGTGGCTCAAGCATAACATCATAAATACGTAACCCTACCCTGTTCACACATTTTTCAATATTTTTAATAGATGCAATCTGACCAATTACGATATGGAAATTAGCTTCCATGCGCTTACCAGACATACCAACAGGATTTTTTACCCCGTTTTCGTTATCCACAATAAAATTCTGCGGTAATACATGTATTATTTCTTCTCCGACATCTATAGGTATTTTATACATATCATCGATCAGGTGTTTAACGTCGGCATTCGTTATTTCGTCATCATAGGAATCACGGTACATAATCCCCCTGTTTTTAATACTTTTTATGTGCTGACCTGCTATGCCAACAAAAACATCAGAAAGTGTAAGTCCTGTTTTTTGCTGTATATCGTCAACAACTGTCTGAATTGCGTTTACAGTTTCGTCTATGTTAAGCACTACTCCGCGTTTTACTCCTTTCGAAACTGTTTTTGTAACCCCCAGTATCTCAATCTTCATATTTGGAGTACGTTTACCAATAACAGCAACTATTTTAGTAGTGCCAATGTCTATTGCTGCAATAAATTCGTTTTTTACATTCATAATTTCTATTCTCTTTTGGTGCAAATGACTTGTCCTTTATATTTTAAGTTTATTGATGCATATTTATTCCAGCCTACTACAGGAAGGCCATGTTTGTAGAGACTCATCAGATTACTGAATTTGGTTTCACAATCGCTGAAATCCCCGAAATCAATTATATTAGCGCCAACTCTGGGAACCAGTTCAAAATCGCCCGAAAAATTAACAAATATCTGTTGAATCTGAGCGTTCCAGAAGTTATTGTTATTAACATATTTAGCTAACTTATAAAGATCGGCCTGTATAACTTTTGTCCCTTTAGCTTTTTGCTCTAAATCAAGTACATTGATATTATTATTTATGGGAAACTTAGTTATTATATTACCATTTGCAATTAACACATGAGATGTATAATTTCCTGACAGTTGCATTACAAAACCATTTTCATCTATATAGTAACTCAGGTTGTTTGCATCAAATATCCTGAGTATTGGCTTTCTTTGTTTAACTTCTATTACTATGCGGCCATCAATAGTTTTATAAACCATCACATTTTTTACAGGCGGATAATTTATTATGTCATTTTTAAGTTGTTGTAAATTAATACTGTTAAAATTCTTTCCAATTAGGTTGTAATTCTTTTTTTGTAAAATTCTGTCAATATTCGACCTTAGTACAAATCCGCTCTGCAGGCTGTCTACCACTCTTATATCCACCTGATTGCATACAAGCGACATTTTTTTCCCGGTTATAAAACCGAATCCGGTAACCATATAAATGATTACAAGAGACAGAATCAATATCGTTTTCACTTTTTTCATTATCATTAATTGAATATTCGTTTATGCGTTTATGCGTTTATAAAGTTTATGGAATTCAATATTAACATCATAAACCTTATAAACCCTTGTCATTAGTCATCAGTAATTCGTAATCAGTCATCACAATTCCATCCTTTTTAAATACAATTCCTTTATTGGTTCCACCAGAGTATCAATGTCCCCTGCCCCCATGGTAATAAGTATTTCCGGAGAAGGCATTGATTTCAATAATTGAATAAGGTTTGATTTCATACAATAATGTTTGCTGCTGATAGAAACTTTTCTAAGAAGTACCTCCGATGAAACACCGGGAATTGGCATTTCCCTGGCAGGATAAATTTCCAGAAGAATAAGTTCATCCAGCATATTCAGGCTATGTGCAAAATCGTCCATAAAATCGCGGGTACGGCTAAACAGGTGAGGTTGAAATATTCCTGTAATTTTTTTACCTGGGAATAATTCTTTAACAGACTGAATGGTATATCTTAGTTCTTCAGGATGATGACCATAATCATCAATAAAAATTAAATCTTCTGTTTTAATATGGTATTCAAACCTTCTCTTCACTCCCAGGAAGGTTTCCATAGCTTTCTTAATATCTTCGGAGTGAATATATAACAGACTCACCATGGCTATGGCGGCTACAGCATTTTCCACGTTCAGCAAGCCGGGGCATCCCAGTTTAATATCCTTAAAAATGCCAATTGGAGTAACTATATCAAAGTAATAATAGCCATTGTGAATTGATATATTTTGGGAATAAAAATCCGAATCTCCATCCAGGGAATAGGTGAAAATCTTAATACCTCTATTATCGGCCAGTGGTTCGAGGCCCTTCTTTATCACTAAAAATCCACCTGGTTGTATTTGAGAAATATATTGGTAAAACGTATTGCAGTATTCCCCGTAGGTTTCATATATATCCAGGTGATCGGCATCCATTGAGGTAACAATGGATGCTTTGGGTTTTAACTGAAGGAACGACCGGTCGTACTCATCGGCTTCAATAACCAACCAGTTACTTTTATCTGAAATTAAAAAATTAGTATTATAATTTATTGATATACCACCCAGAAAAGCATTACAACCAATACCGGAATGGTGAAGCAAATGTGCAACCATGGCTGATGTAGTTGTTTTACCATGAGTACCTGCAACACCCAAAACATCTTTTGATTGTGATATTATTCCGAGAACTTCTGCCCGCTTTTTTACTTCAAAACCGTTTAAACGGAACCAGTTCAGCTCAGTATGATCTGATGGTACAGCAGGGGTGTAAACCACCAGGGTATTATATTTATCTTTAAACGGTTCACCAATAAGATTGACTTCATCGGCATAGTGAACAGATATACCCTCTTTCACAAGGTCCATTGTTAGAGACGTTTCAGTTCTGTCGTATCCGGCAACAATTTTATTCCGGCTGACGAAGTATCTGGCAATTGCGCTCATGCCTATGCCACCTATACCTATAAAATAAACCGCTTTAATCTGTTCTGGTTCCACACCTGTAATTTTATATTTTAAATTTTAAATTTTTTATTGAAAGCATCATTTACAAATTCCAGTTCTTTTCCATATTGTCATCCGTTATTAATCATCTTTTTCAGTCATCATTTTCAACACCTCATCTGCAATTTTATCTGCAGAATTCCTGATTGCAAGCTTTGAAATATTTATTGATAAAGCTGATAAGGCACTTGCATTGTTAATCAAGTCAAATACAACCGGCATAAGTTTATCAACTGCTTCAACATCCTTAACTAAAATTGCGGCACCTGATTCGGAAAGGGCCATTGCGTTTTTTGTCTGATGATCCTCTGCTACATTTGTTGACGGCACCAGTATAGCCGGTTTTCCGGTTATGCTTAATTCGGAAATTGTACTTGCACCAGCTCGTGAGATTACCAAATCCGAAGCCGAATAGGCCAAATCCATGCGGCTTATAAAATCTACAACCTTTATATTTACCAGCTGAGTATCATTAAATTTACTTTTAATTTCTCTGTAGTATCGTGATCCTGTTTGCCAAATAACCTGAATTTCAGTATCCTTAAAAACGTTAATGTTTTCCAGTATACTTTTGTTAATGGTCATAGCTCCAAGACTACCTCCCAACACCAATAAAGTTTTTATACCAGGGTTCAGGCTGAAATAAATATAAGCTTCCTGTCTTAAACCGGAAATATTCTCAAGGTCTTTGCGAACCGGATTACCTGTTAATATGATCTTATCCTCAGGAAAGTACTTTGACATTCCATTATAAGCAACGCAAATTTTATTAACTTTTCTGGCCAGGATACGATTTGTAACACCTGCATAAGAATTTTGCTCCTGAATCAATGCAGGAATTTTTTTCCGGGATGCAATTCTGAGAACAGGTCCGCTTGCATATCCTCCTACACCTATTACAGCATCAGGCTTGAACTTTTTTATTATTCTATTTGCTTTTATAAGACTATAAATTAAGTTAATAATCACTGATACATTTTTCAGAAGCTGCTTTCTGTTAAAACCCCTCACAGGTAAGCCCTCTATGTTATAACCTGCTGCGGGAACTTTTTGCATTTCCATATTTCCGGTTGCACCAACAAATAAAATATCTGCACCGGGTATTTTAGTTCTAAGTGCATTTGCAATGGATATCGCAGGAAAAATATGTCCTCCTGTACCTCCACCACTGATGATTAATTTATATTTTTTCGTCTGTAACATTGTTGTTTAAATCTTCATTTTTAGGAGTATCATCAAAGGTATCAGTATCCTGTTTTTTGTTTATCCGGCTTATGTTAAGAATTATACCTAGTGCAAAACAGCTGAACAACATCGAAGAACCACCCATACTGACAAGTGGCAATGGTTGTCCTGTAACCGGAAATATGTTAACAGCCACTGCCATATTTACCATAGCCTGAAACACGAGAATGAGGGTTAGTCCTATAGCCAGAAAAGCAGGAAAGGTCCTGTCCATTTTACGCACCATAATACCTGCCCTGAAAAGTAACCATAAATAAAAAAACAATATCACCACTCCTCCAATAAGTCCATATTCTTCAATGATAACCGAATAAATGAAATCGCTGTAAGGATGAGGCAGAAAGTTCCTTTGTACACTGTTTCCTGGTCCTTTTCCAATAATACCTCCTGTAGCAATTGCTATTTTAGATTGTTCAACCTGGAAGTTTTCTTCAGATTTCGCCGACACATAACTTTCAATCCTGGTCTTCCAGGTTTCAATTCTTCCTGCATAATGAAAAACATACAGGGCAACCACAATAAAAAGACCTGCAATCAAAATCCCGGAACCTGTAAAAAAGATAAGATGTCTAAGGCTTATCCTGCCTATAAACATTAAGATGAGGCACGACATAAACAAAATAGCTGCAGTTGAGAAATTTGCCGGTAAAATTAGCACACAAACTACTGATATCCAAGATATAAGCGGGAGAAAAGTTTTACTGAAGTCCTTAATATTTTCCTGTTTAAGTGATAACTGGCGGGCTATAAACATTATCAATGCTAACTTTGCAAAGTCGGAAGTCTGAAATGAAAACCCCAACCCGGGCAATGTCAGCCAGCGGGATGCATCATTGAGATGTCTGCCGAATACCAGGGTAAGACCCAGGAGTGGGATACAAAGCAAAAGTAAAAGCTGAGACAAACGTGAATATATCTTATATGGAATTAAGTGCGTACCGAAAATTATTATAAACCCAATAAATAGAAATGTCAGATGTTTAAGTACATAATATGCAGTATTACCATGCTGGTATTTGTAAGCTAATGTCCCTGTGGAACTGTATACAGCCAAAAGTGAAATTATAGACAGAGCAATAATAACTGCCCATATCACACTATCACCCTTGAAATATTTTTTCCATTTTTCAGACATAGCCTTGTAATTTTCTATTTTCTATCTTCTATTTTTTATTTTATATTAAATTTCAAACATTAAATCATTTTAAAATTATCGGTCCTTCATTAGTCATTCGTAATTAGTCGTTCCACTTGTACATTTTCACATTTTCACAATTCCCTCACTCTTTCTTTAAATTGGCGGCCCCGGTCTTCATAATTTTCAAACAGATCGAAACTGGCACAGGCAGGCGACAGAAGCACTGTTTCTCCGTTTTGTGCAAGTTTGTATGCACTTGTAACAGCATCTTCCATCGAACTGGTTTGAACCACTACCCTTACTATATTACTGAAGGTGTCAACTATTTTAGAATTATCAACGCCCAGACAAACTATTGCTTTTACTTTCTGCCTTACCAAATCAAGCAGTTCAGAATAATCATTTCCTTTATCCTGTCCACCTGCTATCCATATTATTTGTGTATTAATACTTTCAAGAGCATACCAGGCTGAATTAACATTTGTTGCTTTAGAGTCATTAATGAATTCTATATCATGTATTTTGAGAACCGATTCCAGTCGGTGTTCAACACCTTGAAAATCTGCAAGGCTTTCACGGATTGTTTCTTTTCTGATATCCAGTATACGACCAGCTAACCCTGCGGCCATTGAATTGTAAATATTATGCTTGCCTCTCTGAAACAAGTCTTCAAGGGACATAGAAAAATCATTATCCTGATAATTGATTGTGAGGTATGAATTTTCAATGAATGCCCCGGGTTTGACACGCTTTTTAATTGTAAACGGAAGTTTTTGAGCGGTAAGTACAATTTTTTCAAGTTCGCGTATAGTAATTTCATCATCAGAACAAAAAATAAAGAAATTTTCATCTGTTAAATTCTGGACAATTCTGAATTTAGAATCCACATAGTTCTGTAAATTATAATCGTACCTGTCGAGATGATCAGGGGTAATATTAAGTAAGATGGCTATATCAGCCTTAAAATCGTACATACCATCCAGCTGGAAGGAGCTAAGTTCAATAACATAATAATCATAATCTTCAGTAGCGACCTGTAATGCAAAACTTTGTCCTATATTTCCTGCAAGACCTGCGTTCATGCCAGCTTTTATCATCATATGATGTAATAAACTACTTGTAGTAGTTTTTCCATTGCTTCCTGTAATACATATTTTTTTTGCCGTGGTATACCTGCCTGCAAATTCTATTTCAGAAATTATATTAATACCCTTACTCCTGATAGCTTTAACTATGTTTACTTTTTCCGGTATCCCAGGACTTTTAATAATTTCACCGGCATTAAGAATAAGAGCTTCCGTGTGTTTTTCTTCCTCGTAATTTATCCCATATGAATTAAGCATTTCCTTGTATTTGGATTTTATCACACCCGAATCGGAAACAAATACATCAAAATAATGCTTTCTGGCCAGGATAGCAGCACCAACACCACTCTCTCCGGCACCCAGGATTACGATTCTTTTGTTTTCTTTATTGACCATTTTTATTTTTTGTTCGTTTCAGACATTAAAATCTGTTATTATCAGTCATTTACAAATCTGTCATTTGCACATCTGCACATTATATTACCTTATTTTCAATGTTACAATAGTTAATACAGCCAGTAATATCCCTACAATCCAAAAACGGGTTACTATTTTTGCTTCAGGATATCCTTTTTTCTGAAAATGGTGATGTAGGGGAGACATGAGAAAAACTCGCCTGCCTTCACCAAATTTCTTTTTTGTATACTTAAAGTAACAAACCTGCAATACGACGGACAGTATTTCTATTAGGAAAACCCCACAAAGAACAGGTATTAAAAGTTCTTTCCTGATAAGGATTGCATATACTGCTATTATGCCTCCTATTGAGAGACTGCCGGTATCACCCATAAAAACCTGAGCCGGATATGTGTTATACCAAAGAAAACCAACTGTTGCACCTATAAAGGCACTGATGAAAACAACAAGTTCTCCTGTATTTGGCAAATACATAATATTCAAATAATTGGCATATATAATATTACCTGATACATAAGCAAGAATTCCAAGGGTTATGCCTGTGATAGCCGAACTACCTGAGGCAAGTCCATCGAGACCATCAGTTATATTGACGGCATTTGAAACAGCGGTGATAATAAGAATTATTACAATCACCATAACCAGACATACCCAGTTACGAGACTGTGTTCCCAGGAACCAGACTATTTTCCTGTAATTAAATTCATGATTTTTTAAAAATGGTATAGTAGTTGTAGTCAGATGTTTATCTACAAGAATGTGATTTGTTTTAAGCAGGTTTTCATCCTGACCGACTGTGGTTTGTATTTTATGATGAAGGTATGTGGATGGAATTTTTTCACGCACGACAACCTGAGGTGAGAAATAAAAGGTCAATCCAACAATTATGCCCAGTGTAATCTGCCCCATAATTTTGAATTTTCCCTGAAGACCCTTTTTATCTTTCTTGAATACCTTTATATAATCATCAATAAATCCAATAAATCCAAGCCATACAGTTGTTATAAGCATTAATATTATATAGACATTGGTCAAATCGCATAATAAGAGAGTAGGTATTAAAATAGAAATAATAATAATAACACCTCCCATGGTTGGGGTACCTTTTTTACTCAACTGTCCTTCGAGGCCCAGATCGCGGATAATCTCCCCCACCTGCTTTAATTGAAGGTATTTTATGATCCTTTTCCCTATAAAAAGTGCCAGCAATAATGAACCTATAATAGCCAGAGCCGACCTGAACGAAATATATTGAAACATCCGGGCCCCCGGGAAATCGATCTTTTCAAGAAATCTGAATAAATAGTAAAGCATATTAATTATTGCTTAGCAAATTAAAAAACTCATTTATTACTTCCTTATCATCAAAATGATATTTTATACCTTTTATTTCCTGGTAGTTTTCATGGCCTTTGCCGGCAACAAGTATTATATCCCCTTTCTGGGCGAACATACATGCTGTTTTTATAGCCTCTTTCCTGTTGGGTATTACCATTACTTTTTTCCTGAGATCAATAGTAACACCGGCTACCATTTCCTCAATAATAACCTCAGGATCCTCGCTTCTGGGATTGTCTGAAGTTAAAATTACCCTGGTACTTTGTTCTGCAGTAATCCGGGCCATAATGGGCCGCTTGGTACGATCCCTGTCACCTCCGGCTCCCACAACCGTTATAAGCTGTTCTACCCCGCTTCGGATCTGATTGATGGATCTGAGTACATTGTCAAGTCCATCGGGAGTATGAGCATAGTCAACTATGGCGGTCACACCTGTACGGGAACGAATATATTCGAAACGGCCAGGTACTGAATCCAGAGTGGAAATAATTCTGAGTATATCTGTTTTATTCTCCCCGAGTAAAACTGCTGTTGAATATACAGCCATCAGGTTGTATGCGTTGAATTCCCCAATAAACTTTGTCCACACTTCAGTACCATCAATAAGGAGCTTGGAGCCGTCAAAATGGCTTTCCAGGACTTTACCCCTGTAATCGGCCATGGAATGAAGTGAGTAAGTTTTAATATTTGCTTTTGAATTTTGAACCATAATTATCCCGTTCTTATCATCAACATTTGTCAAGGCAAATGAATTTGAAGACAAACTGGTAAAAAACAATTGCTTAGCTTTAAGGTATTCGTCAAAGGTCTTATGGTAATCCAGGTGGTCGTGTGTTAAATTTGAAAATATCCCACCAGTAAAGCTCAGGCCGGATATTCTATGCTGAACTACCGAGTGTGAGCTTACTTCCATAAAACAGTAGGTGCAACCGTCTGAAACCATATCCGCCATGAGCTTATTTATTTGCAATGCGTCAGGTGTGGTATGAGAAGCTTCTACTTCAATATCGTTTATATAATATTTTACAGTGGAAAGCAGTCCGGCTCTATAACCCAGGCTCCTGAAAATACGGTATAACAATGTTACAGTTGTGGTTTTACCATTTGTACCTGTAACTCCTACCAGCCTGAGTTTGGCTGAAGGATTACCATAAAAGGCGGATGCAATAATCCCGAGACAGTAAGAACTGTCTTTAACCTGTATCAGAGTCCTGTTTTTAAAATCTATGCCCTGGTAATCTTCACAAATTATTGCCACAGCACCTTTGTCTATTGCTGTCTGGATGTACTTATGACCGTCCGTTTGTGTACCTCTTAATGCCACAAACAGAAAACCCGGCTTTACCTCTCTGGAATCAAAGCAAATACCCAGTACAGGAACATTTGACTCTCCATCCAGATGTGTTATCTCTATTTGATTTATAAGATCGTCCAGTGTCTTCATCCCAAACTCATTTCTAAAATTATTACTTCGCCCTGGTGAACCGGGTTTCCCGGAGAGATGGATTGATTTACAACTTTCCCGAATCCTTTTACTTCCACCTTTAACCCGGCATTCTCCAATAAATATAAAGCATCACGCAAACCCATGTCAATGACGTTAGGTACAAGGTTTTTAATAATAACCCTGTTATTATAAATAACCTGATCATTAGACCGTGATGTTGAAACCCAATTAGATTTTACATCTTTTGTACTTAAAGAAATGTTTAATTCATCAAACAGATAATCCAGATCTTTCTTAAGACCTGCCTTGGAATAGGGTATATCTGTCTGTTCTTTTGCTAAAGCCAGTGTTGGCTGTATATTTAAACTGGTAGCATAAATTTTGTCGGCTATTTCTTTAAAAACCGGACCAGCAACACGGCTGGCATAATATTCCTTGTTGGAAGGTGAATTTACAACCACTATACATGAATACTTCGGGTTATCGGCCGGGAAATATCCAACAAAAGAAGCCTGATATGAATAACCTTTTACACTTTTATATCCCGAAGCCTGGTGTGCTATCTGTGCTGTACCTGTTTTTCCCGCTATTTTATAGAAGCTGTTATTTAAAGATATTGCAGTACCATGTTCCACAACCCCTTCGAGCATTTCCCTAAGTTTTAACAGGGTTGAATTGGAGCAAATGGATGATTTTATGACCTCGGTATCGAATCTTTTAATTGTCTTACCGTGATACGATACTTCCCGCACAAACCTTGGCTTAACCATCTTGCCGTCGTTTGCTATGGCATTATATAATGTAAGCATGTGGACTGGTGCAAGCCTCACTTCATAACCTATTGACATCATTGCCAATGAAATGCCTGACCAAAGTTTATCGCCCGGATATTTGATATATGGTGTGCCTTCCCCCTGAATATCAAGGTTTAGTTTTTGATTTAGTTTCATGCTATATATACGGTCGATAAACTGTCGTTCCTTTTTATTATAAAGTTTTGTGATTTCTTTAGCCACACCCACATTTGATGATACTTCAAAGACCTCTTTAAGGGTTATTCTTCCATGGCCTCCTTCATCCACGTCTTTAATTTTTTTATCAAAAAGAACATAAGTACCATTGCCCGTATCAATTGTATCATTTAGGTTTACGTTTCCATCCTCCAGAGCCACCAGCATTGAAACAAGTTTGAAGGTTGATCCCGGTTCAGCACATTCTCCGATAGCATAATTATACAATTCACGGTACTGGCCGTTTTCGTCCTTTTCCATATTAGTAATGGCCTTGATCTCACCTGCCGAGTGGAAGTCGGTGTACATCGATTACTCCGACAAGTTGCAGAAGGCGCAGATCGATCGGCCGGAGTAAAAGAACCTGGAGGCGGCTTTCGGCTCATCGGCCTGAAGGCCGCCTTGCTCAACGCAACCGGGAACTTAGACGGCGCACCGACAAGGTGCGCCCTTTCAAGGCTTGCCCACATTTCCCCTTGCGACTCTGTCCCTATTCTGGTCATCGAATGTGGTAGCCTTTTAATGGGGTGGAGTGTACCTGGATCGAGCGCAGCGCTCGCCTGGGCCACGTCCAACGAGCCGCTAATCAAGGGATACCGCATTGCTGAATAAAGCTATCGCTGCCGTCTTCGGCACCAGTAACGAACGCGAAATCAAGCGCATCATGCCGCTGGTCGGGCAGGTTAGCGCCCTCGAGCCGGCT
>CAVYAE010000080.1:0-7353 GCA_963766305.1 uncultured Bacteroidota bacterium
CTTTTTAAACCACTTAAGGCATTAATCTTAAGTGGTTTAATTTTTTTTTGTATCCCAGATTTGTATCCAATTTTGTATCCCAAATTTTCATCAATCATTAATTTTCTGTTTGGTCAATTAAGGTCTTGGGTTATACAAAGAATTCAATAACAAATCGTAATTTTATAGGATGATATATATGCAATGTGTAAAATAAATAATTGATTTAACTATATATGGCCATTAAGAAAAGTGAATTGTATTCATCCCTTTGGAGGAGTTGTGACGAATTAAGAGGTGGTATGGATGCCAGCCAATACAAAGATTATGTATTGGTAATACTATTTGTGAAGTATATCAGTGACCGTTACGTTGGTCAACCTTATTCACCAATAAAAATACCTCATAGGTGCAAGTTTTCAAGATATGGTGGCTTTAAAAAATAAGCCTACAATTGGTGATGACATCAACAAAAAGATTATTTCACCAATTGCTGAAGCCAATAAATTATCCGAAATGCCTGACTTTAATAATCCTGACAAGTTGGGCAGTGGTGCAGATATGGTGAAAAAACTTACCAATTTAATTGCAATATTCGAAAATCCAGCTTTAGATTTTCGTAACAATCGTGCAGATGGTGATGATATTATTGGCGATGCTTACGAATACTTAATGAAGAATTTTGCTACTGAAAGTGGTAAAAGTAAGGGACAGTTTTACACACCAGCAGAGGTTAGCAGAGTAATGGCAAAAATTATTGGTATCAATAAAGATAACACTACTTCAGAAACTTCAGTCTACGACCCAACATGTGGAAGTGGTTCGTTGCTTTTAAAAGTTGCTGATGAAGCAGAAAAATTAATATCTGTATTTGGACAAGAAAATGACACTGCTACGGCTGCTTTAAGCCGCATGAACATGATTTTACATAATAACCCAACAGCAGTCATCAAACAGGGTAATACACTGGCAAATCCTTTGTTTAAGGATGCAAACGGGCGGATAAAAACTTTTGATTATTGTGTGGCAAATCCCCCGTTTAGTTATAAAAGTTGGAGCAATGGTGTAAATGTTCCAGAAGAACAACAAGATGGAGGCAGGTTTTATGGTTTTGGAACACCACCAAAAAAAAATGGAGATTTTGCATTTCTCCTTCATATCGTTAAATCATTAACAAGTAAAGGGAAAGCAGTTGTTGTTCTACCGCACGGGGTTCTGTTTCGTGGAAATTCAGAGGCCGAAATTCGTCAAAGTCTCATCCGTAGAGGTTTAATAAAAGGTATTGTTGGTTTACCTTCTAATTTATTTTACGGTACTAGCATCCCCGCTTGCTTAATAGTGATTGACAAGGAAGGTGCAGAGCATCGAAAAGGGATTTTCATGATTGATGCTGGAAAAGGTTATGCGAAAGATGGAAATAAAAACCGATTGCGGGAGCAAGACATTCATAAAATTGTTGATGTATTTAATAAGCAAGATGGGTCTAATCCAAAATATGCACGAATGGTTTCGGTTGCAGAGATTGAGGAGAAAGAATTCAACTTGAATATTCCAAGATTTATCGACAGTTCTGAACCTGAAGATATTCAAAACATTGAAGCACATTTATTGGGAGATATACCAAATGAAGATGTTGATGCTTTACAACAATATTGGGAAGTTTACCCTTCTTTAAAAAACCATTTGTTTGTTAAAAGCAATCGTAAGGACTATAGTCATTTAAAATTTAACAAAGAAGATATCAAGCATGAAATCTTTTTACATCCTGAATTTGTAAAATATTCTGAGAAGGTAAATATGGTATTTGATTTATGGCGTCATAAAAATATATCTCTTTGTAAGGCTATTGATGATAAAACCAAACCTAAACATTTCATCCATTTATTATGCGAAGATTTGTTAGATGCTTTCGGTAACCTGCAGTTAATTGATAAATATGATGTTTACCAGCATTTGATGAACTTCTGGATGGATATTATGCAGGATGATTGCTATATGATAGTAATTGAAGGATGGGCAACTGGAAATCAAGTGGAATGGGTAAAAAAAGAGTTTGAGGGTAAACTTATTGCCAAACAGCTACTTATTTATCAATATTTTAAAGAGGAACAAAAAATCATTAACAAGTTGGAAGTCGACCGTGATGATATTGTTGCCCAATTGGAAGAGATAGAAGAGGAACACACAGTCGAAGGTGGTGCTTTTTCATCATTAGAAAATGTGAATAAAATCAATGTATATAAAGAACTTAAAGAGGTGAATTATGAATTAAAAACTGATAAAAAAGATGAAGAATTATTAATGAAAAAAAAGGTATTGGAACAATTTCTTAAATTGACAGATAACCTTGCAGAAGTCAAGAGAAAATTAAAGGATGTAAAGTCTGAACTGGATGATAATCTATTGAATCGTTATAAGATTCTCACGGAGGCCGAAATAAAGTCACTAGTTGTTGAAAATAAATGGATGGCAGGAAGAGAACATACTGTAAATAATGAAATGCAACGCATAAGCCAACGTCTTACACAAAGGATTAAAGATTTAGCCGAACGTTATGAAACTCCTTTACCCATATTATTAAATGATGTCAAGGATTGGGAGGCAAAAGTAAATGTACACCTAACAAAAATGGGTTTTCTATGGAAATAGTTACGAGACAATTTAAGCAGACAGATATCGGTTTAATTCCTAGTGATTGGGAGGTGAAATCTTATGGTGATGTTTTTCAATTCCTAAAAACAGCAACTTATTCCAGAGCTGAACTTACGGAAAATGATGAAATAAAATATATCCATTATGGTGACATACATACAAAATGGAATTTTTACTTAGATTTTACAAAATACACTTTACCAAGCATTCCATATGAAAAATTGAAAGAATATTCTTTAATACAAAATGGTGATGTTATTATGGTAGATGCTTCTGAAGATTATACTGGATTATGTAAAAGCATTGAAGTTAAAAATATTGGCAATACTAAAGCTATAGCTGGATTACACACTTTTTTATTTCGAGATTATAAGAATTACTTTGTTGAAGGATATAAAGGATATATTCATTACATTCATTCAGTAAAAAGACAGTTTGATGAGTTAGCAACTGGTATGAAGGTCTACGGGGTATCTAAGTCAAATTTAAAAAAAGTCTTAATCCCAATACCAAACAGTCTCCGAACAAACTGCTATTGTATCTGCACTCAATGATGCTGACAATTATATACATAGTTTGGAAAAACTCATAGCAAAGAAACAGCTTCTTAAACAGGCAGTAATGCAAAATCTGCTTACACCTAAAGCTGATTGGGAAGTAAAAAGATTAGGGGAAGTGGTATTTATAAGTAAAGGCCAATTAATAACTGAAAGCACGAGTATAAAAGGGAAATATTCCAGTCATAGCTGGTGGTAAAGTACCTGCTTATTTTCATAATAAACCAAACCGATTAGGAAAAACAATTACAATTAGTGGTTCAGGAGCAAATGCAGGGTATGTTTTATTTCATAATTATCCAATATTTGCTTCTGACTGTTCAACAATAGAAGAAAGTCAAGAATATTCAATTGAATATATTTACTTCTTTTTGTTGTCGATACAAGATAGAATATACAAAATGTAAACTGGCGGAGCACAACCCCATATTCATCCAAATGATTTAAACCCTATCAAATTCTCATTTCCCCCAAAGAAAATACAAATTCAAATCGCTATAATACTTTCCGATATGGAAGATGAAATTATATTATTAAAAAAGAAATTAGCAAAAGCCTTTTCTGTTAAGCAAGGAATGATGCAACAATTATTAACTGGTAAAATAAGATTAGTTGAGTCATGAAACAGTACAAAAGGGTTATGCTTGGTGCAAAAAGTATTTTTGCAGAAAAATGTTACAAAGATGGATTCATTGGTGCTGATTTTGACATTAATCAGGATTTAAGTAATAACCTTCCTGATAATTGGCGTGATTTTAATAAAAAATTCATTCCTGTATGGTTAAATATTCATCATGATAAGACTAAAGTCGCTGCTGGTTTGGCATGTGGAATGTTATGGACAATTTGTAAAGGGATTAACAAGGGTGATGTTATAATTTCACCTGATGGTAGTGGTAATTATTTTGTTGGTGAAATTACTGGGAATTATTATTATAAACAGAATGAAATACTTCCACATCGTAGAGAAGTAACATGGGCAAAGACTACCTTCAAAAAAAACGAATCAAGTACAGAATTACAGCGTTCGATGGGTTCAATAGGAACAATAAGTGATATTACCAAATATGCTGATGAAATCGAAACCTTAATAGGAAATAATCCAATACATACTATTTACTCAACCGATGAATCAGTGCAAGACCCGTCTGAATTTGCCTTGGAAAAGCATTTGGAAGATTTTTTGATTCAAAACTGGAAACAAACTCTTCTTGGAAAAGATTTCGATATCTATCAGGTAGATGGAGAAAATGTTGGACAGCAATTTCCAACTGATACTGGGTTAATTGATATTTTGGCCATAAGTAAAGACAAAAAAACACTGTTGGTGGTTGAACTAAAAAAAGGTAGGGCAAGTGATAACGTGGTGGGTCAGATTCAGAGGTATATGGGATACGTTAAAGAACAACTTGCAGAATCCAATCAGAAGGTTCATGGAGTTATAATTGCACTTGAAGATGACTTAAGAATTAAACGTGCTTTATCGGTTACAAATAATATAGAATTTTATCGGTACCAAGTAAGTTTCAAATTATATAAAAACTGACATGAGCCAAATTGGTCAACCTGAACGAATAACTCAAAATCGTATTGTAAGACTCTTTCAAGACAATTTGCAATATGAATATTTGGGTAATTGGGAGGATGAACCCAATAATAGTAACATTGAAGAAGAATATTTGCAAGCCTTCTTGTTAAGTCAGGGATATAGTGATGCCTTAATCAGCCGTGCAGTTGAAAAGTTACGCACTACCGCCTTTAATCCAAACGAAAGTTTATATACTAACAACAAGAATACATATGGTTTGTTACGGTATGGGGTCAAAGTTAAAATTGATGCTAGAGAGAACTTCGAAACAGTTAACATAATAAACTGGAAAAAACCTGAATTAAATCATTTTGCTATTGCTGAAGAAGTAACTGTTTTTGGTAATCATGAGAAACGCCCAGATATTGTTTTATATATTAATGGAATTGCTGTTGGGGTCTTGGAACTTAAGCGTAGTACAATTTCTATTGGTGATGGAATCAGGCAAAGTATTACCAACCAGCAAAAAGAATTTATTCAACAATTCTTTAGTACAGTTCAATTAATTTTTGCGGGCAACGATAGCGAAGGTCTGAGATACGGGTCAATAGGTACCCCAGAGAAATACTATTTAAAGTGGAAGGAACCTAATGGTGACGAGCCGACCTACTTACTAGATAAGTATCTGATGAATATGTGCGATAAACACAGAATTATTGAACTTTTATATGACTTCGTTTTGTTTGATGGTGGAATAAAGAAATTGCCACGAGTTCATCAATATTTTGGTATTAAAGCAGCACAAGAGAACATCCGTAAACATGAAGGAGGGATAATATGGCACACTCAAGGCAGTGGTAAAAGCATAGTTATGGTGTTATTGGCAAAATGGATTCTGGAAAACAATCCACATGCAAGAGTTGCTATTATAACTGACCGTGATGAATTGGATAAACAAATACATAGGATATTTGAAGATGCTGAAGAACACCCTTATAGAGCATCAAGCGGTAAAGACCTGATGGAAAAACTAGGCCAACCAGAAAAAAAGGCTGATTTGCTCGTTGGTTCATAAATTTGGCAGAAGGGATGTTGAGAATTTTGATGCGTTCATCGAGGAAATGAAGTATGCTCCTTCAATTGCAATTGGTGAACTTTTTGTATTCGTTGATGAATGTCATCGTACGCAAAGTGGTAAACTTCATCGTGTTATGAAAGCATTATTACCAAATGCTGTTTTTATTGGTTTTACTGGAACACCTCTACTAAAGCAAGATAAACAAACTAGCCTTGAAGTATTTGGTAAGTATATTCACACTTATAAATTCAATGAAGCGGTTGAGGATGAGGTTGTATTGGATTTAATGTATGAAGCCAGAGATATCGAGCAACGTATTACTTCCCAACAAAGGATTGATGCATGGTTTGAAAGTAAAACTGTTGGGTTGAATGATTTTCAAAAATCAGAACTTAAACGTAAATGGGGTACTATGCAGCAGGTATTAACCAGTAGAAACCGCATGCAAGAAATAGTCAATGACATTGTTATAGATTTTTCAACAAAACCACGTTTAAGTAGCAACTGTGGAAATGCTCTGCTGGTGGCTGGTAATATTTATGAGGCCTGTAAGTATTATCAAATGTTCCAAAATACTGAATTCAGAGGTAAATGTGCTGTTGTAACTTCATACAATCCTTCAATTCGTGATATTGTTGTTGAAGATACTGGTGCTAACACGGACACTGATAAGGAATTCATATACAATTTGTATGATGAATTATTGAAAGATGTAGTTGCTGAACCCCAAAAAAGTAAAGCTGAAACCTACGAAGACAAAGTAAAGGCAAAGTTTGTGAAAGAACCTGCAAACATGAAACTATTGGTAGTGGTTGACAAATTGCTCGTAGGATTTGATGCACCAAGTTGTACATATCTTTACATTGATAAAAAGATGCAAGACCACGGTTTGTTTCAAGCCATTTGTCGGGTGAACCGTCTGGATACCGATGATAAAGTCTTTGGTTATATTGTTGATTACAAAGACTTGTTTCCCAAGGTTGAAAATGCTGTTTCTGTTTATACTGGTGAACTGGATTACGACAACTTCAAAAAGGAAGACTGTGAAATTCTTTTAAAAGACCGTTTGACTAAAGCCAAGGAGGTTCTAGATAATGCTTTGGTAGAATTAGCATTGTTATGCGAACATGTTGAACCACCTAAGAGGGACTTGAATTACATCCATTATTTCTGTGGTAATCCAGAAAATCCTGAAGATTTAAAAGCAACTGAAGTACATCGGACGGCATTGTATAAGCACACGGTGATACTTTTGCGTGCATATTCTAACATTGCATCCGAAATGTTGGATGCAGGGTACAACCAAAGTGAGGTTGATAGAATAAAAATGAAAATTGACAATTACCTTAGATTGCGTGAAATGATAAGAAAGGCCAGTGGTGAAACATTGGACATGAAACCCTTTGAAGCGGATATGCGGTTCTTAATTGATAATTTCATCCAAGCTGACCCAAGTAAACGTATTGACCCTTTTGAAAACCAATCTTTATTAGAAATGATTGTCAATTCTGGGATTGAGGATGCCATTAATAATTTACCAAATGGAATTAAAGGAAGTA
>CAVYAE010000081.1:0-5503 GCA_963766305.1 uncultured Bacteroidota bacterium
GAAAATAATTGTATAAATCACACAAAAACAAAACTTTAAATGTCAACTACAGTAGTTATATTTTCACGAATTTGTAAAATATTCTCTTGGTTATTTCAGCGGAAATAATGTAAAACAGAATTATAAGAAACAAATACAGGTATGTGGACAGGTTTAGTGGAGTGAATCCAAACAATTGACCAAGAGGCGATAATGGCAACAATATAGTTATAACGCTGATTGATAATGTTGCCAGTAATAAATATTTCCCGGGTCTGCTTCTGAAAAAAGGTTTACTGCTTCTTATAACCAGTACAATAAGTGATGCAGAGATAACCGATTCAATAAACCACCCTGTTCTGAACTGAATTTCGTTTACACGAAAGAGAAGTAAAAGTAAACCGAAGGTCATGTAATCAAAAAGGGAACTTAATAAGCCAAAAGTGATCATAAATTTGCGTATAGCTTTGATATCCCATCTCCTGGGATGATTGGTCATTTCGTCGTCCACATTATCTGTGGCAATTGTCATCTCGGGAAAGTCAGTCATCAGGTTGGTTAACAGAATCTGTTTTGGCAATAAAGGAAGAAAGGGAATGAAGAGTGATATTCCAGCCATGCTGAACATATTCCCGAAATTTGCACTGGTGGCCATGAAAACATATTTAAGTGTATTGGCGAAAGTCATTCTGCCCTCTTTAACACCTTCCACCAAAACTCCAAGATCCTTTTCAAGTAAAACGATGTCTGCAGCTTCTTTAGCTACATCAGCTGCAGTATCAACAGATATTCCGACATCTGCTGCATGGAGTGCTGATGCATCATTGATACCGTCTCCCATATAACCCACTACATTACCTGCCTTTTGCAAAGCAATTATAATCCTTTCTTTTTGATTGGGCTCTATTTCAGCAAAAACATCAGTCGAACGGACACGGGCGATGAGAGCATCATCGCTCATATGATTTAATTCCGATCCTGTGACGATGGCATTATCATTTAACCCCATTTTTTTACTAAGGCTGGAAGCAACAAGATGGTTGTCCCCGGTTATTACTTTAAGTGAAACACCTAATTTTTTAAGGCTGGCGATTGTGTCAATAATTTTTTCCTTGGGAGGATCAAACAAGGTAATGAATCCCAAAAATGTCATATCTTTTTCATCAGGTTTGCCGATTGAAGTAACTGATGATAATTTCCTGTATGCAATTCCCAAGGTACGAAAACCCTGGCTGCTAAAGGTGGCAAACTGTTGTTGAATCTGGTCCTGTAAAGAAGATATCGGTTCTGTCTTTCCTTCACTCAGTTCTGCAGTAGTACAAATTTCCAGAATATTGGAGAGTGCTCCCTTAGTTATAATTAAATGGTTATCACCATTTGAAATTTCAATACTTAACCTCTTTCGAATAAAATCATAAGGTATTTCATCGTTTTTTTTGTATTCTTTGATATCTATAGCCCTGTAGTTACAAATTGCTTCATCAATAGGGTTTTTAAATCCTGTTTGACAGGTAGCATTCAGGTAAGCCATCAGAAGAACTTTGTCACTTGCTGCTCCGTTCACATCCATAACAGATTCTACCTTAACCTTACCTTCGGTGAGAGTCCCTGTTTTATCTGAACAAATGACATTCATACTGCCAAAATTCTCAATAGATGCCAACCTCTTGACAATTACTTTCTTTTTGGCCATATTCTTAGCTCCGTGGGCAAGGTTGATGCTGATTATAGCGGGCAGTAACTGTGGGGTTAAGCCGACGGCAAGGGCAAGGGAAAAAAGAAAGGAGTCCAGAACCGGACGGTGCAAATACACATTGATGGCAAAAATAATTATAACCAAAATAATAGTAACTTCTCCAAGAAAATATCCGAATTTACGTATTCCCCGTTCAAACTCAGTTTCTGATGGTTTTAACTGTAATCTTTCTGAAACTTTTCCAAACTCAGTGTTTTTAGCCGTCAGAGTTACAAGTACCTTAGCTGTACCACTGACAATATGGGTTCCCATCCACACTGAATTAGTCCTTTGTGACAAGGAAGTTTCAACAGGTAAAACGGAAACAGATTTTTCAACAGGGTATGTTTCACCCGTCAACATCGCTTCATCAACAAACAAATCTTTTGATTCGATAATAAGGCAATCACCAGGCACTATATCACCTGCATTAAGACTTACAACATCCCCGGGTACTATTTCTTCAACCGGTATTTCTGCCTCCTTGCCATCCCGGATTACATTTACTTTAATTTGAATCATTGCCAGCAGTTTATTTACTGCATTTGAAGCACTGAATTCCTGCCAGAACCCAAGTAAACCACTAATAATTACAATAGCAAAAATTATTATAGCATCAGCTAAATCGTGTAAAAATACCGATAAGCCCGTAGCAAAAAGAAGAATTAAAATAATCGGGCTTTTAAACTGGGATAACAGTATAAATATGGCATCTGATCTTTTTTGAGGCTTAAAACGGTTAGGACCATATGTTTTTATCCTTTCATCAGCTTCAGCATTTGTTAAACCATTTAAATTTGAATGGAGCAAATTCATGCACGATTCAACATTGTTATTCCAAAAAGTATTAGGTTTTTGTTCCATGTAAATTTATTGTAAGTGGTTAAAATTAAAGTAGTTGTAACCTGACAATTAATTATTTGGATAAAGTAGGTGTCCTTACCTGTATTTTTAAGTATATATGCTTAAAGCATTTTTTAGCATTATAATTTCATCCTGCATGGTTTGTATTTGGTTTAACAGGTGAGTGATGGTTTCAATACCTTCAATATTAATATCCAGCTCATAGTAAAACCGAACCATTCGTTCCAATTTATACAGATGATCTGCATCTATAAACCATGTTTCTTTAATAGTTTGAATTTCAATTAAACCAATCTGCTGTAACGAATTGATAAATGAAAATTCAACCTTATGGTGCTTACAAAATTCATTTAAGTCAATTAAGTTTTCAGTTTGCATTTTATTACTTTTTGATACTACATTTTTGATAATTCATTAAACATGTTTTTTTGTTTTTCTGATAAATTGGTTGGAATTATAATGTTATATGTTATAATTAAATCTCCCATGGCATTATTATTTTTATAGGTAGGAAAACCCTGACCTTTTAACTTAACTTTAGTACCATTTTGTGTTTCCGGCAGTACTTTGAGCTTAACTTTTCCTTTTAAAGTGTCAACCGTAATTTCCCCACCCAAGATAGCAGTGTATAAATCCAAATCAACCGTGGTATATAAATTTATTCCCAATCTCTTAAATTTAGAATCATTGGCAATTGAGAATGTGATATACAAGTCTCCATTGGGACCACCATTAATTCCCGGCCCTCCGTGTCCCCCTATTTTAATGGTTTGTCCATTTTCAATTCCAGCAGGAATGGTAATACGGATGTTTTTGCCATTGACTGTTAATGTTTTTTTGTGCGTATTATATGCATCCAGGAGGCTGAGTTGTAGTTCTGCATTATAATCTTCTCCCCTGAATTTTATTCTTGAATTTTTCCTTCCACCTGAGGCACTTCCAAACATTGATTCGAAAAAATCAGAAAAATCCCCGGCGGAATTTGTTCCTGAATTTCCGGACTTGGTCCTGGTCTGATGTATTTTTATAGTCCTGTGTACTATTTTCGTAGCCCTGGGCATGTTTCCAATCATTCCCATATTGATCGTATTTCCTGCGTTTTTCCGGATCGCTTAATACTTCATTTGCTTCATTGATCTGCTGAAATTTTCTTTTGGCATCTTTATCTGTCGGATTTAAATCCGGGTGGTATTTTCTGGCCAACTTCCTGTAAGCATTTTTAATATCCTTTGCAGTAGCCGATTTATCAATTCCCAGAGTATGATAGTAGTCTACGAATTCCATGTATTATTTAGTCTATTGTATAATCGCTAATTATGTTTTTTAGTCGGGATTACAAATACTGGTATGGATGTATGATTTAACACCTCTTCCGTAACACTGCCCATCACTATCTTCTCCAACCATTTACGACCATGCGAGCCCATAGCAATAATATCTGATTTAGATTCCTTAGCTGCCTGTAAGATAATATCAGCTTTGTCTCCTTCTAAAACCAAGGTCTGAATGGCATCGTCTCCCAGGTGTTTTTTTACTTTATCGAGGTATAAATGTGCTGCCTGTTTCAGTGAATTGATATCCATTAATAATGTAGGACCCATATCCATGCCGCTAAAACCCATTATTGGAGAATATTCCAATGAGGAATAATAAACCACATCCGATAATATATGTACCATCAGGGTTTCTGCCTTCATGGATTTGGCAAGTGCATAACCATCCTCTGCAACTTTTTGTGCTGTAGGGTCATAATCCAGTGCAATTAATACTTTTTTCATTTATTTATTTTTTTTAAATTAGGGGTAGATTATTCTACATGTCTATGATAATAATGCTCTTAGCATCCATGACATTTTTTCGTGCTTAACCATTAATCCTGTCACAAAATCTCCGGTTCCCAGGTCTTTATTCTTCCCTGAGATAGGAGAAATATCATTTCTTATTACCCTGATAATTGTTTCGTGGTCATTTAACAAAGCCTGGAGGATTTGCTTTGGGTTGCCAAAATCGTGGTTTTCTTCATCCATATGAGTTACACTCAGAAAATCCTTCAGTGAACCCAGAGCGTAATGTCCCAGAGAGCGAATACGTTCTGCGAGCTTATCAATAATTTCATCCAATTCATCATACTGTGATTCAAACAACTTATGCAGTTCCAAAAAATTTGGGCCATTGATATTCCAGTGGGCATTTCTGGTTTTGGTGGACAACACAAACTCATCGGCTAATAAGGTGTTGAGCAAAATTACAATTTCTTCTATTTCCTTTTCAGGTATTCCTATATTTGCTTTCATATTTATTTAATTTTGATAAGATTTGATTGATTAATATTGATTTTAATTGTCGTATGGAACTTGCATTCATAGTTTATTTTATCAGTGATGCCCGCTTCATAATTCGAATTTATTTTATAAAATGAAAAATTCATGATAACAAAATTATAACAAAAATTTATAACTTGTAAACCATGAATTTTTTTAGAATAGCATTTAAGTTTTTCCTATCTTTTTTCATGACTTTCACCGGCACTTCCGGATGAATGCATCCCGGTACTTTTATTATTATTTATGTGCGATTGTGACGATTGTTTAGGCTGTCTCATCTGTGATTGTACCTTAACCGGCTGTCCTATATTCTTACCATAGTAATTACTTTGTTGAGGTTGACGTGTTACCCTGGCAGTTACAACAGTTTTGTTATTTTTTGATAATTCACCCATCCTTTTCCTTTCAACAGGCGTAGTTAAAAACGGCTTTTTAGCGTTTTCATTAAAACCTCTTATGCTACCTGCCGTTTCATTGCGGTATAGACTCCTGTAATAGTACCGCGGATAATTTGATAAATAAAATTGATTATGCATCCAGGGCTGATATACATTTACATCCAGGGCGATCTCATACCCGTCGTATAAATCAAAATTAGCAT
>CAVYAE010000082.1:0-4320 GCA_963766305.1 uncultured Bacteroidota bacterium
ATGTTCTTGCCAGCACCACTTCGTTTACCGACCGTTGTTGCTATGATGGGGCTCATCACGCCGGTGTAGGTGCGCGAGCTTGGCACGAACGCCAGGTCGGCCAGCGAAGGCACGAGGTGTACCGTCCCGGCGGGCGGCATACCTAACACGTAGTTGCCATTGCCGTCGGTAGTCGTCGCGGGCACGCCGCCGTCGGGCTGGAGGAGAACCCCTGGGACAGCCACACCGTTCGTATCGGTGATAGAGCCTTGCACGGTCGCCCAAGCGATGGTGAAGATGCCGTTATACGCCGAGGACATGGGCTGGCCGTAGAGGTCCACGACCTGCGGGCCAACGGTGAGAACGTAGGTCCCTGGGGCAGTTTGCGCAGGGAACGCGAATTGGAAGTGGTAGGGGCTATATTGCAGTTTGTAAGGTTGGTGGAAGGTTACTGGACCTGATGACATTATCTGAACTAAGGATACAAGCTCTTTCTATACAGTTTTCCAATTCCCTTATATTACCGGGCCAGTGATAAACCATCAGCATATCGATAGCCGAAGCTGATACCCTTTTAATAGTTTTATTATGGGTTTTATTGAATTTGGCTATAAAATGATCGGCTAATCCGGGTATATCGTTTAATCGTTCACGTAATGGAGGAATAAATAATGGAAAAACATTTATTCTGTAATATAAATCTTCCCGGAACTTATTTTCCTCAATAGCCTCTTCAAGGTTACGGTTTGTAGCACAAATAACCCTGACGTCCACTTTAATCGATTTGGTGCTGCCTAAACGCTCAAATTCACGCTCTTGTAATATTCTAAGCAGTTTAACCTGTGTAGATGATGGCAGGTCTCCTATTTCGTCAAGAAAAATAGTACCACCGTCAGCAGCTTCAAAACGTCCTTTACGTAAGATGTTTGCACCAGTAAAAGCTCCCCGTTCATGGCCAAAAAGTTCACTCTCAATCAAACTGTCAGGTAAGGCAGCACAGTTAACTTTAATGAAAGGTTTCTTATTACGTAAACTCCCATAATGTATGGCGTCTGCAATCAACTCTTTACCAACGCCACTTTCTCCCCTTATTAAAACAGAAGCATTGGTAGGTGCAACTCTTTCAATTAATTCATATACCGACTGCATTTTACCGGAACTTCCTATAATCCCAGTAGGTCGGATATGTTCTTTAAGTTTTATTTGTAAATTAAAATTTTCTTCTTCAAGTCGCCCAATTTCCTCGGCATATTCTTGCCTGGTACGAACAGCCTGGGCTATCATGGAACCAATAATTGATAATATCCGGGAATCTTCGGAAATTGTAATATGTTGATTATATATTCTGTGAATGCTAAGTGTACCAACAATCTCATTTTCTTCTCTGATTGGTACGCAAATAAATGATAAATCCACATCCGACTTAATACCTGTTTTATTTAAATATCCTTCATGTTCCAGGATTTTGGGTATTACTACAGGTTTGCCTGTTTCAACGACAGTTCCAATGATTCCTTCACCTATTTTATAATTTCCTTTGCTTTGTTCTTCCTCTGTGAGACCAAAAGCAAAGTCTATAGTTATTTGTGAATTGGCACGGTTAAGAATTGTAAGAATTACTTTTTCAGCTGATAAATAATTGGCTAATAATTCAAATACAGGGTCAAGGTTATTCTTTAAATCGCGTTTCACTTTATTTAACATAGAACTAATTTCGAAAAGCAATTTTAATTCCCTTACTCCGTAACAATCATTTCCGGTTTTTCGACAAAAAACAGCCATACCCCTAAAATATATAATATCTTATACTCAAAAATAGATATTTTGTTATTAAGGCCCCCGTAAAATTAGCAAAAAAATAAGATATATTTATTAAATATGTTTTATACCCAAATAAATTCAAATTGTGTGCCAAGTGACATATTAATTAGTAAACGAGAAATATAAAAATTATATATATTGCCTAATCCTGTCTTAATTATATAAATTTTAAAAACATTTAAACTATCAGTTATGAAAAAATTACTAATAATCGTTTTATAAAACATTATGTTTTTAATTTCAGGAATTTCAGAGCAGTGGAATTTAATTAATAATGGATTACCCACTAATACTTCGATTAATAAAATATTGCTTTATGGAAATAATATTTATGCTAATATAGCAGTAGTTGAAGGTAATGGTGTATGATCATTTAAAAGGAATACTTTTTATTGATGATTTAAATTTTTTTACAAAATTAGTAGGAAGTAAACTCAAAAATTACCTAAAAATAAATACCAATAAAAGACTTTAATGTCTGATTAATTATGTTAAATATTTTAAAATTTCAGAAAATTGTTAATAAAAATGCAATAAATATGTAACAGCAATTATAAGGATTATTGTTTTCATTACTGTATTAATATCCTTAGAGGCTCAATATCCAGATTAGTATTTAGGCATTTTAAATCCAAAAGTGGGAATGGATATTCAAATCTGATTTCATAAATTCCGGATGGTAATTTTTTCCCGGTGTAGATAAAGAAATTTTGCCTGGTTTTCGTTTTATACAATATTTTATTTCCGGTTGTATCCATTATAGTTATCTGATATAATATATTACAGGGATTAGGAAAATTTATTTTAAAATTACCGCTCATATTATGAAGAGCATACTTATTTATTGGCAATATATTAATCAGGTTCCAGTTTGTGTCTGTTTTGTAAGCATTAACAGAACCAGATGGAACATATAAATTATTTAAATTATCTCCGAAGAAAACATCGGAGCCCATAGAACTTCCTTTTAAGGGTGATGAATTTAAATCTTTTAGTGATATAAGACCTGTACAACCATAAAAAGCATAATCTCCAATATATGAAACTGATGATGGTATAGTTATGCTTCCTTTCAATCCTGAACAGCCGGCAAATGCATTCTTTCCAATATATGTAACCGAAGAAGGAATTTGAACTGAGCCATTTAAGCCGCTGCACCCTTCAAAAGCACCGTCACCAATGCAAGTGACAGTCGATGGTATTGAATATGTTCCTTTCATTCCCCCCGGACATTCTATAACCGCCGTCTCACTTTTATTAAATAACACTCCATTGAGGCTGCAAAATGAAGGATTGGATTTATCTACAAGAATACTTGTAAATCCGCCTGAAAAGGCTCCTGTTCCAGTATGATCAACTGAAGAAGGTATTGTTAACCTACCTTTTAAACCGGAGCAACCGGAAAAAGCGTTGTCACCTATATAAGTAACTCAAGATGGAATTGTAATTGTACCGGTCAGGCTATTACAATTTGAAAAAGCACATTTACCTATATAAGTAACTGAAGATGGCAGAATTAATGGATCCGATAATTCGTAACAGTTCATAAATGCGCTATCTCCTATTATTGTAATATTCATTGGTAAGCTTATCGATTTTAATCTTTCAAAATCCAATGTTGACTGAACGTAAAATGCATATTGAGGTATTGCATTTGCCGGATAGGTGTCATTATCTGAAATTGAAGGTCCATCCATTCCGCTGTAAGAAACAATAGTTGTATTAGTTAAATTTAAAACGGCAAGGTTTGGCATGCTGTCCCGTATTGTTTTAAAGTCCCGGGCATTTATAATTCCTATAATTGTAAGATTGTGAACGGTAGAAAAATATTTTTTTGCAACTATGTTTAGTGTACCCGGAGCAGTCACATTAGCTATTTCAGAAACCTGAAACTTCGCCATAAGGACGTATATCAGGTTTGCCAAAATAACTGAAAGAAAGGTCTTTTTCATAGTTTAGTACCAGGCAAAGGTCAATTTTCATTTAACTGATATTCATAGGGTAACAGGTCGCCAATTCTTTGTTCAGTAAAATCTCCTGAAAAATCTATTCCATCAGGATCAAAATACCCGTCTTTGTCAAAGTACACGGAATCCTTAATTAAATTAAGGATCGACTTATCAGTGTGTTTCAAATACTTTACCAATAATTCTCCTTTACCTTTAAAATAGTTGGATATACTATCCTTTTTAATTAAATGTGAATAGAAAACTGAATCCTTTAATGCTTCGAGACTTGTTTTTTCTTTATGGCTCTTATATAAAACAGATAATGCACTTTCATGAATAATTTTGTCTAATAAACTGTCTTTCCTGTAATATGTATAACTTTTATTTAATGCTGTATCACCAAGACACAGCATCCTGAAAAAATGCATCCTCGAACCTAAATATGCATTTTTTCTGTTTTGTTCTATCTTACTTCGCTGTAATTCATTAAAAGATGTTAACTCGTCCCTGAACAAATATTTCCCTAATATATATACTGAATTAAAGCTATATCCCTGTTCATTAATTTTAT
>CAVYAE010000083.1:0-4763 GCA_963766305.1 uncultured Bacteroidota bacterium
ACGTTAGATCTCCCTATAAATCCAAATTCTGGCATATCGGATTTAGGACAATCCTTTAAAGAAGGACTGCTGGAAATAAATTTGGCTGAATGTATTATATATGACATTGGTTTAGTTGTAAATTTTATGTATTTGCAATTACTAAGCTATCTATAAATTTGCTATAAATTTGAACATTATTACATGTGTATCTCAAGTATTACAGCTTCATCCTTTGGAACCAGCCTGACATACTTAAGTGTGGCTGGCAACAAAACAGTTTCTCCTTTTATAACCTCAACTTTTTCTGCATCATTATATACCAAATCGTACTTACCCTCACAACACATGTAAATAACAAAGGAATCGATATCAATATAATCCCTTTCAATAACCTTGTTGAAACCTAATTTACCTGTATTAAAATATTCACATTTAACCAGACTAACCGTTTCATTAATTTTATCAATATAATTTGTCCTTATATCACCGTAAAAATTATAATCGATGGCATCCAAAGCAAGTGCGGTGTGTAATTCCCGCGATTTACCATGTTGATCAACCCTGCCCCAGTCATAAACACGATAGTGATGTCTGAGGTTTGTTGAATTTCAGCAATTAATACCCCTGCACCTATGGCATGAATTCTTCCGGCAGGTATAAAAAACACATCCCCTGCCTCCACATGAAAACGATTAACTATATCTGTCAGGGATTTATTGTTTAAATGTTCAAGGTATTCTTCCCTTCCGACGTTATGGTTAAACCCTGAAATAAGACTCGCTCCGTTTTCAGCATCCATGACATACCACATTTCTGTTTTCCCGTATGAATTGTGGCGTTCCCGGGCCAGCTTATCATTTGGATGGACCTGTACAGAAAGGTCGTCGTTTGCATCAATAAATTTTATAAGCAGGGGAAATTCAATTCCGAACCTCTCATACACTTTATCTCCAACAAAATCACCCATGTAAATTTCTATAAGTTCCTGCAGACTATTATTTTTAAGATATCCATTGCTTACAAGTGAAATATCTCCCTGAACAGCTGATATCTCCCAACTTTCCCCACAAATTGGCGAAGTGGTGTTTTTACCTAATATTTGATTTAGTTTCTCTCCTCCCCAGATACGGTCTTTTAAAATAGGTTTAAATTTTAAGGGATATAATTTTTCCATATTATAATTTTTTACATTGCAAAAGTATTACTTTTTATTAAGTTATTTGGATATTGATTAATATGAGTTTACATTTATATCACTCAATTAGCTTTCTACTAACTACCTATTTATATAATAATGAATATTATAGGCATAGCCGGGGGCAGTGGGTCCGGAAAAACTACACTGGTAAGCCGCATTATTAGTTCATATCCAATCGGGGTAGTCAGTCATTTACCTTTAGATGCTTATTACCGTGATCATGCTTTTTTAAGTGAATCAGAAAAATTATTATATAATTTTGACCATCCGGATGCTATTGATTTTGAATTACTAATAAGTGATATTAAAAAGCTGAAATATAATATTAGCATAAACCGTCCTGTTTATTCGTTTATAACCTGTTCACGCTTATCCCAGACAATAAATGTTTCCAGCGCTGAGGTAATACTTGTAGATGGATTATTTACCTTATTAAATGAAGAATTAAGAAAAGAACTTACTTATAAGGTATTTATAGATGTTACCAAAACAAAAAGGCTTGAAAGAATAATAAAACGTGATATAAATGAAAGGGGACGCAACCGCAGGATTGTCAAAGACCGGTTTACAAATACAGTGAGTCCCATGCATGATAAATTTGTTGAACCTACACGCCAATTTGCTGATGAAATTATTAACGGCAATTCTGGTGACATGGAACTGAATTTAAATCATATTTGCAATATTATAAACTCACTAGTTCATCATGGTAGTTGATGAAAAAACCTAAATAAATATTATTCCTTACCTGTATTTGCATCTCCTGATATACCCTTTTCCGGCGTTGAAGAAGAATTTTTCCGATTTGGGTTCATCATACTCGGTTTTCCTTCCAGTTGTGCGGCGGCATCAACACTGAATGTACCTTGGGTAACAATTTCTTCACCTTCCTGAAGCCCATCGGTTACTATATAACTGTTACCAAGCATGGGTCCAAGTCCTATCTCTCGCATTTTAAAGACAATTCCCTCAGTTCCTGTTTGTTTTACATAAACAATTGATCGTTTTCCGGTCCACAATACTGCCGACCGGGGAATTACCAGATTGTTCCTGTATTCATCCAGGTCAGCCCTTACAATACCTGTAGCAAACATTTCCGGTTTAAGTCTGGCAGCCTCGTTGTAAATTTCAACCCTTACCTTAGCTACACGGGTAACAGGGTCAAGTACAGGGTCTATAAAAATGATTTTTCCGGAAAAATGATTGCCAGGCAGTGCCTGAACACTGAAGGTAAGTCTATCTCCTGTTTTCAGGAACGGAAGATCACTTTCGTAAGCATCAAACATGACCCAAACACTTGATAAGTCAGCTACATCAAATAATACCGTCCCCTGTCCTATATGATCGCCGTTGTTGACCCGACGGGCTGTAACAATTCCCGAGGTGTTCGAAATAACTTCAAAATCGTCCTGTACTTTTACGGAATTTTCAATTTTTGTGATTTGAGAATCCGAAAGTTCCCATTGATGGAGCTTTTCCTTGGCTGCTTCGTAAATTTCGGGTTGTGTTTGTTTTGTTTTTACCGCTTCCAGTAATTCCTGCTGTGCGGTCACCAGTTCGGTTGAATAAATAAGTGCCAGTACCTGGCCCTTGTGAACAGCTTCTCCAGTGAAGTTTACAAATAACTTATCTATACGTCCCGGGATGTGTGACACCTGACTTTGGAGTAACCGTTCATCAGCCTGAACTTTCCCATAAAGACGGACTTCCTTGGCTGGCTTTTGATATGTAACTACTGATGTCATTACATTGGCAAGTTCTGCAGCTTCTTTTGTAAGACGGATAGCATCCGGATCAAAAGTTATCGTATTACCCTGTTTGACCGGAATTAATTCCATTCCGCAAATCGGACAATTCCCAGGTGCCGGCATCCGTATCTGGGGATGCATAGCACATGTCCACATACCTGTTTTAGCGTCCTGTACGGCATTATCATGTTTTTGATCAACTCTGTGTGGGGAATGAAAAAGCAACCATCCGGTGAATATGCCTCCGATAGCAATTAATCCGTATCGAATATATATGTTTTTGTATAAATTCTTCATATTGTTTGTTTTTCAAGTTTTCTAGTTTTGGGAATATGCCATTAACCGCTCTAACCATGCTATTGCCGTGTTATAATCGGTAACTGCCTCCACCTGTTTGTATTCATATTCGAGGACTTGTTGGCGGATTCGCAGAATATCCGTTAATCCGGTTACTGACGTTGCAAAGCTTTTTAGCATAATGTCAAGCGTTTTGTTTGCAAGAGAATACTGATTTACGTAAAGGTTAATCCTGCGCTGTGCATCCTCGTATAATTGCCGTGCCTGGTAATATTCAGTTTGCAAACTATTGGCTGTGGCAGTATAATTTTGTTCGGTGGCTTTTTTCAGCAGGTCTGTTTCCGTTTGCATTGCCTTATATTTTTTTCGATAAACAGGCAATGTCAACGTCACCATAGGCATAATCATATCCTTTCCGTTCATGGATGAAGCTGACATATCACTTTTATTGATTATCAGATAATCTATCCCCAAACCAACCATTGGGTAACCCATGCTCCTAACCATACGCTTGCGTGAATCTAGCGATTGCCCTTCGTATAGTAACATTCCCAGCTCAGGATTATTTTTGAGTATACTGTCAGCCACTGCTAATAAAGAAATATTTAAAGAATCAGGCTGCAAAGTATCTATAACTTCAACAGAAGATTGCACAGGTCTGTTTAGATAACCGTTAAACCTCGCAACTATAGTATTTTGTTGATTTTTAAGCAAAGCAATGTCATTTTCCAGATCTCCGGTTTCAATTTGCACGCGATATAAATCAGCAAGCCCTGATACACCCGATGAAGCACCCATTGAATTATTTTGTAGAACAGATGATGGCTGGGATGATGTTTTAAACTTTACCAGAGCCAGCCGCTCAATAGTTCGCAGGATTTCAATACTTTTTTTGGATATTTCAATATCCTGCCCTGTCCTGTATAGTTCATACCAGGTACGACGTACATCATAGAAAACTTGTAATTTGGCATCCCTGAACAATTCAAATTTGGCTTTTGCCATAAGGCTCATTTCATCCCGGGCATTTTTAAGCACTCCGAACCATGGAAACATCTGCATAAGCTTAATATCGGCCACTTGTTTACCTTCAACCAGTTCCATGGGACTAAGAAAAATACCAAGGTTTAATTCAGGATCCGGCAAATTTCCAACCTGTGGAACTTTTTGTAACGCTGCCATGTATTCCATGTATCGTTGCTGAACGGTTGGATTATTTTTAGCTGCCAGCTCCATATATGTTAATAGAGAATCTTTAGTAACAGTCTTCTTCTGTCCATAGCTGCTATTATCCATTGTGAGACTTATGGAAATGATCGTTAAATATATTTGTATATACTTTTTCATCCTGCAATTTGTTTATGATTCAATTACCTGTTTCCTGTTTAATCGTTTTACAGCTCCTTCCCTCCACATCGACTGAAACATGGGAACTACAAAAACAGTCATCACCTGAATAAGCATCCCACCGAAAGCTGGTATGGCCATAGGTACCATGATATCCGCTCCTTTACCTGTGGATGTTAATACAGGCAAAA
>CAVYAE010000084.1:0-8971 GCA_963766305.1 uncultured Bacteroidota bacterium
CACGGCTCGAGCACTTATAAGATTATGTAACTAATCCGGTCAATCATATCCTTAGGTAACACTGACAAATCGATTAACTTTAATGGAAATCCTATTAGAAAAGTATTCTTCCCAATCCTTATCATAAGGATTGGCCGAAGCTTTTATTTTCACATGCCTAACAATTTTAGTAGCACTGAATGAAGGAAGTTCAATCTTTCGTTTATCAGATGTTGCAAACACCCAATGTCTTTTGCCAATTGAATGAAAGTATTTATCTTTGATCCAACGACTACTTTTTTTGGGATGTCTACTTTTAGCCCATCTCCACAAAAGCTTGAACACTTTTGAGTCGAGCAATGAGAATGTCCGTTTGGCGGCAGAGTGACTGTAGAAATTAGACCATCCTCGTATGATTGGTGATAGTTTGAGGATGACCTGTAATTGTGACCCCGCTGTAAGGCTTTTTACGCTTTCGCTCATTTTATTATACACGTTTTTCACCGAATCCTTTTTAGGTTTGGTAAGGCATTTGTTTTTATATTTGCGGACATTAAAGCCCAGGAAGTCAAACCCATCACTGATGTGTGTGATTAAGGTTTTCTCAAGAGCGAGTTTAAGTCCTCTTACATCAAGAAATCTGATGATGATTGGCTTTATTTCGTTTTCGAGATATTCCCGACTGTTGCATGTAACCACAAAGTCATCCGCATAGCGGATGAAATGTATTTTATGTGGATTACGTTTCGGTTTGGCACCGGCATAAAGGTATATTTCCTTTTCCATTCCGTCCAGAACCATATTTGCTATTGTCGGAGAAGCTATACCGCCTTGTGGAGTCCCGTTTATCGTAGGAAACCACTGCTTTTTGTCAATGTATCCAGCTTTTAACCATTCGGATAAAACCTTCTTACTCATAGGAACATGTTGCAATATCCATTCGTGGGATATATTGTCAAAACATCCTGCGATGTCAGCTTCTAAAATCCATTGGGGAGAATTGCGTCTACATAACATCATATGACATTGTGCTATCGCGTCCGCACATGATCTCTTTGGTCTAAACCCGTAAGAGTTAGGATCAGCAAGAGTCTCAGCAATTGGCTCGAGAGCCAGTTTGTGCAATGCTTGATGTGCCCGATCACGAATAGTTGGAATGCCAAGGTGCCGAAGTTTTCCGCTTTTCTTCTTTATAGACTTCCTTTTGAGTGGGTTAGCTTTGTATCCTTTGACCTTTAGTTGTTCAATTGCCTCCCACCTTTTTCTTGATGTGTTCCAGAGCCCGTTATCAACCCCTGCAGTTTTACTGCCTTTGTTGGTGGTGACTCTGAGAATAGCCAATAGCTTCCCGTAAAATGAGTGGGTAAGCAGACGTACAAGGACTTTTACTTTGTGAAAATGTTTGGCTTTGACAGCCTTCACAATACGTTTCTGCAATGACTTTACATCATATTCAACCTTCTTCCAGTTTATGGATTTCCAGTCTGTCCATGTTGCCTCGGATGCACATCCCCCTTTGGGTCGATTCATTTGCGATTTCCTTGTTAAAGTCTTACTGTCGATTTCTTGTGATTAAGCACCATAACAGAAGTGGGCATATCCGAAACATTACATTCCGGCATTGGCTTACTCTGTTCCTCCTTTACCCATGCAGTATTGTACCATCCTCACGGATAATCTACCCCGATGATCTGGGGAACCTACGTGGGCTTACCAAGTTCCGCTTATATAACCGACTGGGTTAGGTCCTGCCTCTTTACCGGGGGAGTGTTAATCCATGTAACAGAATGCTGGAATCTGTTAACTATACCCCTGTGCCATTTTGGCCACAGCGTGTCATCGTCTTTCGCTGTTTTAGAATGACGATATTTTTTTATCTGCAGTTCACATATGTTGACCATACCAGTCAAACCTAACTCCTCCATAGTTTGACGCTACCATGACTGGTTTTCCTCACGGAATACCATTACAGGCTATATTGTCCGTACAGCTTTGCACAAGCCAGTTACCCGATTTGCACATGTGCGTAGGTTACTTGGGATGGAACCCAAGGTTTGATCAGTTAACTCCCAGAGTAAAAAGTCAAACAGTTATAATAAGCGACTTCTTGTCGCACACAGCATTTTCTACAAATTCCACGTTAAGGATTTGTTTGCCAAAAAATAGCAAAATTTAACCATGATAAGAAAATTGATGTCTTAATAAAACCCTTTATGGTGTATTGACAAAGAAGACAAGCAAACTCTTTTTAGTTTAATTACAAATTACAAACTTTACTAATCCATTATCATTAGTATGACTACAAATATTGTTTAATAATCTTTTACGAGGTTTTTTATATTCACCTTTCATATAATATTCCAATCCATTTTCGAAAGGATAACTTTTAAAAATACTTGAATGATTTGTTATTACTACCTTACTACCAGTTTTAATTAATATAAATCCATATTTCAATATTTTATTAAATTGTGTATAATAGCTAAATATTGATACATCTCCTTGATTATATCTAAGTTCAGTTGTTTTATTTTTTAAATAAAAGGTAAGATTAATTGCACTTAAATCCACCCAATAATCTTTTTGTGATTCATTACTAATATTAATTGCAATAGTATTAAATTCTTTATTAGGGTTTAAGCAACTATCATTTAATGAAAGTGATATATTAATAGATTGAGCATTAATATTGCATACAATGGATATTTCAGTGATATTGGTTCTTCATCACTTTTGGTGAAAGTCTAGTAATAAAGTACACTATATTTAAACAGGGACAAGACCTTGCTTCTTTTCAAATGAAATTCCAATTTTGCTCATAATATTATATATCTGAGCATTTTGAAACTCCACTCCATAAGTACTTTTTATCCATTGTTTAATAATAGGACCAGTCCATTTTTCGGAATTGTAACCATAGTTGCTTGGCTTTTGATTGACTATTGACGATTTAATTTCTAAAAGGACTTCTTCTGATAAAGTACTATGCCTACCTCTTCCTTTCCTGTCCTTTAAACCTTCAATACCTTCTTCTTCAAAACGATGTACCCAATTGGTGATTTGCTTAAAACTAATATTATGTATTTCAGATAATTTTCTACTTGAATGGCCAAGCGAAACCAGATATACTAAATTGAGACGTACCCCTACAGTATATGATTCATTGTCATTCAAAAGCTTCTTTATCTCTATTGGATTTGCTCTATGAACTTTTAATACCCCTTTACCCATTATTTATTATTTTATTTACAAACATATGAATAATATGTGTAATTATATATTAGATTTGTAATATATGATTCCACCTTTTATCCTTCCTGCAAATGTAAAGCTAAAAGCTGTGAATATGATCTTTACCGAAGGTCATCTTTATTTAAATGTCTCTGCCTGTCAAATTGGTTCAAAGTGTCCTTTATGCAAAAAAACCAGTTATAGAGTTCACAGTAAATATACAAGAATGCTTGCAGATTTACCTGTTTCTGGACACCAATCCAGAATGGATTTAATGGCTAGAAGATTCTTTTGTGATAATCCTAAATGTAAAAGAAAGATTTTTACTGAACGCTTCAAGGTTGAGATAAACCCATATAAAAGAAGACTATGTCGCACAATCGAACTTTTAAGCAGAATAGCTCTTGAATTGGGTGGAAATACTGGATCTAAGATTAGCAGGTATATGGGAATGCCTGTCAGTCCTTCCACAGTTCTTCGGATAATAAAAAACCTTGAAATTACATCTAGACCTGTAACTTCAGGAATTATTGGAATAGATGATTGGGCCTTTAAGAAAGGGAATAATTATGGGACTGTTGTTGTTGATTTGGAAAGCAGAGAAGTTATTGATCTATTACCAGATCGAGAATCTGATACATTGGCAAATTGGTTACGGACACATCCTGAAGTCACTGTAATATCAAGAGATCGGGCTGGCCCTTATGCTTTAGGGGCAAAAAATGGCGCTCCACAAGCCATTCAGGTGGCAGATCGATTCCATTTATTAATGAATCTTGGTGAAGCAACAAAAAGAGTGTTTCAGTCAAAACGAAAAGAGCTTAAAGAGGCATACAAAATTTTTAATGCTCCTATAATTGTTAAAGATCCTAAAGAAGAATTAATTGCAAAGGCCGCTAATTCTGATCAAGTATATAAGACCATTCCTACAACTGTCAATGTTAAAAGACAATATATTTTTGAAAAAGTTAAAGAACTTCGTCAAGCTGGTAAATCAATTAAATCAATCGCTAAAACATTAAAAGCACATAGACAAACAGTCAAAAAATACATTAATGCAGATGAGTATCCTAAAAGAGAAAGTAAACATAATATACAATTTGATAGTTACATAGAATATTTAATACATGAAAGTAACCAGGGTAAAATAAAAAAAGAGTTACATCAAAATATTGTAAATATGGGTTTTAAAGGTAAATATTCTCAGTTCTGTTTTAATTTTAACAGGTTATCTGAAGAAAAATTCTCGGGATTATCCAGCGGAAAGAGTATTACACCATTAACTCCAATACGTACCTGGTCACCAGCCAGACTATCAATGATGCTGTATATGGATTCAAAACAATTAAATACATATGATAATGAATTCCTTAATCTGTTGTTAAATAAATATCCGGAAATTAAACAATTAGAACAATTGGTTAAGAACTTCAAAGATTTATTCATTAATAAGCAGGATGGCCAATTAAAAATTTGGATTGATAAAGCATTGAATCCGGAATCTGCATTGCAAAATTTTGCATCAAACCTGAAAAAAGATTTTAATGCAATCAATAATGCAGTTATTACTTCATACAGTAATGGACAAGTTGAAGGCCAGGTTAATCGTCTAAAGAATATCAAGAGAAGGATGTATGGCAGAGCTGGTTTTCACATGCTAAGAAACATGGTACTAATTAAGTCCGGTTAATCACCAAAAGTGATGAAGAACCAATATCAGCCGGAATGTCATTTGCAATTGATTAAAAAATCAATTAAAATTTACCGGTTTTAAGGGGGGTCAATATGTTCCGGAATATCCATACAACAAATAACAATATAAAATAAAAAGTTATTCTCATAAATATTACAGTTAAAATGTGCCTCATATTATTTTCATAATTGGGGTATTGCCAACATTTCCCAGAAAATTCTGGCTAAAATTGCGTATTCCGGGAATTGGCGGACAAAGATTCCGGATATAAACGGAATAAGCACTAAAATAATCAATCTACTTAAAAATCCAGAATATGAATGATATACAAGATAGATTGATTCACAAAAAATAATTTATTTAATATATTAGTTAACAACAATTTTGCAATCCCTAAACTTTTATAGATGAAATTTAAAAAGAATGAAGCTAAAGATAAAAAGAATAAAAAAGAATATAGATAAAAATAAATAACTATAAGACAAATAGTTAATCTTTTTTATAATTTTATAAAAAATAAATATGAGGACATATAAAATAGTTAAAAAAATAAAAAAATATGGAATTAAAAAATACAACCAAGCAATTAGTTGTAATTGTTCGTCAAAAGAATTATATGGTTCTCCCTTTTTATAAATTATATATAGAAATAAAATTATAATAAAAAATAATAACCAAGAAAGTCCAAAAAAAAGGAAGAATATTCGAATTATTTCTGATTTATTTTTCATAATTATTTTGTTCTAAACATTACCAACTAGAATTTTCCCAAAAACTAATCGGAGTAACGTAATTGGAGTAAATTGTTTTATATGCATTATTATGAATAAAAATTTGATTTGATTTAATGATATTAATATTCTTTAGGACTAATTTATAAACAGAATATTTATTGTCAATCCAAGGATATTTACTAATTGAAAGACTATTATTTTCTTTAAATATAGCTTTTCCAACCTTATTTGATTTTATTTACACTTTATAAATAAAATATCATAATATATGAAAATTGTTAAACAAAAACATAAATTATGAATAATTCAATTCTGAAGTTCGGTCTTTTAATCTTTTTATTAGTTCTAATTGCTTTTTCCTGTAAAAAGGAATCAAATTATTCAGGATGGTTTACATTCTATAACGACAATACAACTTATTCAACTGCAATGGCTATAGTTATCAATTCAATATTTAATTTTCTTAATTCAAGCGAACAAGATTAAAAAGCTGGAATAACTACAGTTGTTTTATCACCAGTGACATTAAATATTTTATTGGAGACATGTTTTGTAGAAATTAAAATCAAATTTATCGATAAAGTATTATTTAATTTCTTACAAATACATAATTTCAGGGCATCATAAATTTGTCGGACATTCTGGTTTGGCTCTGAACATCGTCGTATCATAATAATTTTATTACTAATATTTTGACCTTATATGGTAACTGCCTTTTGTGTATTCATAATCCTGACTATTATACTGCATGTTACCGTGAGTAATTTTTAAATTTAGCATTTATCCTTACGCTATCAATTTGTTTTTTAATTAGTCCCTTTTCTTGACCAATAGTCAATAAATACTTTATCGTGTCAACTCGTAGTTTTGATTCATCTGATGATCGTAAAGAATCGCAATAAAACTTCACTTTTATGTTTTTAATCAAAGAATCATTTAAAAATAAGGAGTTGTTTTTACCACATAACATCCAGGTACTATCCTTTTCAAGTTGTTCTGGTCCCCCACATTCTCCACCACTTAATTCAAAAGTTTTAATTACTTTGCCAGTTTTGTAGTCAATTAATTTTAAGACTATGGCAGCGTAATCAGTGCCAGTTTGAATAAATGTCAACGGTATCAAATGTCCAACTGGTTTTTGAATAGAATAAAAATAGATATTAAATCCTAAATGATAATTTTGTCCAAACCACTCAGTTATAAGATTAGTGTCCTTAAGTTCCTTAAATCCTTTAGCATCATATTCAAAATCGCCAAAACTAAGTGAATTAATAAATTTAAAATCTTTTATTTCTATTCCTTTAGTTTTTAAGAAATCTTGGTAATTTATGTCGGGTATTGGGTTATTTACTCTCTGTGTACAAGAAACAATAAAGGAAAATCCTAATAATACTACTAATATTTGTTTCATTTGTGCAATTTATGTTTGTAATATTTTATAACTGAACTATATCCAATAATTCTATCTTATGGGACAAATAATCAAGTATTTTACTATTGCCTGATATTCCCTATTATAATACCACTAATTATCAATGTGTAAGTTAAATATGTATATAAATTTACTTGTTTTCTCTGAGTTTCGTATTCATTCTTTTTTATGATTGGTTTTATCAACACGCAAATGGCAGAAACTTTTTTAAAGTTAGAATTAAATAAGTTAAAGACCATTCCTTTATAATGTTGAAAGTAGGTAAGAGTTGTTCTTTTGTCTAATAGAAGCAAATAATTTTCCAATTTGTATGCTCTTATCAACATAGTAGTGCAGCCTCCAAATAAGAGAAATTCCCCAATTAATTCATAAAAATTCTTTGAGAAATATATTATATCACCTGTTAAAAGAATTCCAACAAGAATAGCTATTGAATAAAAAACTCTCGAATATATTATTTCTTTTTTGTCATTTCTCAAAATTCAAAAAGCTCGAAGAATTATTACCAATATATGTATTTACTTGACCAATACCACTATCTATTTCTTGTGAAATAGTATTTAATTCAGCGATCGGAACTAGCACTGGGATTGTTAATCTTAATCTATCTTTTATGTACCTACATGACGAATCATAGAAATGTAATTTTTCTAATTCAATTTTATCACGTACTTCTTGTTCAGAAAATCGAGCGATAATTTGATCAAGTTTCTCAAATACTGGATGATTTTCAAATTCACTTGCTATCATGATACTATCTATCTTTTAGCATTACGCACAACCTTTTTATTGTTTATTGCCTAGTTTCTCAGTTTGTCAGTTTTTTTTTACTTTTAATTTGTCATTAAATTCCTTTGCAGGTTTAAATGCTGGAATAAAATGTTCCGGAATGATAATTGCCGTATTTTTTGAAATATTCCTGGCAGTCTTTTTAGCGCTTTTTTTAACAAGGAAAGTACCAAAACTTCGCAGGTATATGTTTCCGCCTTTGATCATATTTCTTTTAACTGCATCCATCAGGACATCAATGGTTCGTACTATTGTAATTTTTTCAATTCCGGTTTTACCCGCAATATCTTTTGCCAGTTCATCTTTTGTCATTGTAAGCTAATTTATAATTTACCATTCAAATATATGAAAATATCTATAACAATACGGTGCAAATAATTGCAAACTTTGAAATGGATATTTTAAAACGCCAAGTTATATTTCAGCGCATTAAAGCTCCAAAAATTCGCCTAAAAATTCAGAACCATTAATTAAAATTGTAAATTTATTTACAAGTGAAACTACAAATTAATGCAATGTCCTGTAACCCTGTTTTAATTAACTTCTCTTGTTTTCAACTAAAAGGGTGTTTCAAATTAATAGAATGCTATGATTATAGATAAGAGACTATCGCTCTTTGTGAATAAGCTTTTAAATTTACCAGCAAATGGGTCTGAACAAGACTGGGCAGTGGAGTTAGCTAATAGATTTAGATTAGATGAATTTATAAATGTTTTATCTACAATGCATTTCTCATTAACAATAGAATATGCAATTATGTCATTAATATTAGCTAGTTATGTTGATTTTATTTTTTTCGAAAGTGATAAAAGTAATTTTTGGAAGAATATTAAAAAATTATTAGATAGACACAATAAAGAGTATCTGGAACTTTTACAATATTGGGCTGTTTTGCATGAAAAAAATGAAGGCAATTGGTTTAATATTACTCCAATAGTAAGAGATTACTTGAAAAATATGAAACGTTGCCCGTGACATTTCCGATCGCATTAAAGCTCCAAAAATCCATAAAATAAAATGCCCGTCAGGACACCAATTATATTTATTTTCCAATTACCCTCCCGCCCTTTCAAAGGTAAAAAGCCTTTTAGGCCTAGTGGTAGCGTAGAAGCT
>CAVYAE010000085.1:0-3741 GCA_963766305.1 uncultured Bacteroidota bacterium
AAACATAATGCTATTTCAATGCAAAATCCTGTAATTATATACATTACGGGATTTTTTATCCCCTTCTACTATGCAAAAAAGTCCACTTCCATGCAGGTTTTCTGCGGAGAAATCGGTGGACTTTTTTTAGCCAAAAATCATCTCCACCGATTTAGCTGTATTGCATTGAAATGCAGTATTATGCGAGCTTAAAAATGCTCCTAAAAAAGTACCTTTACATCATTAAATTTATTCAATTTATGACTAGAAAAACATTTTCAATTATATTCTTTATTAAAAGAACCGAACTACTTAAAAATGGAGAGGCTCCAATTTTTATGAGAATTACCATAGAGAGTATACGTTCTGAGGCTTCTATTAACAAAAGTATTAATTCTGAACTCTAGAATGAGAGTAAGGTACGTGCTAAAGGAACAAATCCGCACAACAAAGAATTAAACCTAACCAATAATTCTAAACTTGACAATCATTTTAGCTAATATCAAATTTTTATAATTTGGGTTAAATAGAGCTTTTATTAAATTTAATTTACCTTTTTTTGGTAATACTAATTTAATTTAATATATTTGCAACATATTAATAACTTTTAAAATTATAATTATGATATTGTATGGAATTACATTTTAACAATTTTCGTTTAGAGTTGCTTTACAAAGGAGAGCAACCTAAAGGAAAACCACAGTACCAACAACAAACAATAGAAAAATTTATTAAAATAGTTGGCTTAATGAAAAACGCTGAAAACGCAGAAGATTTATTAAAGCTTAAAAGTCTAAATTTTGAAAAGCTCACAGGAAATAAAAAACATTTACACTCCATACGTGTCAATGATCAGTATCGTTTAGAGTTTGAGCTTAATAATTCAATTTTAAAATTGGCTGATGTAGCTAATATTGAGGATCTTTCAAATCATTATAAGTAAAATAACAAGAAAATCGTAAAAGATTACGTAATCAAAAGTCGTAACTAATAGTAAAAAAAATGTCACAGTTCAAAGTCATCGGGGAAAACGGAGAAGAACTTCGTTCTAATGTGTTATTCCATCCAGGAGAATTATTAGAAGAAGAACTTGCAGCAAGAAGAATTATAAAATCTGCTTTTGCTATGGACCTTAAAATTTATCCTTCACACTTTTCAGATATATTAAAAGGTCGTCGAAATATTAGTGCAGCTATCGCCTTAAAGTTAGAAGCGGCTTTAGGAATTAGTGCTGAATTTTGGATTCGTCTTCAGGCAGAGTACGATCTTAAATTAGAACGCCAAAAGTTAAATATAGTTTAAATACATAGTTATAATTTCCTTTTGATTTGAATTGAGCAGAAAGTCCCAATTTAAATTTCTTGTGAGAGTGTGTCTTTAATTAATTGTACTGCTTCTTTGGCTATTTTAGCAGGATTAGCTTTTGTTATTGCTGCTGCAAATTTCAGAAATTCTCCTTGATTAATTCTGGATATCATTTCCGCTAAGATTTCTTTTGAATCCGGCTTCATATAATTCCATTTCCAGAAAAGATTGACTTTTCAGGTTTTGACCAAATCCTAATTAAGATATCATTACTGATATCCAAACCGATTTTTTCATATAAAAAGATTAATATTTTTTGGATATTATTCCAACTATTACTTTCATAATTTGCACTTTATATCGAATCACATCTTCCCTGAATTATGAAATTTTTATCAAGATTAATAATACGAATTAAAACGAATATATTGTTAAGGAAATAATATTGAAAAATATAAGTTATTTAATTGAATTTACTTAAATTAAAATCTGAAACCTATATTAAGTCCAGCTATAACTGAGGTGTAATGTTGAGTCTGAGAGTATGTTCCATTGTTGACAACTGGTCCGTCCCAATCCTCCTGATTATCATATTTAGAATTGGAAACGGTAAAATTTCTAAACTTAGTAGTTTCTCCGACACCTAATGAAAAATTAATGAAAAAGTAACTAAAATTTAAAATAAAACCTCCATTTATATGCCACCCATAAACATTTGCAATTTCACTTTGAGTAAATGTGTTTTCGTTATCATCATATTCATTATATAAATTTACATTATTAAATGATAAACTTTTATAATACAAGTCTATACCACAATAAGGATATGATTTTAAGTTTGGGTGAATTTCGTAACCTAATCTGTAAGTGGGTCCCCTATACATAAAAATTGGATATTCTGACTGGTTTGGGGATAAATCGCTTTCAGTAGTATATGGATAGGTATAACCGTAAGAGAATGTAATAAATTGAGTTTTAAATATATTATAACCTATTGTTAAGGAATGTTCATCTATTAATTCTTTAATAATATCGTAACCAATAAAGAACTTTTTTACAATCTCATTTATTTCTTTAATTTCATCAATATTAATATAGTATGTACTATCGTAAATGTTGTATAAATCTATCTGTGTTTTAATAATAATTTCATTTTGAACAAATAATAATAGGGAATCTTTCAAAATTAATCTGCCTCTGATAGTATGCCCGTTATTTAGAACTATTTTTAATTTTTGATTATTAGTAATTGACCATTCTTTACCTGATAGTTTGTTTTTTATAACTATATTTTCTTTATTTTGACCATAACCATGAGATAACATGAAAAATAAGGCAGTAACTAGAAATGTAAGCTTCCATCCAATTATAGTGGATTTGGTATCTCTTTTCATAGTAACAAATATTTGTTAATTATTTAAAGTAAAGCCTTAAATTAAATGGAATTAGTTGATAATTAAGAATCAATATTACTTTAGAATGCTATACCAAAAGTAAAACCACAACTAATAGATAATCCGCCATAAGGGAATCCCGTATATCCTTGCAAAGGCCCATCATTTGTATTAGCTGTTGCTATTAAATTTGAATTAGTAGCCTTGTAAAAACCAAGACCGAAATAAATATTTAATGAAAAAAATCCTCCCATTATCCATTGGGAGCCAAAATTAATGCCTGGTCCCTGCCAGTTAAGATTGAAAGTACCACTTGCATTATAATCAGATCCCCCGGTATAGGCATTCCCTTTTGCATTCAGATAATATGGCCCAATATAAAAACCATCCGGAGCATGACCATATGGGTAAAAACGATATTCCACAGTGTATTCATGTCCTGTTATTTTTCCATTAAAAAAATTAGTTAACTCAACAATATTTCCGTAACTGAATTGAATAGACTGACTTTTAAAAGTAACCCTTTCAAAATAAAAATATACAAAATATTCAGTTTTAATAATGTTTTTAGGATAGCCAAATTTCAACAATTTATTATTTGAAGTAATGGTAACTGAATCTTCAATTGAATCTGATTTTGAATTAGCAGGAGCTTTAAATAAGTATTCTGCTGCCGGTTCAAATATTATAATATCTTTAATTTCATTAATATTAATATTATAATTGCAATTAACCTTATTCATATGTGAATTAATAATAATTTCATTGCCAGCAATTAATACCGAGTCATTTTTTATAATATTTCCCATTATAACAATATCATCTGACCTAACTACTTTTATTTTCTGGCCATCATGAATTACCCATTCCCTGCCTGTAATTTTGTTTTTAATTACTATTTCTTCTGCATTTTGACTGTATCCTTTAAAAAATAAGATCAGGAATATAGGACAAATTACAATAATTTTACTGTTAACAATAGCAGATAATCTACAACAGTTCATATTAAATAAAATTAATCAAGATATTTAATATAAAGTGAGAAAACATAATTAAAAGGTTG
>CAVYAE010000086.1:0-6970 GCA_963766305.1 uncultured Bacteroidota bacterium
GAAATTACCAACAAGTGTGCCGAAATAAGATAATTAGGAAAGCAACAACGAATAAGTTTTGGTTTTATTGTTTAAACTGACTCTTTCTTGTAATAAATTCATTATCAGAAGAAAATAATTTTAAAATATAAATACCAGGTGCATATTTACTCATATCCACCTTAGTGACTGGATTTGTAATATCTGATTGGTATACTACTAACCCATTCTGGTTGTAAATTGAAAAACTTGCTTGTGTTGGAGAGATTTGGATATGAAATATAAAAATTTCCATCATTTGGATTAGGGTAAATTGAAAATGATTCTATTTTTACTAATTTAATAGAATTAGGTGGAGTAACTGTCATCACAATAGGATTACTTGTCATATTATAGGTATATAACTAAAATTCATCATTTATTATAGTATCAAACTGAAAAGCAGTATTACATGTCACCGTATCACCATTAGTAGGAATATAACTAAATGTACTATTGCCTGTTCCAACATTTTTTCCATTGACATGCCATTGGAATGATACTTTTTGAATCATACAGCTTGTATTCAAGCTTCAAAACCAACAGATATGCCTGAAGTTATAGTATCAGTACTCGACGAAATTGGAACAAACCTGTCATTTGCCACAATATCAAAATACATTCCATTGAACAGCTGCTTTATATGGGTCAATGTAACCACATGGTACAAATAAAAATCTGACATTATTATCTCCATTAAAGACACCAGTGATCAAATCATTACCTGTTTAATGGCTTAGGGTTGAATGTTATAATTGAAGTTAATCCGGAACAACCTTCAAAAGCACTATTACCTAAATAATTAATTATAGATGGAATTGACAGGGATCCTTGTAAACCGCAACCTTGAAAAGCGCTTTCTCCTATAATATTTATCGAAGATGGTAAAGTTATTGAAGATAATTTTATTTTTCCGGAAAGGGTCTGTGGATTCCAAAAGGCATATTGAGGAACAGCATATGCAGAATAGGTGTCGTTATTAGCGTCCTGTGTGCCATGTATTCCTGTGTAGGCTATAATTTTTACATTACTTAAATTTAGTACAGACAGCATGGGCATACTATCTCTCAAGGTTTTAAAATCACGCGCATCTATTACTCCTGTAACTGTAAGATTGGTCACAGTGGATAAATAATTTTTTACCACTGTATCTAATGTGCCGGGGACAGTAACGTTTGCAATTAATGGTGTAATATTCATAACAATTATATTACTCATTGTAGACGTGTCATTTATTGTTGCAATGCATATAATAGTATCTCCATTTAAGGGGAAATACCTGAAAATGCCTTTCCCCGTACCTGTATTTTTACCGTTTACCTGCCACTGCAATGTGGTTGTTGAGTTCATACAGGATGTATCTGCTGTAAAAGTAACTAACGAGCCAGATTGAATTTTGGAATGATTAGCAGATATTGGAACAAAACTGTAATTTGCAACAATGTTAAAGCTATTCCATGGTGTAACGGCTTTATAATCATTTACCGACCCATATGGTACATATAAATTTTTTATAGTATCTCCACCAAAGGAAGAATATGCTACATTCCTTAAAGGTGTAAGATTTAATGAAATAATTGTTGATAATCCATAGCAAAATGCAAAAGCGTTTTGTCCGATATATGTAACTGAAGAAGGAATGGTTAATGAGCCTGTTAACCCCTTGCAAAAGCTAAAAGCATCGTCTGCAATATAGGTGATTGAAGATGGTAAATTAAAAGAACCTTTTAAATTATAACAATTATTAAATGCCTGAGCTCCGATATAGGTAATAGAAGATGGTAAGTTTAATGTATCTCTTAAGTTTTGACAATTATTAAAAGCATCTTCTCCAATATAAGTAAGTGATTTAGGAAAAACAAAAGAAGTTAAATTTGAATCAGAATTGAATATATTTATAGGAATAGCATTTGGATAATTCGGGCACATATAACCTATACATCCAGCATAATATTCAATTGTAGTAGCACTTAAATCAATAACAGATAGCATTTTCATACTATCTCGCATGGTCACAAAATCACGCACATCTATAGTACCTATAACGGTAAGATTAGTTACAGTGTTTAAATATGATTTTGCAACTGAATCCAAAGTACCTGCAGTTGTAACATATGCAGTATCATAAACCTGTGCATTTACGCAGCCAAGGAAACTGGCAGCTATTAAAGTAAGTAGGAATTTTTTCATAACAGATATCGTTGGTTAAAACATTTAACACTTAAAAAGTATTACACTAAGGTACGAAAAATATAAAAAAAAGGTTCTTACAAATCACCTATTTGTAATATATCAAAGCGGGTTTTAACTTATTACCCTTGTAGTTCTTAGGTATCGTTTTATTTTCCCCGACAGCCTAAGAATCAGTTTGTGAAACAACAAGAATTAAATCAAGCAAATTCCAATAATTGATAAGCCTGCTCCAAATTTGCAAAATTTTTTCAGTCAACTTAATTTTTAGTTTGATCAACGATATATAATTGCTAATCAATATGTACTTGCATTAATTAATTATGTGTTTTATTTTTGTTTAACATTTTATTGGCAAGCCTCCTGATTAGAAATCCCAGTAAAAGAAACTCAACACAAAATTAACATTTTCTAAACAAATCCAATATGTTAAAGAAGACTGCTATACTCATATTTTTTGTTTCTTTAATGCCTGCATTAAATGCTCAGGTTACTGAAACTGCAAATGTTACTACGCCAGGTACATTGAATACAGTGGCAAATGCTTATTTATCCACAGTTACTAATTTAACAGTTACTGGCATCATTGATGCACGGGATTTTAAAACCATGAGAGACAGTATGCCATTATTGTTGTACTTAATTTAAGCAACGCTGCTATTGCTGCATATATTGGGACCGGAGGTACGCAAGATTCAAATAGTGATACGTATGCTGCAAAATCGATCCCTCAGGAAGCTTTTAATGCTAAACAATCATTAACATCAATAATTTTCCCAAATAATTTAGTTACTATTGGAGATTATTCTCTTACAAATTGTAAAGGGTTAAAAGGTTCTTTAATTATACCTGATTCGGTTAATTATATCGGACTTTATGCTTTTAATAATTGCACAGGGCTAACAGGCGACTTAACCATTCCATCATCAGTTACAGATATAGAATTTGCTGCTTTTTATAATTGCACCGGTTTTACAGGATCCTTAACCATTCCCTCGTCGGTTGAATGGATTGGAGCTTTTGCATTTTCTAATTGTAAAGGGTTTACAGGATCCTTAACCATACCTTCTTCAATTACATCTATTAATAGGTTTGTTTTTGAGGGTTGTATAGGTTTTAACGGTTTATTAACTATTCCTTCTTCGGTTACCACCATTGAAGATTCGGCTTTTGCAAGTTGCTTCCGATTTACAGGTCCTTTAACTATTCCTTCTTCGGTTACATCTGTTGGAGCGTGCGCTTTTTGCGGGTGTAGAGGATTTAAGGGTTCATTAACTATTCCTTCTTCAGTTGATAGTATTGGAGAAAATGCTTTTGAATATTGTTCTGGTATAACTTCAATTATTTCATATATTCATATGCCTTTAACAGGAAGTGCTATGGGCTCAGGTGTTTTCTACGGAGATAGTATTAAATCATTGACTGTACCATGTGGATCATTTAATGAATATAAAGGCGCCAATCAATGGAATAGTTTTAATATTACAGTTAGTGATAAGTCATTTTCCATTTCATGCTATGGTGACACCGTAATACCAGGTTCTCCAGTTACTTACACTACACAAATTAGCTGTTTGAGTACCACTCCGACCTTACAGTGGAATGTTAATGGGAAAAATGCAGGTACAGGAGATACTGTATTCAGTTATATTCCTGCTATAGGGGATTCAATTAAATGCATAGCTAAATTTAAAGACATTAATTTTAACGAAGGAATACAACTGAATTATGCATTTTCACGGAAGACTTGAAACATTTGCATTACCAGGCACATTAAATCAAATAGCCAAACCGCCTTCCCACACAGTAACTAATTTAAAATTATTGGAAACATTGATGCACGCGACTTTAAAACAATGCGTGATAGTATGCCATCTTTAGGTGTTATAAATTTAGATGGTGCTATAATTAATTCATATACAGGGGTAAATGGAACTCAGGATGCAAATATGGATACATATCCTTCAAATGCAATACCTCAATATGCTTTTTACAATCAACAGTTAAATACAAGTAAAACAAATTTGACTTCCATAGTTTACCCAACAAATATTAATTCAATAGGAGATTATGCTTTTTATGGTTGTTCCGGATTTACTGGCTCCTTATCTATTCCATCTTTGGTCGAATACATAGGAAGTTATTCTTTTTCTGGTTGTTCAGGAATTACAGGTTCCTTGACTATTCCTTCTTCAGTTACTTATATTGCAAACGATGCCTTTTACTCTTGTAATAATATTACAGGATCATTAACAATTCCTTCTTCTGTCACTTTTATAGGACACGGAGCATTTTCCGGTTGTTCCGGATTTACTGGTTCCCTGACTATTCCAACATCTATTACATCTATCAATACTAATGTTTTTTATGGCTGTTCAGGATTTAATGGTTCCCTGACAATTCCTTCTACAGTTACTATGATAGGACAAGGGGCATTTTATAATTGTTCTGGATTTAAAGGTACTTTAACAATACCTGCTTCTGTTACTTATATTGGTGAATGGGCTTTTGAGAATTGTACCGGATTTACTGGTAACTTAACAATTCCTTATTCGACTAATTATATTGGTGATTATGCTTTTTATGGTTGTACCGGATTTACTGGTAACTTAACCATTCTTTCTCCGGTTTCTACTATCAATAATTATACTTTTTATGGTTGTTCAGGATTTACTGGTAACTTAACATTTCCTTCCTCGGTTATTATATAGGTGATTTGGCTTTCTTGCGGTTGTTCAGGTTTAACAGGATCATTAAAAATTCCTGCATATGTTAATTATATTGGTGAAATGGCTTTTGCGAATTGTACCGGATTTACTGGTAACTTAACCATTCCTTCATTTGTTTCTACTATCTATTATTCTGCTTTTTCTGGTTGTACCAGAATACTGGTACACTGACAATTCCTTCTTCGGTTTCTATACTAGCAGATGAAGCATTTTCCAATTGTTCAGGATTAAAAAATATTGTTGACTTAAATCCAAATCCATTGCCAATAGATAATTCTACTTTCTCCTCTGATAATATCAAAAACTTATATGTGCCTTGCGGTTCAGTTAATGCATACAAGTCAGCCTCACCATGGAATAGTTTTAATTTAGCTGTAAATGACAGTTTTGTACCAATTTATGCAAGCTCAAATATCGTAAATACAGGTACCTCAGTTACTTTTACAGCAAATACTGGCTGTGTCAGTAACACTGTATCATTACAATGGCTGGTAAATGGAATAAATACAGGAACAGGTACAAATACATTTAGTTATGTTCCAGACAATGGGGATATTATTACATGTATTGCTTTAATTAATGATAATGCAGTAATCAGCAATGAAATAGTGATGAATGTTTCACCATGTAATAATTTAAATATTACAGTTTCTACTCCGGGTACATTGAATACTGTGATCAATTCCTGTTTAAAAACGGTTATAAATCTTACTATTAATGGTACCATTGATGCCCGTGACTTTAAAACCTTGAGGGACAGTATGCCATTATTGTCGGTACTTAATTTAAACAATGTTACTATTGTTGCCTATAATGGTAATGAAGGCACACTAAATTATTTTAGTGATAATAGTGTTTATTATTACCCAGCCAATGCTATTCCACAATTTGCTTTTGGCCGCAGAACCTTGACCGATATGGGAATTGGGGTGGGGCCAGGAAACAATACCATAAAATCTGTAACATTACCAGTTAATATTACCTCCATTGGAGATTACGCTTTTTTTGATTGTGGATTAACCGGTACAATGACCATACCTTCATCGGTTACTCATATTGGTTCATCGGCTTTTTCATCTACCGCATTAAATTTTTACTTTGCAGTTCCTTCTTCAGTTACATATATTGGAAGTAGTGCCTTTTATAATTGTTATAATTTTACTGGTTCCTTATCCATTCCTTCTTCAGTTGATTCAATTGGATCGTATGCATTTGGAAATACCGGACTAACTGGTTCATTAACCATTCCATCTTCAGTTACATTATATTGGAATTGTGCATTCTATAATTGCACTGGGTTAAAATCAATTACAGCGTTAAACCCTATTCCCATTACTCTGGGTGATGGTGTTTTCGCAAATGATAATAATATCAAATACTTATATGTGCCATGTAATTCAATTAGCGCATATGAAGCTGCTCCTCAGTGGAATAGTTTAAATATAGTTGATGACCGGTTTGTTACAATCTCAACTATTACGGATACGGTAAAAAGTGGCTCATCAGTTACTTTTTCAGCAGATACAAGCTGCTTAAGTTCGTTCGCATCCTTGCAATGGCAGGTAAATGGGAAAAATAAAGGTTCCGGTTTGGGAAAATTCAGTTATATCCCTGTTAATGACGATACTATAACTTGTATATCTAAATTAAATGATACTTTAATAACCAGCAATGCCATTGTTATGTACGTTGTTCCACGAGATACATTATCAGTTTCAGGAAAATATTTGAATATTGAAGCTGAAAATAATAGTACGGCAACCTTTAATATTACATCAAATACCAATTGGTATATTAACAGCAATCAAACATGGGTAACCCCAGGTTTTAAATCCGGATCTGAAAATGCAACGATTACTTTAACTGCACTATCAAATCCAACAATTGCAGCGAGAACTGCTAAAGTAGTCGTTTCCGGAACTGGTGTACCAAATGATACCGTATTCATCACTCAGGCTGCAGGAAAACCAACCTTATCAGTTTCAAAAGATACTTTAGAAATAGATACAACAGCTAATAGTTTAATAACAATT
>CAVYAE010000087.1:0-28536 GCA_963766305.1 uncultured Bacteroidota bacterium
TAGTTAAATTAGTGGAAAATACCCATATACGAGATATTTACAATCTACCTGAAATCGAAGTGGATTATTTTTGTAGTTATAGAATTAATGAAGCATATCAATCATTGGTTTTGCAGGATGATTTAATGATTGCAGGATTGGATATTAATAATTCAATTCGTGTCCTTGAAATGAAAAATCATCCTTTTTTCATCATCACTGCTTTTGTTCCGCAGGTAGATTCATCTTTTGAAAAAGCGAATCCGTTGATTAATGAGTTTGTTAGGATGTGTAATAGCAATTAAAATAATGGTATGATGCACAGATTAATATTCGTTTCAAATATTGTGATTTTTATTTTACTTGTAACATGTAAATCAGGAAATAAAAATGCAGTTTCTTTGAATTCAGACAGTATCCCTCTACCACCCCTACCATGTGAAGAAAGAAGTAACCCCTTGGATATTTTAAATAATAAAGATACATTAAAAATTTTGATTGAATTTTCTGATTGTGGTGAATGGGGTGGACACAAGGAATTTATTTATTTGCAACGTAATAAAGATAGTAAAATATTTGCTCGATTTATAATGGATACAGTTTCTTGTGATAGAATAGTGGAAAGGAAAGGTTTTAGTGTTGTTGATGATAAAACCCGAAAAATAGTAAAAGATACCTCTATAATTCTTACTCTTGATGATGAAAAAGTATTTAGTAAATTTTTACAAAGAATCCTTGAATTATATTTAAAGAATGAGTTTCATGCAAATGCAGGTACTGTTTACAATTTAATTAACACTGATAAATCATTCAAAATTTATTATTGTAATAGTGGAGATTGTCGAAACACTAATTATCGTGAAGTAAGAAAGTTATTCATAGGAAATTATCCAAGAATAAGAAAAAAATAAAAACGCAATTTTTGGAAATCATACAGAATAATTATTTTAAAAATCTTTTAAATTATTTGATGAAAAATGTTCTTATCATATTGTTTGTTTCATTATCGATAGATTTGTATTGTCAGATTGAGTCAAGAAAAGACTGGTCAGAATCAATACAAAAAGAATTTGATTTCTTTAAATCACACAATATCGACACGTTGTTAGTTTATTATAAATATATGGGAACTTGGACTAATTTACCAGATTCATGTAATTCGATTCCTTCTGTGTCGGTACTTTGGTGTAAAAATAATTTTGGTTATACACGAAATTTTTACTGCGATTCCTCAATGTCAAAAACTATAATACAAATTTCATTAAAACCATTTCGGTACTTCTCTAATCATATAGAGGAATTAAAACAAAAAGATAGATTTATAAAGGACAAGGGTACTTTACCTTCAATTCCAACTGATGGTTCGTGGGAATATCTTATTTTTATGACAAAATCGAATCAGGTAATTCTAAATCTTTCTGAGTATCAAAAATCAAGTAATATTTGGAAACAATTCGTTTGGGTAAAAAAAACAATTGAAGCGATTGATATAACTAAAAATGAAATAATTAAAAATCTAAATTGAAAACTTCAATAGAACTTCAAGAAATAACCAATTATTTATTAGGTAAACAAATCATTACGTATATTGATTCAAGTGAATATGTCGATTGGGCAGTTCAAGTATTGGAATATGGTTCTGATAGTGAAAATATTAGGATTCTTGCTGGACTTAACTATTCAGATACAGAAGAAAGGATAAAATATTTCCAAAAATCACTCAATGACTTAAATATTCAGATTCCTGTCGATCATAATGAATTATTAAATGATTTTTCTATTCGATTGGCAAATCATGTCATTGCAGGTTTAGAAACTCCCAAGATTGGATTAAAAATGATGCTTGATATTGTTAGAGAATCGAATTATTCAAGAGAGTTCATCCAATTCTATGAATTGGATGAAGATGTAGATTATGTAATGTACTCAGGGAAACCGTTATTCAATCAAAATCTTAATTTAGAAAATATTGATCAAATGATAATTAATGAATTTAAGTCATTTCTTCAAAATCTATAATTTAGAACTATGGATTCCAGATTACTTTATAATGTATCTGATCATTTAACAAAGGTAATTCATTGGGACAAGGACTGGATTCATTTTGGAACAGATAATGAAATTAATTATGATTTAATAAATAATTAATTGTATTGATGATTTTCTTAATGAGGAAAATTTGAATTTTGTTTACAATGAAGCATTACCATGATCGGAAAGTTTTCGATGATGCAATTAAAAATTTCAGGATATTTAAAAAGGAAAATGAACCGTCAATTTAAAATTTCTGACTCCAGATCTGACTGTAGAACTGACTCCAGACAAAAAAACCACTTACCTTGTTTTGTAAGTGGTTGATTTTCTGGTAGCGAGAGGCGGGAATGATCCGCCGACCTCATGATTATGAATCATGCGCTCTAACCAGCTGAGCTACCTCGCCATAATTTTTTTGAGGATGCAAAGATAACATTTTCTTCATTTTAATTTTCCCCTTTTTCATTTTTTTTCATCTGTCAATATTTGAGCCTATCCATATTAAGTAGTTATTAATTAGTAATTTAAATTATTGTTATGTATGATAATATAAGGAAATTTACCATCGGGTAAGATTGAAAACTGTATATTTCATGATGTTATTGGTTAGAATCGTTAATAATTTTGACAATAGTATTTAATAAATCCAAGGTATCAACCTCTTTGTCTGTTTCATATATTCATTATATTTTGATCCAAACTGCTGTATCATAAATCCTTCTTCTTCATTTATCCGGTTCATATATCCGATCAGAACCGGAATCATCATAAATAATATGGATAACCAATTAGATAATGTTATAGAAATTCCTGCAAATATTATTAATTGACCTAAATATCCGGGGTGCCGAATGAATTTATAGATACCGGTTACTATTAAATCGTGGTTTTCAACCTGTGATACAGTATAGGTAAATTGATTGTTAAATAATGTGATTAAAATGCTCATGAAAGTTCCATAGCCATTATTTCCATTTTCTCAATTATTTGATGAGAATGTTTAAATTTGTAGTGAAATCTATGATATGCCAAGCATTTTTGAGTATTTAGGAATTTTGATATTTTTCTATTCTAATGAACATGAGCCAATTCATGTTCATGGGAAATGTGGCGGATTTGAAAGTAAAGCAGAATTTTACATTGTTAATGGTATTGTAACAGAAATACGTATTAAGCCTATTAAAGGATATGGACCATTGACCGGATCAAAACTTAAGGATTTTGAGGAGTTTTTAGAAGCATATGCTGACAAAATAGTACAAAAGTGGATTGATTATTTTGTATTTCATAAAGAAATTGAATTTGAAAAAATTAACAAACGCATTAAATGAAAATAATTGAAGATTATAATGACATTCAGATTGAATTGATTGAGATTAAAACTGCAAATTATATCGGGGATTTTGCTATAAGATTATATTTTAGTGACGGAAGTAATCGTTTAGTTGATTTTAAGACATTTTTAGAATCATCGTTACATCCTTCAATACGAAAATATTTAGAAGAAGAAAAATTTAAACAATTTCAAATCGTAGAAGGCAATCTAAATTGGAATAATTATGATTTGATATTTCCTATTGATGATTTATACCAAGGGAAATTATAAAAATCAAATTTTAACATATATATTCTATTCATTTGCCGGAGTCAGATTTTATTGTAACCAAATGCAAAAAGCATCAAAATGCAGGTTATACCTCTCTGAAGTCCCAATAAAACCTTTGATTGCTGAAGATTATGAATCATGCGCTCTAACCAGCTGAGCTACCTCGCCATCATTTTTTTTGTGGCTGCAAATATACTATTTTCTTCTTTTTAAATATATCGTTTTGATTTTTTTTTAACTTGTTAACAATAAAATAAATAAATGCTATATTATTGTCAATCAGTTATATATCAATATAATTGTATATGACATTATTGGAAATTTAATCTTGAAGCATTATAGAACAGAATATTTTTATAAAGTTATTTTTAACAACCTTAAAATTTTGACAAAGTTAATTACAATTAATTTTTTCTGACACCTTAAATCTGGTATTGCATCAAACAAATTGAATAACTTATATTTTGAGTAATAGACCTCAGGATTACTAAATTTATGTTTGCATTATCAAATAACTTATTGGCTTTAATATATCGGAATATTTTTAGACATCTTAATTGGCTCCAATATAAAAGAGCTTTCTCCCGGTTAGTATAACCCATATAAACAAAAACACAATAGCTGCAAAATAAAATGTAATAGCAACGCCTAGAAGTGACTTTGATGTATTTTCAAATAGTTCAGCTAAAATCCCTGATGTACCGGTTAAAATTCCCATAATGGAAGTGAATTTATTAAAGAGTTCACTGTGTAACATTACAAATCCAATCATCAACCATGAAGCTGAAACAATAATATAACTTAGCATAAATGCTTGAACCTTGAATAACGTAACCATTGTTTGAAACGATGCCAGGAACATCGCCCTTTCCATATCTGTTTCTGCATGTGCATATTGTTTACTGAGTGATAACATTGAAAAAGTAGTATTTGTTGAGTAGAATACTGCAATCCCAACAAAGAATAAAACGGTTGCAATGAGCCTAACATGTTCGTTTTTTCCCTTGAGCACCATACAGAGCGATAGGGTAAAAGGTATGAATAATAAATAGGAAATCATTCCTAACAGATCGAAATGCAAGAGTCCAAAAAGTGGGTTTTTTATAAACAACTCCATATATCCAATTGTTGTAGAAGGATTTGGTATGACAGCGTAGACATAAACTTCACCAAGAAGCAATAAAGCGATCACTATGGCAGCTATCCCAGCAATTTTATGAAGACCTTTCCAACTGGTTTCTAAAGTTTGAAACGGAATATTCCTATCCATACGTCAGATTTTCTTTTATAATTTGGGTTTGACTTTTTCTAAATATTTTCTTGTCTTTGTGTCTTAATCCCCGGTAAACAGGAGTGATTATTAAAAAGAGTTTAGTATTTCCGTTGTCTTATTCCTCTTGCATCAACAACCGTAAGTTTATTTTCAAGATTTAATTCTTTGTTTTCTATTATTTTATGAATTATTAGCCCGTGGAAAACAGGTGTAAATTCATCAAATCGTAAATAAATCACACCACATTGAGGTTTAAAACCAAATTTAAAAATAAGTTCACTATAATCTCTATCAAATGTAATAATCAATCTTCCTTAAGTGATTGCTATGTTCATTACTTCCTGATCGGATATACCTGAATGATTGTGTCCTATCCAAATTATATCAACCCCAACAGAAATTAAAAAATTGACACTGGCTAATGGAATATTTTCATTTGCGAGTATTTTCATTCAGCAGTACTTGGCAATTCATAAAATAATCCATCTTGCATACACTCACGCAAATATCCAAAAACGGCAAAGAGGTCAAGATTAGTCAAAGAAGGATAATTTTCAAGAATTTGTTTTTCTGACCAACCCTGAGCGAACAAATTAACAAGATGCACAACCGATAATCGGGTACCTTTTATTACTAGTTTACCCAGTAGTATATCTTTATCAGAAATGATATGATCTTTCCAGTTTACCATAAACCAAATATACTAAATATGTTTATTCTGGTAAAATTTTGAGAAAGGTTTATAATTCTAGAGTCAGATTTTCATGTAGCCAAATGTAAGAAAATGTATCAAAATGCAGGTTTTACCCCTCTGAAACTCCAATAAAACGGTTGTGAACTGAGGATTATGAATCATGCGCTCTAACCAGCTGAGCTACCTCGCCATAATTTTTTTGAGGATGCAAAGATAACATTTTCTTCTTTTTAAAAGTGTCGTTTTGCAGTTTTTTTATCTTTTTATTTGAACACATCTGTAAAAAATACTTAAATATCAGCTAATTGTATGGTTATTGATTTGGATTTATATGCAAATTTATAATTGGGTAGGGTCGGAATTGAAACTTTTTCTACTTCCAATTTCAAACCTTCGGTAAATTTCCACAGGTAATTTTTTATCAATTTACCTCTATAGTCAGAACTACAGTCAGAAATTTTATTTTACCACTTCATTTCAGCACTACACCAATAGCAAATAAAGTATTCCAATGATAAATCCTGCCAATTCTGGTTGCTCCAATATAAAATGAAAGACTGTAACCAATTGCAATGCTTATTCCCATTTTCCAAATACTTCCTCTATCACCAGTCTTAATGGTTTTTTGTTCCTTTTATTTTTAAACCCCATGAAGAATTCAAAGAAACCATAAACATATATGAAAGCAATAATGATGATTAGTTTTGGATTCATGGCAGCGTGGTGTTTAATGATTTAAAGACCTATTTTTTCACTCAGTTCATCAAAATTATTCCAATGCATAATTTCAGATATTGCCCACTTCATAAATCGTCTGTCAGTATCAATAACAATCTGTTTTAATAAATCAGATTCCGTTTTTGATTGAACGCCAAAATTATAATCAGCAGTTAAAAGGTTTGACCATTTCAGGAATCGTGAGGGTATAACTGTATTAAATTTTAAATTTTTAACAACCTGTAATTTCCAATCAAGTTCTTTGATAGATTTTATACTTGAAATCAGAATAATTTTTTTAACATTTACTAATTTTGCTATCTCTTGTGCTACAATACCCCCAAAAGAAACTCCAACAATAATTATCTCCTTTGATAAATCAATTTGTGCTATTAATCGTTTGCTATAATCTTGAATGTTTTCCTTTTTATATGGAACCAACCAATTAATATATTGAATTTCAATTCCTTTAATTTCTCAAAACTTAAAGACTCTTTCATCCGATCCTAAACCACTTATAAAATATAGTTTCCTCATATTGAGAAATTAAATGTAACATAATAATTTATAAAGGTAGGAATTGAAATGTTTGTTATAACAAACATAAAACCTTTGGTACATTTTCTTAGGTAATTATCTTTTAAAAAACGATATATACACTAAAACAATAAGATAATTGGATTGTTTGTCATTACAAAAAACTTGAAATGAAAAAACATGCTAAAAAAAGCAGATGTGGAAACAGAAATCAAACTTTATTTATCCAGGCAACCATTAATAAGACAAAATATACTGACAAAAATTCATGAGACCATAGTCAGTACAGACAAAAGTATCAAAGCTGCCGTTGAACCGATGATGGGCAATGAATTGATTGTTTATAAAGGCAATGGTTTGATGAAATATGGATTAGCAGGTTTGAAAAATTATATGACTTTACATGTCATGCCAATTTATGGTTCAACCTCATTGTTTTTAAAATATAAGTTACTTTTAAGTAAAGCAAAATTTCAAAAAGGTTGTATTAATTTCAATAATGAAGATGAAATGCCTTTAGATATTTTATATAATTTGATTAATGAATGTTCTTCCATAGACTTAGTTAAAATTAAGGAAGATTATTTAAAACAAAAAAATTAATCCATGTCAGATATTAAAGTATTCAAAAGTATGAACATGAATTCAATTAATATACCTATCATGGCTTTTCAATCTGCGAATGAATGGCGGGCCTGGCTTACTAAAAACGCCCAAAACTCGAGAAGCATTTGGCTTAAGATTTTTAAAAAGGATTCAACAGAAAAAACAATAACTTATGCTGAAGCACTTGACGAAGCTTTATGTTTTGGTTGGATAGACGGACAGAAGAAAAGTTTTGATCAGCAGGCATGGTTGCAAAAATTTTGTCCCAGAAGTCCAAAAAGTATTTGGTCTAAAGTTAATATTGAACATATAGAGCGTCTCACAAAATTGGGGAAAATGGAGCCTGCGGGTCTAATGGCTGTTGAAGCTGCGCAAGCGGATGGGCGCTGGGAAATGGCGTATGACTCATCAAGTAACATGTCTTTTCCTGATGAATTTACTATAGAACTAAGTAAAGACAAAAAAGCTTATGATTTTTTTAAAACATTAAATAAGGCAAATCTATATGCAATCGCTTTTCGCTTGCAAACAGCAAAAAAACCTGATACAAGGCAAAAACGAATAGAAGTTATTTTGGATATGCTTTCAAAAGGTCAAAAATTTCACTGAGAAAGGATCGTTCTCACAAAAAGATCTTGTGAAAATTGTTAATGACAAATAAAAATTAATATAAAAAAATTGTTGTTATATAATTAAAAATTTCAAAGTCAGAATTTAAGAGGTGGTCCCATCACTTTCATGCCATGGGTTTCATACAATTCTTTCAAAATATGCTCCTGGTCTTTCACGATGTTGGTGCCAAATTTACTCATTTGTTCAAAAAAATCCTCCATTGAACCAGCAGGCTGGAACAAAACCAGAATTTGTCCTTCACCCTCATTTATTTTGGCAAATGCATGAGGTACTTTCCTTGGAGCAAAAGCAGAATCCCCGGCATTTAAAGTAAATGTTTCATCACCTACTTTTACTATAAATTCTCCATTAATAACGTAAAACCATTCATCTTGCTTATAATGAAGATGGAAGGCCGGACCACCTTTATCTTGACGGACAGTATTATAAATTAATAAGTCACCATCGGTGTCTTCAGAAGATACGATGCAGTTAAATTGTCCGCCCATAATATTGAGCTCCTTTTGAAACCGGCCTTTTTTAGCACTTACCTTAAAACCTTTATTTGGTCTTGTTATAGCAGATGTCTGATTTACTGCTGACAATGCAGTTATTAAAAGTGGTATTTGAAGAAATAATCTACGTTCCATTGTTTCACAAAATATTTTGGCAATTAATTAAAAAAAATATTTACCCTTTATCTAATATATACAGTCTATACACATATGCAAATACCTTAAGATAATTTCATTCGGAAAAAGCATGAATCAAGTTAAATTTGGATACAAACAAAATAACAGATTAATTAACAAATAAAACGGAATATAGTTGAGATCCAAAGAAGCGTTTAGAACAAGTAAAAGAAATTGTTACGGAGGAATATTACTAATCTTTAAATCAGGTTCAAAGTAATTTATTTTTCAGCAAATATTATTAATATTTTAATAGGCGATGGAGTTCTCCATAACCGCAATATTGCTGATGACTCCTATAATTCTTACAGGAGTTTCTTATGAATACAATTTGTTTTGTTGCTGCTTTTTGGTTTTTAGGTTAAGTTATATCCACAATAATTGCAAATATATTTTTCTTACATGTTCAGTTACTAGAAAAAACAATCCCGGACGATCAACTGCATGATTATACCGGGAATATTAATAACTAATTATTTGCCTTGGCAAAACTTATTTTGAATGAAGTAATTCCTTCACTGCTGCTTCAATCTGCTGGTCACGACCTGAGGAAACCATATCTGGCTGGTTTTGAACCAGTATATCAGGTTCCAACTGGGTATTTTCGCAGAATCTTCCATCGGGCATTCTCCAACCACCCATCGGAATTCCAAATACAATTGACTGGTCAATTTGAGTCTCCCACCATACAAAAGTACCGGTACCTGGTACTGGCATACCTAAAGTTTTCCCAATATTTTTCAATTTGTATGCCTCCGGGAATAAATGTGCATCAGAATAATTACTTTCACCAATGAGAACTATTGAAGGTTTGATCCATTTGTCATATGGCTCATATCCAATATATTGCCCATGAGGAATAATGTCAAAATACTTGTGACCATTCAAAAAATCTGACAATTGTTCGTGTATATTACCTCCGCCGTTAAATCGGGTATCTATTATAATAGCTTCCTTTCCCAGGTTCCTTCCTAATGCCTCTTCGAAAACAACGCGCATACTCGCATCATTCATAGCACGTACGTGGATATATCCAATTTTACCTCCTGAAAGTTTTTCCACTTCATCACGGCGGTTCCTTACCCACCGCTGGTATAATAATTCATGCTCTACTCTCAGATCTACTGGTTTTACAGTTTCGTCCCAATTTTGTTTTGACAAGGGGTCATATAAGGACAGTAAGGAGTACGCACCATTCTTTCTGTTCAATAACTTATAAAAATCAAATGAATCAGTTATAGCCACACCGTCTATCTTTTCAATTATATCTCCTGCTTTTACCTTGGATGATGCTTTATCCAACGGTCCACCCTGAATTACTTCAGCAATTTTCAACCCCTGGCCTGAAAAAGAGAAGTCATAAAATAATCCCAGTGATGCTGTCTGATCAGTATTTGGTGAATTAGAATATGTATAGCATCCGGTGTGCGAAGCATTTAATTCTCCTACAAGTTCGCTCATCATTTCAGAAAAATCATGATTGTTATTAATATAAGGCAGGAACTTCTTATAAATATTGTAGTAAGAGTCCCAGTCAACTCCCTGTAAGTCAGGGAATACAAATTTCTGTTTCATGAGTCTCCAGCAATGGTCGAAAATATAGCCCCTTTCTCCGGCAGTATTTAATACCATTTCAGTATTTATGTTTATATCATCCACTTTGCCAGAATCAATATCTATTTTGGAAATTTTTCCATCTGCAAGGAGAAAAATAAACTTACCATCCTTAGAAAGTTCCATACTCACAATCCTTACTCCAAGTTTGGCAAATAATTTAGTTTCTTTGGTCCGCAACTCTGTCACCCATAAATCATTTCCTTTCTCGAAGGCAGTGAGATAAAATAATTTTTCCCCATCCTTTGACAAAACCCAGTCACTGGCAGGAGATGTATGTTGGGTTAATTTTAGTTTCCTTTCTGTAATATTCGGCCAATCAATTTTCACTTCTACTTTTGTACTGTCTGTTTTGGATTTATCCTCATTTTTGGCTTTAGGATTTTTTGATTTTGCTTTTTCCTCCGCTTCTTTCTTTTCCTTTTCCTGTTTTTCCTCCTGGTCTTTTACAACAGTAAATTCTTCCTTGCTTAATTTAAACCTGTCGAAAGCTTCACGTGTAAAGAATAAGCCAAATATATCCCCACTTATTAAATCACCACCTTGTGCTCGTGTACCTTCCCTGTCACAACCCCAGGTCATCATTTTACCATCAGTACTCCATTTTGGCATCCAATCATCATATCCGCTAAGGGTAAGATTGAACAGTTCACCTTTCCCGTCGGAGCTGATTAAACCAACTTCAGGAGAAAAAATCCTGTCTGGCAGACCAAAGTTCACCAGAAACCATTTTCCATCGGGAGACCACTGGTAATATTGATCACCATCGGCATATGAGTAATTCTTGTCTGCCGGTAAAATGGTCCTTACTTTTTTTGTTTCTAAATTTATCACCTTAAGCACTACCCTGTTTTCCAGGTATGCAACTTCTTTTCCATCAGGTGAAAAAGCAGGTTGAAAAGATTCTTCCGAAGTAGCGGCAACTGTATCTTCTTTCAACACTGTTGACATAAAAAAATACGGTTCTTCTTTTCTTTGAATTTTAAGAGTGTAAATATTCCAATGGTTATACCTTTCAGCTGCATAGACTATTGATCTTCCATCAGGGCTGAAACTTACATTTCTCTCCTGCCAGGGAGTGTTTGTAATACGTTTGACTATACTTCCATCAATACTGCTTACAAATATTTCTCCTCTGTATACAAATACAAATTCCTTTCCATTAGGTGACAGCCTGGCTTCATTAAATCCGCCGTTCACTGTAATGGTCTTATTGATATTACCTAACCCATCTTCGGCAATATGAACAGGAACTTTTTGTGGCTCCCCACCAGGAAGCATTACGTAAATCTCACCATCGTAGGTGAAACATAAAGTATTATTCTCTGAACAGCTCAGAAACCTGACAGGGTTTTTTGTAAAATGGGTAAGAGTTTCAATTTTGGACGGTTCGGAAATGGAACTCTTTTCAACATTAAAATTACCGCTAAGTTCAGATAAGTAGTAATAATCCTTATCATTGCCTGCAAAAACTGGTTCAAGATCTTCACCTTTAAATGTTGTCAGCCGGGTATATTTTTTATCAACTAAATCATATATCCAAATATCCCTTGTTACGGATGAAGTATGATGTTTTCTCCAATTATTTTCATAACCTTTAATGTCCTGGAAAATAATCTTATCTCCTTTTGAATTAAGATGAGCATTTATGGCTGGTGTAGGTAAAATCTGCTGCACTTTACCACTTGTAACTGGCACAGAATAAAGTTCTCCCATCATGGAAACCGGAAATTGCACATCAGTCACTAAATCCTGGCGGTGTGCAGAAAAGATGACTGATTTATCATCTGCTGAAAAACAACTTGGGATCTCATTTTCTGAATTGTATGTCAATCTAAGTGCTTCTCCTCCTGAGGAAGGCATTACGAATACATCAAAATTGCCATATCTGTCAGAGGCAAAAGCAATGCTTTTCCCATCGTGACTCCACACAGGTGATGTTTCATATGATTCACTGATAGTCAGCGGTCTGGCAGTACCTCCGGTAACAGGTACCAAATAAATATCTCCTTTATAACAAAACAGGATTTTAGTACCGTCAGGTGATATGGAAGGATGTCGGAGCCATAAAGCATTTTCCTGAGCGTGACTTAAGGATGATAACAAAAATAAGAATAGGATAGGGATAAAATAACGTTTCATAACAATCAATTGACTAAAATTTTTATAAATATAATAAACATTTGCACATGCCTTACTTGAATTTCTCTATTTGATAAAAAGTTCAAGATTTAAATTTACCTTATAAAGATCTTCAAGATATTGGTTTATGCAATCCTGTGGATTTCTCTGTTTTCAGTATTTTCCATATTAATATTTTAAATAATTGTACATAATCAATTACAAATTTAAATGTGAATTACAATACCAGGTTTATAATTAACAATAATTAATCAATTTGCTTTAAGCTGCTTTTTTCTTATATTTCGCAAGTGCAAAAAAGCTTTTACAAGTTTGTAATATCCCTGAAAGGAAATAATTAAGGTAATTAATTTGGATAATCCATGTTACATAATATCAGTAATTAAAAATGAAGGAAAAATATACATTGGAATACCCTATGAATTGTTCACCATTATTGCTTTTCCCCAGGCTAAGCACTCCCAGTGGTCTTTCTGAATGGTTTGCCGACAATGTGGATATTGAAGGTAAATATTTTATTTTTTATTGGAATGGGACCAATCAAAAGGCTGAAGTAAAGATCAAAAAGGAAAGCGCTTATATGCGGTTCCACTGGTGCGATGATGAAGATGAAAATACATTTTTTGAATTCAGAATATTAATAGATGAACTTACCGGTGATTTGGCTTTAATTATTACTGATTTCGCTGATGAAGAAGAAAAAATCGAAGCCATAGATTTATGGAACTCTCAGGTTTCGGTGTTAAAACATTGCGTTGGTGTATAAATAATAGTAACTTTGTCGCCATTTTAATAATTCAATTTCAACTGAATAGTGAAGCGACTTCATAAATTTATAATTACTTCGTTTCTAGGGCCTTTTGTTCTAACTTTTTTTATTGTTGTTTTTTTACTTCTGATGCAGTTTCTTTGGAAGTATATTGATGATCTTGCAGGTAAAGGCCTTCATTTTGGAGTGATTTCAGAGTTGATGCTGTATACTTCAGCCAGCCTGGTCCCCATGGCTATTCCCTTAGCTGTGTTGCTCGCTTCTCTCATGACTATGGGTGATCTGGGCGAGAATTTTGAACTTATAGCCCTTAAATCATCCGGAATATCCTTGTCAAGGATAGTGTACCCGCTTATAATATTTTGTTTTATAATATCCATCCTGGCATTTTTGTTTGCAAACTATGTTTTGCCCATTGCAAATCTTAAAATGACGGCACTAATCGTAGATATAACACATAAAAAACCCCAGCTTCAAATAAAGGAGGGTGTATTTTATAACGGAATAGAAGGTTACAGTATAAGGGTAGGGAAAAAGGATTATAAGAGTAATTTATTAAGACAGATTAAAATATATGATCATACAAAAAATACAGGTAATTCGGATGTTACTGTTGCCGATTCAGGTTATTTAAAAATGACATCTGACAAACAGTTTTTACTTATAACCTTATTTAACGGTTACAATTACCATGAGGAAAATAATAGCCAGCATGACAGGTTTGAGAAAGTAACCTATCCTTTTCGCAGGGATCATTTTCGTCAGGAGGAGATAAGAATAAAACTTATAGGCTTTGATCTTACTCACTCTGATGAAAATTTATACAGGCAAAGTTATAAGATGCTTAGTTTGCATCAGTTAAAGACAGTTTCTGATTCAATGAATGCTGATATAAAGCTTAAAAATGCAAATCTATATAAAACTTTAACTAAAGATCTGTTATTCAGATATAAAAGATATCCAAAAGTAAAAATAAATCTACCTGATACGTTTAAAAACAAAGTTGCTAATAAACAGGATTTTGATAGTTTGTTCCAGACTTTATCCTTGTCCGATAAATCTACATTGGTTAATGAAGCAATTTCCTATTGCAGGGAAGCAAAATCAACCTTAATAGGAAATGATATGAATATAGATTCAACGGATAAAAGAATGAGAAGGTATGATATAGAATGGTGGAGAAAATTTACCCTGTCTGCAGCCTGTTTCATTTTCTTTTTCATAGGGGCGCCTTTGGGTGCAATTATACGTAAAGGCGGACTTGGCATGCCTGTGGTAATTTCTGTTTTATTCTTTGTTGCCTATTATGTAATATCACTTTTTGGTGAGAAATTTGCCAGAGAGGGGCAACTTAGCACAGCCATGGGGATGTGGGTTTCGTCAATTATACTTCTTCCTACTGGCATATACCTGACCAGAAAGGCAACCAGGGAATCGTCTATGTTTAATGTAGACATGTATTTAAATATATTTAAAAATATATTTAAGAGGTTTCAAAAAAAGCAAAATTAAATTTATTTAATCATGACAATTTTGCAGTTATGCAGTAAACCACCTTATCCGGCAACAGATGGTGGTTCAATTGCTATATCAGCAATCATACAGGGTTTTTCTGATTTTGGTCATTCAGTTACTATTTTGTCTGTTAATACCCCCAAACACAATACAAAAATAGAGACAATCAGTAATTTATTGCCTGTTAATACTTTAATAAAGTTAATTAATGTAAATACAAGAATTAAATTTTTCAAAGGTTTAAAAAATTTTATTATATCTAAAAAACCATATCATATTGAAAGATTCACATCAAAAAACTTTGAGGCAGCTCTTGAACTGCATCTTCAGAAACAAAAGTTCGATATAGTTCAGGTGGAAGGCTTGTATGTATCTTCTTACATTCCAATTGTTAAAAAATTCTCCGATGCAATTATTTGTTATAGGTCACATAATGTTGAATCAGAAATATGGGAGCGTATCGCTGCAGCGGAAAAAAATATACTTAAAAAATATTATTTATTAAACCTGGCTAAGAGATTAAAAAGATTCGAAAAAAGTATAGTCAATACTTATTCCGTTCTTTTACCAATTACTGAAAGAGATGCTCAGGTGTTTGCAGCATTTGGTAACATTAAACCAGTGCATATTGTTCCTGTAGGTATTAAAGCAAATAAGATAAATGTCTTAGATACAATCCTTTACCCAACTGTTTGTTATATTGGAGCCCTGGACTGGATTCCTAATCAGAAAGGTTTAATATGGTTTATTGATAAAGTTTGGCCCTTAATATCCAAACAAAAGCCAGAAATTCAATTATTTATTGCCGGCCGTAACGCACCTGACCGGCTGGTAAAAAAATTTATAATTAAAAATATTAATTATTTGGGTGAAGTAAATGATGCTCATGAATTTTTAAATAAATATGCAATAATGATTGTACCACTCTTTTCTGGTAGTGGTATGAGGGTTAAAATTATTGAAGGTTTGTTTCTTGGCAAAGCAATTGTTTCAACTTCAATTGGTGCCGAAGGGATAGAAATCACAGACAGGAAAGATATCCTCATTGCAGATAATCCTGAGAAGTTTGCAAATAGTATTTTGGAATTAACACTGAATAAAGAATTTTATGACGAAATTTGTATAAATGCAAGGAATTTAGCTTTAAATAAGTATGATAATAATCAAATAATTAATAATTTATTAAATTTCATCGGGAGCTTGTAATATGATCATAGAGATACTTTTTTGGGTACTGATAGGTGCATTATTATATTCATATTTAGGCTACACCCTGGTACTTATGATCATTCGTGTTTTTATAAAAGAAAAAAAATATATTCTTTCTGATGCATTACCTCATGTAACCCTTTTTATTGCAGCATATAACGAAAGGGAGGTGCTGGAACAAAAACTGTCTAACTCTGATGAATTGGATTATCCAAAAGACAAATTAACACAATTATGGGTAACGGATGGGTCAGATGACGGATCGAACCTTATTCTTCAACAAAATGAAAATATTAAAGTAATACATCAGGACCAGAGAAATGGAAAAATAGGGGCCATAAATCGTGGAATGGAATTTGTAACTACTCCTATTGTAATTTTTACAGATGCAAATACTTTACTAAGCAGGGAAACCATTAAACATATAGTTTATCATTTTAATGATCCCAATACTGGTTGTGTATCAGGTGAAAAAAGGATAGTAAAGTCAAAAAGTGACAGTGCCGTCAGTTCCGGTGAAGGTTTTTACTGGAAATACGAATCGTATATAAAAAGACTTGAATCTGAAATTAATTCTACTATAAGTGCTGCCGGAGAAATATTTGCAATTCGTGCAGAACTTTTCAGAAAGGTTGAAGCAGATACAATACTTGATGATTTTGTTATTTCACTTGGTATTGCTGAGAGAGGTTATAAAATAAAATATGCACCTCAGGCCGTAGCAGTTGAAAATTCATCACTTACAATAAATGAGGAACTTAAAAGAAAAATAAGGATAGCTGCAGGAGGAATTCAAACATTAATCCGGATGAAGAACCTGCTTAACATATTTAAATACGGAATGCTTTCATTTCAGTTTTGGTCACACAAAGTTCTCAGGTGGACAATGCTTCCGTTTGCATTTATCTTATGCTTGATCTTAAATATTTTAATTGTTCTTGACAACAGATCAGTTATTTATTCATGGTTATTATATTGCCAGGCTTTATTTTATTTTTTTGCATTAACAGGAATGTTATTCAGGAATATAAAATCACGATTTAAATTTATTTTTGTACCTTATTATTTGCTAACCATGAATTATGCTATATTATCAGGAATATTAAGGTTTGCCAAAGGCAGGCAATCGATTAACTGGGAAAAAGCAAAACGCAGATAATAATTTATTTATTCAATATAATTAACATGTTTAAATTTAATACAATACCAGATGCCATTGAAGATATCCGTAATGGAAAACTTCTTATCGTGGTTGATGATGAAAACAGGGAAAATGAAGGAGATTTTATTGTTGCAGCAGAAAAAATTACTCCCGAGATAGTAAACTTTATGGCCACCTATGGTCGAGGATTAATATGCGTGCCACTTCCTGAAAAACGGTGTGAAGAATTGGATCTTAGAATGATGGTAGGTCATAATACGGCATTACATGGTACACCATTTACTGTTTCTGTAGACCTTATTGGTCATGGCTGTACTACAGGTATTTCCGCTTCTGACAGGGCAAAAACTATTAAAGCACTTGTAGATCCGGCAACTTTACCATCTGATCTGGGTCGCCCTGGACATATATTTCCTCTTAAAGCACTCGATAAGGGAGTACTGAGACGACCAGGACATACAGAAGCAGTGATTGATTTAACTGCGCTGGCAGGATTGGCTCATGGTGGAGCGTTGGTTGAAATAATGAACGAGGATGGCACCATGGCAAGGTTACCTCAGTTATTCGAGATATCAAAACGATTCAATATTAAAATAGTTTCTATTGAAGATCTTATCAAATACAGGCTTGAACTGGATTCAATTGTTAAAAGGGGTGCAACAGTGAAGCTGCCCACCAAATATGGTAATTTTAACCTGGCTCTGTTTGCCCAAACATCCAATAACATAGAACATATTGCCATTATAAAGGGTGAGTGGACAAAGGAGGAACCTGTACTGGTAAGGGTTCATTCTTCATGTATAACTGGTGACATATTTGGTTCATACCGCTGCGATTGTGGTTCACAATTACATGAAGCTATGCGTCTCATAGAAAAAGAAGGTAAAGGGGTAATTTTATACATGAACCAGGAGGGACGGGGTATAGGGCTATTTAATAAAATTCAGGCATATAAGCTTCAGGAAGAAGGTCGTGATACTGTGGAGGCAAACATAGACCTTGGTTTTTTACCCGATGAACGCGACTACGGTGTGGGAGCCAGTATTCTTCATGAACTGGGGTTAGGGAAAATAAGGTTGTTGACAAATAACCCTGTTAAAAGAGCTGCACTGGAAGGTTATGGTTTACAAATAGTTGAAAATATCCCCCTTGAAATTGAACCTAATCCTTTTAACGAATTTTACCTGCAAACGAAAAAAAATAAAATGGGTCATTTCCTGGAGTTAATAGATCAAAATGGAAAATGGTAGTAGTGCCGGCGACAAATTTCGGGTAGTGTTTATGGGAACTCCCGAATTTGCAGTTGCCTCGCTGAAAGCCTTGCTCGATGCAGGAGTATATATATCTGCAGTGGTTACTGCACTGGATAAACCTCAGGGACGTGGCCGGCAAGTTAAAGAATCAGATGTTAAGTCATTTGCCAGAAATAAAAATCTTCAGGTTTTTACCCCGGAAAAGCTCAGGGATGAAATTTTCCTAAGAGATCTGAACCTTCTGAGGGCTGATCTTTTTGTGGTAGTAGCCTTCAGGATGTTACCAGAGGTGGTATGGAGCATGCCCCGTTATGGTACAATAAATCTTCATGCTTCATTATTACCCGATTATCGTGGGGCAGCACCCATAAACCATGCAATTATAAATGGTGAAACCAAAACAGGCGTTACTACATTTTTTATTGAAAAGGAAATAGATACAGGTAAACTAATATCTTCAGAGGAGGTTGAAATCCTGGATGATGACAATGCAGAAAGTTTACATGATAAATTAATGATAGCCGGAGCAGGGTTACTTGTTAAAACAGTTTTTGCAATTCGTGATAAAAAATTCAAACTTTCAGAACAAGTTATAAATCCGAATTATAAAATTAAGTATGCCCCTAAAATTACTAAGGAGACATGTAAAATAAATTGGAACGATAAAATTGTAAATATCTATAACTTTATTAGAGGTTTAAGTCCTTATCCGGGAGCCTGGACTGAAATGTCAAATGCAGATAATAAACGCCAAATTTCAATTAAAATTTTCGAAACACGCAGGGAATTTTGCATGCATGAAATTTCTCCCGGACTTATTATTACTGATGGTAAAAAGTATATAAAGGTAGCAGTCCACGAAGGGTATTTGTATCTTATAAATCTTCAGGCAGAAGGAAGAAAGCGGCTTAATACTGAAGATTTTCTTAATGGATTCAAGGATTTAAGTTCGGGAACATGGAATATGAAGTAATGTAAAGACATAATAATCCTCATAGCTTTGCTTTTTCTATAGCTTTTAATACAATTTCAAGATCTGAGACACCTCTGAACCCGCTAAATCCAATACTCAGGCGGGTACCATCCTTCAGTGTCACCGGTTGCCCGCCTTCCCAGCCAATTAAATCCGGTTTGCTTATTCCAAATGTATGATCATCAATTTCATTATTGAAAACCAATTTTTCATATTCACCTGTTTTCATATTTGTAATCCATACCTGGCTTGCTTTTATCCATGCTACCCTGAATGACTCCCTGGAACGGATTTTGTTACTTCCGAAAATTTTTCCCCACTCGTTACCATTTTTGTCAATAATACATACAGCTACATTTCCCTGCGATTTATTATAATCTTCATCTTCTTTAACATATTGGGGTAATAATTCTTCTATAGCTGAGATAATACTTTGTACTTTTGCAGAATTTTCATTGAATTCCATTTACTTTATATTTAGCGTTAATGAATAAATAATATTATAGTTAATCTTTGTTTTCTATTTCTCTAATCTTAATGTTTCTAAAACTGACATCCGAACCATTATTCTGTAAACCTATAAACCCTTTTTTATCTGAGCCTCCGGGATGTATGATTCCTGGAATACCTTTATACCTGCTTTGACTGACAGTATTTTCCCAATCTTTTGTCCAAAGTTCAAATTCCATTACTTTTTCACCATTTACAAACATGGTAGTTTTTCCTTTGTTTTGTATTATGCGGGTTTGATTCCATTCATTTTTCAAAGTGTTGACATAGGTAGTGCAAGGAAGTATATCAGTAATTAAGTTTGAACCATAATGTTCTTCTTTCCCGTGTTTTTTTTCAGTATTTCCTGTTATGTCGGCTAATCTGAAACCTATACCTGATTTTGATAACGGTATATCATTATTTTCCTGGATCAAAATGAAAATGGCACTCCCTATTCCTTGATTTATAATCCATTCAGTAGAAAATTCAAAATCCTGATATTGATTAACAGTAATTAGATCAGTCAGCGGTTCTTGTTTGCCACGTCCCTTTGACAACGAATGCAAGGTCCCGTCTGTAATTTCCCAGCTGTTAACAGGAAAAGAATCCATATTATAACCGCGCCATCCATTAAATGATTCACCATCAAACAACAACTGCCATCCTTCAGTTTTTTCTTCTTCATCCAGAACATTGGGCTGTTGAATTTCAGAATTTAAATCAGTTGATTTTAAATTTTTAAATATTCGTTTATTATGTTCACCTTGTTTGCAGCTATAACTTATAACAGTCATGAATAGTATAATAAAAATAAAAGTAGTATAACATCTTTTCATAATACCTAAATTCCTAATAACAATTTTTCAGGATCATTGCCTTCAAATAATAATTGCACTGGATTTTCTAAAAATTTTTTTACATGAACCAAAAATCCCACTGAATCTTTACCGTCTATAATTCTGTGATCGTAAGATAAAGCAACGTACATTATTGGTCTTATTTCTACCTTGCCATCGATAGCAACGGGGCGTTCAACAATATTATGCATACCAAGTATGGCAGACTGTGGAGGGTTAATAATGGGAGTTGACAACATTGATCCGAATATTCCTCCGTTGGTAATTGTGAAAGTGCCGCCAGTCATATCCTCAATGCTTAATTTTCCTGACCTTGCTTTTGTAGCCATTTCGGCTATTTTATTTTCAATTTCTGCCAGGGACATATTTTCCACATTTCTCATGACAGGCACCATTAAACCCTTGTCGGTTTGCACTGCAACAGATATATCATAATAATGTGGTATAATAACTGATTCACCTTCAAGTCGTGAATTTACATTTGGATGAAGTTTTAAAGCATTGACAACCGATTTGGTAAAGAAAGACATGTATCCTATTTTGATACTATATTTTGCTTCGAATGCCTGTTGATATTTTTTACGTAATGCCATAACCTGACTCATGTCAATTTCGTTAAAAGTTGTGAGCATGGCTGTTTGATTTTTTACAGCAACCAATCTTTCACTCAACTTCTTACGTAAGGTAGTCATTTGTATACGATCTTCTTCCCTTGCGTTTGCAGGTAAGGAATTACTCCCCTGATTATTTAATGTTATCTTGTTTAAAACAGTCCCAATTTCAGCTTTACCAATTCTTTTAAGTCCGTTTATAACATCCTCCACAGAAAGGTTATTTTCTTCCATAATTTTCTGTGCAACTGGTGTGATTTTAATTTCTCCTGATTTTAGCTTTGAAGAAGTTTCATTGACTATTGATTCCTTATTTTCTACAACAGGTACTTTAGTTTCGGTTTTATTTTTACCGGGTTTGACAGTTTCGGATTTGATAACTTCTGATTTGACAGATTCATTTATATGTTCCGGCCGGGCAGCAGCTGTATCTATTGTACATGCAACTGCTCCAATTTTAACTGTTTCTCCATCACGGATCAAAATCTTTATTTGTCCGTCATTTCCTGCAATTAATGGAAGAGTGGCCTTATCTGATTCAATTTCGGCAAGTTCCTGATCTTTTAAAACATATTCACCATCCTTAACCAACCATGAGGTTAACTGCGCTTCAGTAATTGACTCACCGGGACTGGGAATTTTAATTTCTAAAATCATTTTGTCTGTTCATTTATTTGTTTACTCATCATCTTTTATCATGCACATCCAAAGCCAGGTCACTGGTCCTGTATGTATCACATTGCATATTACAATATTTGTCAACCCGCTCGCAATCACAAATTCTGAATATTTTATCCAGAATTTTCTTTTGACGTATTTTATGTATTTCTGCCAGACCAGCTGCTGGGCTTCCACTTTGAGGTCTGGATATGGGAAGGAATTCCACATCTTTATATATTCTGTTTACAAATGACCAGGCACCCATATTTTCAGGCTCTTCCTGTGCCCAGATAAACCTTTTGGCATTTTTATATTTTTTAATTATAACCGTGAGTTGTTCGCCAGGAAACGGATAAAGCTGCTCAATCCTTATAATTGCAGTATCTGTAGATTTAAGCTGATCACGTCGTTCAGCAATTTCATAATAAATCTTTCCATAACAACATACAACTTGCTTAACATTTTCAGGATTTACCTGCAGGTCTTCATAAATCTCATAAAAGTGTCCGCTGGTAAATTCACTTAACCCGGAAACGCAGGCAGGATGACGGAGAAGACTTTTTGGAGTAAAAATAACTAAAGGAAGCCTGAATTTTCTATGCATCTGACGACGCAAAAGGTGAAATAAATTAGCTGGACTGGTCGGAACTGCAACCTGATAATTATTTCTGGCACAAAGTTGAAGGAATCGTTCAATCCTTCCGCTTGAATGATCGGGCCCCTGTCCTTCATAACCATGAGGAAGGTATAATACCAGGCCATTCATTAATCCCCATTTTTCTTCTGCAGAGCTAATATACTGATCTACTATCACCTGAGCAACATTATAAAAATCACCGAACTGAGCTTCCCAAATAGTAAGTCCATTCGGCATTGCACAGGCATATCCGTATTCGAAACCTAAAACGGCGTATTCATTAAGGGGCGAGTTAAAAACATGAAATGGTGCTTTTATATCCCTAAGATTTTTTAGCGGGAAATATTTTTCATCTGAATCTTCAACAACAAATGCAGCATGCCTGTGTGCAAAAGTTCCCCTTTCGGAATCCTGCCCGCTTAAGCGAACAGGTATTCCATCAGCCATTAATGTTGCATAGGCCAGTAACTCACCAAGTGCCCAGTCGAGCCGGTCGTGTATTATCATCTCCTTACGGTCATTAACAATTTTATGAACTTTAGTAAAGAAATTTTTATCTTCTGGTAAAAAGTTAATTTGCTCTGCATATAGTAATAATAATTGCTTGGGCACTGAAGTATTAATTACTTCAAAAATGTTGCAGTCCTTGGCGTAGCTGAATCCATCCCATTTGTCTTTCAGAAACTGTTTAATTTTTATTTTAAATGTTTCTCTCGAAGCTTCTAATTGTAAATCAAGAAAATCATCAAATTCTTTTTCATATTTTTTAGGTTCATCAGGGTGTAAAATACCAGCTTCAACCAGTTTATGGCTGTATATGTCTCTTGGGTTAGGATGTTCACTTATTGCTTTATAAAGCAATGGCTGCGTAAATCTTGGCTCATCGCCTTCATTATGACCATATTTTCTGTAACAGAGAATGTCGATAAATACATCCCTGTGGAAAACCTGACGGAATTCCATAGCCAGCTTAACAGTAAATATCAGAGCTTCAACATCGTCACCATTTATGTGAAACACCGGCGAAAGAGTTACTTTGGCAATATCTGTGCAATAGGTGCTTGATCTGGCTTCAAGGTAATTAGTCGTAAAACCGACCTGGTTATTAATAACAATATGAATTGTACCACCAGTTTTGTATCCATCCAGCTGGGACATTTGTATAGTTTCATAAACAACGCCCTGCGCAGCTACTGCAGCGTCGCCATGAATTAATATACATGCCAGTTTATCGAAACTTCTGTTATATTCTTTTCTAATGAGAGCCCTGCCCAAACCTTGGGCAACCGGTCCCACTGTTTCGAGGTGTGAGGGGTTGGGCAACAAATTCAGTCTTACATTTTTCCCTTTGTCTGTGCAAATAACACTATTATAACCCAGGTGATACTTAACATCACCTAATGATACCTCTTCATCATAATCTTTTGCTGCAAATTCCCGAAAGACATCTTCATAGGGTTTTTTCATAATATTAGTCAGTACATTGAGTCTTCCCCTGTGTGCCATACCTATAACAAATTCCTCTATTCCAATCTCTGAACCTTTTTCAATTACTGCATCAAGGGCCGGAATAGTTATCTCGGCACCTTCGAGGGAAAACCTCTTTTGGCCAACAAATTTCTTATGGATAAACTGCTCAAAACCAACTGCTTGTTTCAAATGTTCGTAAAAGTGTTTTTTTTCTTCATTTGTAAAGACAGGAGTGTTTCTTGAACTTTCCATTTTATTTTGTAACCATTCTACTACCTTTGGATCTCTGATATATAAATATTCTGCTCCAATACTTTGGCAATATGTCTCTTGAAGTAATTCAATTATATCCTTTAATGGTGCAGGTTGTAGTCCGACACTTTTTGCCGACTGAAAAACCATTTCAAGGTCTTTTTCTGTAAGATCGTAGTTGTCAAGATCCAGAGTTGGGGTATATTTTCTTCTTGACCTCACCGGATTGGTCTGAGTAAACAGATGACCCCTGCGTCGGTAATCTTCAATAAGAGCAAGTACCTTTAATTCTTTATCAAAATGTTCGGAGTTAAATGAATTTTGATTTGTTCCGTTACCGTTACGGGCAAAGTCGAAGCCTTTGAAAAAATTCCTCCAGCTTATATCAATTTTATCAGGGTCAATGAGATATTGTTTGTAAAGATCGTCTATTGATCCTATTTCACTATTCATCAGGTAAGAAAATGTTTCCATTAAAAAATTACTTTTTATAGATAAGCAAATTTAATTAAACTTTGTTTAAACAATAAATTAAAATACAGGGAGTATTTTTAACCAGATAAGGTGTACCAATAATTTATTAATTTAGCAAAATAAATAAGAAAATGTAATTTTTAATTTTATGGTGATAGGTATACTTAAAGAAAATCCTGATGAGAAACGAGTAGCTATTTTACCGGAAACCATTCCCTCTCTTATTAAATTAAATGTGGAGGTGGTGGTTGAAAACGGTGCCGGTAATAAAACATTTGTAAATGACAATGATTATAAGGCGTCGGGAGCAAAAGTTGAAACCCTTGATATGGTTGAACAGACATCAGGTATTTTACTTAAGATAAATCCATTTACTGAAAATGAAATTACCAGATTAAAACCTTCCAGCGTTGTTATTGCAGTATTTAACCCATTTCAAAATATTAGTCTGGTGAAATTGATGGCTGAAAGAAATATTACATCTTTCAGCCTGGATGCTGTACCTCGCATAACACGTGCTCAATCTATGGATATATTATCTGCCATGGCAACGGTAGCTGGTTACAGGGCTGTCCTGGACGCTGCCTTGCATTTACCAAGGTTTTTTCCTATGTTTATGTCTGCTGCAGGAACTATAAGACCTGCCAGGGTACTCATCCTTGGCGCAGGGGTGGCTGGGCTGCAGGCAATAGCCATTTCCAGGAAATTAGGTGCAGTTGTTGAAGTATTTGATGTAAGGCCAGCTGTTAAGGAGGAAGTACAAAGCCTTGGTGGTAAATTTATTGAGGTCGAAGGAGCAAAGGATGATAAATCAGCAGGAGGTTATGCAGTTGAACAAACAGAAGAATTTAAGGAAAAACAAAGACAGCTTATTCATGACCATGCCGTAAAATCAAATGTAATTATTACAACGGCTCAAATTCCAGGTAAACAGGCACCGGTACTTTTGACACGAAAGACCGTGGAACAGATGATGCCCGGTTCTGTTGTCGTGGATCTGGCCGCATCAACGGGTGGAAATTGTGAATTAACAGTAAACGGACAAACCAGTATATTTAATAATATTACAATAATTGGCAAATCAGATTATCCTTCCGATATGCCATATGATGCAAGTAAAATGTTTGGCAATAACCTTGTAAATTTCCTTAAACTTTTGATATCAAAAGAAGGAGCTTTACAACTTAATTTTGAAGATGAAATAATAAAAAGTACCTGTTTAACTTATGACAATCAGGTTATTAATGAAAGAGTTAAACAATTTATAAAATAATATAAAATGGAAAATATACTTGCATTTATATATGAATATAAAGAGGCTATTTTTATAATAATTCTGTCAATCTTTCTTGGTATTGAAGTTATATCACACGTTCCGGCGGTACTTCACACACCGCTGATGTCAGGTGCCAATGCTATTCATGGAGTGGTTATCATAGGAGCAATAATTGTTATGGGCCATGCGGAGTCAGTCCTCCCGATGATCCTTGGATTCTTGGCAGTTGTACTGGGAACGTTAAATGTAGTTGGGGGATTTGTGGTTACTGACAGGATGCTGGAGATGTTCAAAAAGAAAAAGAAAAAATAATGGAATTTTCAATTGTCTCCGATTTTCAGCCAAGTGGCGATCAGCCGGAAGCAATTCGTCAGTTGGTGGATGGATTAAATGATAACAGGAAATATCATACCCTGCTTGGTGTAACAGGGTCAGGGAAAACTTTTACCATTGCCAATGTTATTCAACAAATCCAGAGGCCTGCACTGGTTCTGAGCCATAATAAGACCCTTGCAGCGCAGTTATACGGAGAGTTCAAACAATTTTTTCCCCACAATGCAGTTGAATATTTCGTATCATATTACGACTATTATCAACCTGAAGCATATTTGCCAGTGACTGATACATATATTGAAAAAGACCTGTCTATAAATGAAGAGATTGAAAAATTAAGGTTAAGTACAACCTCATCCCTGCTTTCAGGCCGTCGCGATGTTATAGTAATTTCATCCGTCTCCTGCTTATATGGAATAGGTAATCCTGAAGACTTTGAAAGCAACACCATATATGTTAAAAAAGGACAGATTTGCAGCAGAAACCAGCTATTGCACAAATTGGTAGATAGTCTGTATTTCAGGAGTGAAGTTGATTTTAAAAGAGGCAGCTTCCGTGTCAAGGGAGATACTATAGATATATATCTGGCATATAGTGACTCAGCTTACAGGATTATTTTCTGGGGCGATGAGATTGAAGAAATGTATGCTTTTGATCCGGCGTCAGGATATAAACTGGAAGAATTACAGGACGCTGTTATATACCCTGCGAATATTTTTGTTACTACCAAGGAAAGGATGAACAAGGCTATTCGTGATATTCAGGATGATTTGTTCAAACAGGTTGCTTTTTTTAAGGAAATAGGAAAGTATCAGGAGGCAAAAAGGATAGAGGACAGAGTTACCTATGATCTTGAGATGATGAAGGAATTGGGGTATTGTTCAGGCATAGAAAATTATTCAAGGTATTTTGATGGCCGTAAACCAGGTACCCGTCCATTTTGTCTGCTCGACTTTTTCCCTGAGGATTTTCTTATGGTTATTGATGAAAGCCATGTTACCATACCTCAAATCAGAGCTATGTTCGGAGGCGACCATTCAAGGAAACAGACTCTTATTGAATTTGGATTCAGGTTACCAGCTGCAATTGATAACCGTCCTTTAAAATTTGAAGAATTTGAAGAACTAACTGGCCAGACCCTTTATATGAGCGCCACACCCGCAGATTATGAACTTTCCAAATCTGAAGGAATTATTGTGGAACAGGTTATCCGTCCTACCGGTTTGCTGGATCCTTCAATAGATGTCAGGCCAAGTCTTAACCAGATAGATGATCTGATGGAAGAGATTTCCAGGAGGGTACAAATATCTGAAAGAATATTGGTTACCACACTTACCAAACGTATGGCGGAGGAACTTACTACCTACCTGACACGAATGGGCGTTAAATGCAGGTATATTCATTCAGATGTGGAAACTCTTGACAGGGTTGAGATAATGGAGGGGTTGCGGGCTGGAAGATTCGATGTACTGGTAGGTGTTAACCTTCTGCGCGAAGGGCTTGACTTACCCGAAGTATCACTTGTAGCTATACTTGACGCTGACAAGGAAGGATTTTTAAGATCGGAGCGCTCACTTACCCAAACAGCAGGACGTGCAGCCCGTAATATAAACGGGAAGGTAATTATGTATGCTGATAACATTACAGGCAGCATGCAGAGGACAATTGACGAGACTGCCCGCCGCAGGGAAAAACAGTTACGCTACAACCAGGAAAATAACATCACGCCCAAACAAATTCAGAAAGCCCTTACTTCCATAATGGGTGATAAATATGAAAAAGCACCTGCGAATAAGGTTAATTATTATACGGAAAGTGAAAAAATAGATATAGCCGCAGATCCGGTAGTCCGTTATATGAGCAGGGAAGCCCTGGAAAAGGCAATTGAGAAAACAAAAAAAACCATGCAAAAGGCAGCAAAGGATTTGGAATTTATGGAAGCTGCCAGGTTACGCGATGAGATGTTTGCCCTGCAGGAAAAGCTTAAGGGAATGAAAAAAAAACAAATGAAAATTAAAATATAATTATTTGAAAACTTCATTAATTTAATATACATTTTAACCAAAAAAACAATAATCCAAATGAAA
>CAVYAE010000088.1:0-4254 GCA_963766305.1 uncultured Bacteroidota bacterium
GTCTCCATTCTCGCAATGCCAGTTTATGTTTAAATTATATCCCATAAGTTTAATTCTGGACAATGATTCTAAGATGGAATAAATCATTTTTGATGATGCTAAGTTAAAATATGAAAATTTAAAAATCACATCCAGGGTACCTTTTTTCCCACCAGAAACATGATTCTTATATAATTCTGATTCATAAGTAGTAATCCAATCAATAACAGGGTTATAAAATAAGGCAACATTTTCCGGACGCGACACTCCATCAAATTCCAAAATATTCTCCTGGGGATTAAACATTATCCTGGGTGTAAATTCAGTTTCTTTTATTTCTAAATTATCCATATTTTTATTTTGTTATTTCCAAATTTATGGTAAAGAATACATTATCATTATTAACATGTTTGAAATTATGATTTATTTTCCCCTGACTGGATTTAGCCATTTCTATAAAGCCAAGCCCTGCCCCACCTTCACTGTTAAATTTTCCATCAGATATTATTTTCCTGTAAAGTTTTCTGATACCTGATGAATCTAAGTGGTTAATCATATTAATTCTATCGTTAATATTTTGTTGATCTTCTAATTTAATCAGGTTACCAGTGGTGAGTATATATTTGTCATCATTCTTAACTAATGAAAATTCTGACGGAACATCTGTTTTTATGCCATTGTTATCATATTGAAATATTGCATATTTACAGATATTTTCAAGAGTTTCAACCATAATAGTCAATATTCTTTTATAAATATTAACATTTTCCTGATATTCATCCATTTTAATCTTCAATTCATTTATTAAACCGGCAATAATATCGAAAGTAAGAATTCCCTTAAATTCTATTAACTTATTTTGTTCTATCATATTGATTGCCTCAGATCATAATAACAACAGTAAGTTAATAAAAAAAATCTAAATCTTCTAATAAATTATAAATTACATTAATATAGATTTGATTGACTTAATCGGTATTTTCATTCACAAAGCCTGAATCAATTATCAAATTTCCACTAAGAGAGGCATTACGTTGCCAATTCATCACAGCGATTATTTTCAGGATTGTCCTGGTGGCCTTTTACCCAAATAAACCTTACACTATGTTGTCTGTAAATAACTAAAAACCTTTTCCACAAATCAGAATTTTTTTTACCTCTGAAAAATTTTTTTTCCCAACCAAATACCCAGCCGTTTTCTACTGAATCAACTACATACCTGGAATCAGAATAAACGTTTACATCAGAAGATTTTATTTTCAGACTTTCCAGTGCAACTATAACTGCCATAAGTTCCATCCTGTTATTAGTTGTAAATTTATATCCCTGAGATAACTCTTTTCTATATTCTCCTGATAATAATACAATTCCATATCCTCCTGGTCCCGGATTTCCTCTGGAAGAACCATCTGTATATACGTTTATTTGTCCTGCCATTTGGATATTGGTTAATTAGTAAAGGGAATTAGTATTTATTGCTTTATATCCAGCTCATTTATTATATTTTCAGCACCTGCATATTTATCAATTATAAATAATACATACCTTATATCAACACAAATAGTTTTTTGAATTTCAGGTTCATAATTTATATCACTTGCCATTGCTTCCCAATTTCCATCAAAGGCCAGTCCAATTAGTTCACCTTCAGCATTCAAAACAGGACTCCCTGAATTTCCCCCTGTTATATCATTATCAGTTGTAAAGCAAAGATGTAATTCGCCATCCCTCCCATATTTACCATAATTGTTATTATTATACAAATCCTTCAGTTTTTGTGGTACAATAAAATCTAAAATCTTAGGATCCTCTTTTTCAATCACTCCTTTTAAAGTGGTATAATAATTATAGTGCACTCCATCACGGGGATAATAATCACTAACCTTACCATATGTCAATCTCATAGTGGAATTAGCATCGGGATAGTTTATTACATCCTTTTTCATTTCCAGTGTACCTGCTATATACTCGCGGTTTCCCCTGTTTAATTTTTCAATATAACCGTTAATAATTCCATAAATATTATAATAACTATTTCCTATTGATAAACTTGCCTTAAACATGGGATCATTTTCCAATAACTTTAATGATGGCTTGTTAATAAATTGAAGTAACTTTTGTTTATCAGTAAACATTGTTTTTGAATACAGGAAATCCACGTATTTATCGTAATCACCTTTAAATTCTGACTGGATTTTTTTCAAAAAGTCGGGATGTAAATCCTTGTTTACATTTTCATTATACAGACGAAACATAGCAGAAGCAACTTTTTTATCAGTTTTAAAATTATAATCCTTAAAAAAAGTTTCTGTTTTATTTTTGTAAGTTTCCACCATTTCTCCGGTGGATGTTGATTCTTTTGATTTCAGATCCTGGTACAGGTCAAGAAATTGCCAGGGTAGCATTAATGCATCTATGCTAAACAAAGCGTCTTCAGTAAATACCAATGCCTGATGATAATCCTTCTGCTCGGCAATTGCATCGTTTATGTTATCTAAACAATGCCCATATTTTAAAATTCTTTCAGGGCTGGAATTAACCCATTGAGTAAATATTTCTTCTTCTTTTCTTTTTTTCTGCAATACATTTTGTTTCACAAGTCCTTTATCTTCTCCAATATAATATTTCCAATCATTTGATGATTTATCGTACTTATCAGCATATTCTATCCTTACTGAAGGATCTCCTATCATATCATTCATCAATATCTGCTGCCGTATACCTCTTATTTTTATCCTGTTGGGATTATCATTTTCCAACAATTCCTTAATACCATAAGAAGTCATATAGCGATCAGTATTTCCCGGATAACCCATTATCATCGTAAATCATTTTTTTCTGCACCTTTAAGGGAAATTGTCAGGTGTCTTTTAGGTTTCAGAGGAATGTTCGATTTGGAGTAAGGAGCCGGGTTACCCGAAGAATCAGTATATACCCTGAAAATACTAAAATCCCCTGTCTGACGAGGCCACATCCAGTTGTCAGTTTCACCTCCGAACTTTCCGATAGATGAAGGGGGTGCACCCACTAATCTGACATCTTTATATTCAATATATACAAAAAGATAAAAATTATTTCCTCCGTAAAAATCTGCAACTTTGGCCTTATAAGGTGTTCCAACCGTAGCTTTGTCCTCAAGTTGCCCGGAAATTTTTTTTATTGTGGAATCCCTGATTCTTCGGCTATATTATTATTTAACTGACCTGCTATTTTTGAAGTGACATCTTCGATACTTACCAGGGAGGTAACTGTCAGATCAGGCACTGGCAGTTCCTTATCCCTTGTATATGCCCAATACCCATCTGTAAGGTAATCGTGTGAAACTGAAGAAAAATACTGAATAGCGTCATATCCGCAATGATGATTTGTAAATAAAAGGCCCTGTTCAGAAACAATCTCCCCTGTACAACCAGTGCCAAACATCACGACTGCATCTTTTAAACTGGATTTATTTATATCGTATATGTCATCTGCAGACAATTTACAGCCCATTTCATGCATATGATTTATATTGAGATCGTTGATCAGGTTCAGCAACCACATCCCTTCATCTGCCCTGCTTATTGCAGAACCCATGATCAAAACTATCAGTAACAATGGAACTCTCTTCATTTATAGATATTTAATTACTAAAGAACAATATTACACAATATTTAGTAAAATATAAAACTGAGAAGTTATTAATATGTTATTAAATAATTAAATAACAAACCTTTTGGAATTAAAATCGTAAAAGCTGAACTGGAATTATTATTTTTACTTTGTTTAGCATTGAAGAAGGTTGCGCGGTAGATAATAAAACCAAATAATTTTAAGTTTTTAATAAATATCTCGCTTATTATTTATAATCTGATAAGAATAATGGCATTTTTTGCAAAAAAATATTATTCAAATTTTTTGATGGCTTTTAAATGTCATGGTAGAGGTCTGCTTTTTAAAAAGTCTTCCTTTTATAGTTTTTATGCTGGGTTAATTTTTTTAATTATAACTACAAATTCATTAGGTCAAAAAATTACTGCCACAATATTAAACCCGAAAGTTAGTATTTGTACCGGGGTCACGGATACATCATTTTTTTGTTCCTTATCACAGGTTGGCACTTATAATTTCCAATGGTACAAAAATGATACTTCAAATAAAGTTGGTTCACAACATGATACACTTAAATTTTCAAATGTTACTTCTTCTGATTCAGGGCATTACTTTTGTAAAATAATTAATACCAATAATGATTCCATTTTTTTCACTGATACTGCAATTTTTATTGTCAACGTT
>CAVYAE010000089.1:0-28180 GCA_963766305.1 uncultured Bacteroidota bacterium
AATACTATTTCTCCAAACCTGCCTGCAGTATGCGACGGTACCTTGGTGAACGCTACCTTTAATCCAGGTTCCGGAGGTGTTGGTTGCAGCGATGCTTACCAGTACCAATTCGACGGTGGAGCATGGAACACTTACATCCCAGCTTCAGATTTAAATACTACCGGACATACTTCCGTGGTTATACAAGGCCAGCGTGAGGGCTGCACAGCTGGTGCCGGTTGCTCCGGTACCAGCTGGGTCACTCTTGTTTCCTGGACCGTAAACCCTCAGCCTACTGGTCCTACAATTAATACTATTTCTCCAAACCTGCCTGCAGTATGCGACGGTACCTTGGTGAACGCTACCTTTAATCCAGGTTCCGGAGGTGTTGGTTGCAGCGATGCTTACCAGTACCAATTCGACGGTGGAGCATGGAACACTTACATCCCAGCTTCAGATTTAAATACTACCGGACATACTTCCGTGGTTATACAAGGCCAGCGTGAGGGCTGCACAGCTGGTGCCGGTTGCTCCGGCACCAGCTGGGTCACTCTTGTTTCCTGGACCGTAAACCCTCAGCCTACTGGTCCTACAATTAATACTATTTCTCCAAACCTGCCTGCAGTATGCGACGGTACCTTGGTGAACGCTACCTTTAATCCAGGTTCCGGAGGTGTTGGTTGCAGCGATGCTTACCAGTACCAATTCGACGGTGGAGCATGGAACACTTACACCCCAGGTTCAGATTTAAATACTACCGGACATACTTCCGTGGTTATACAAGGCCAGCGTGAGGGCTGCACAACAGGTGCCGGTTGCTCCGGCACCAGCTGGGTCACTCTTGCTTCCTGGACCATAAACCCTCAGCCTACTGGTCCTACAATTAATACTATTTCTCCAAACCTGCCTGCAGTATGCGACGGTACCTTGGTGAACGCTACCTTTAATCCAGGTTCCGGAGGTGTTGGTTGCAGCGATGCTTACCAGTACCAATTCGACGGTGGAGCATGGAACACTTACATCCCAGCTTCAGATTTAAATACTACCGGACATACTTCCGTGGTTATACAAGGCCAGCGTGAGGGCTGCACAGCTGGTGCCGGTTGCTCCGGCACCAGCTGGGTCACTCTTGTTTCCTGGACCGTAAACCCTCAGCCTACTGGTCCTACAATTAATACTATTTCTCCAAACCTGCCTGCAGTATGCGACGGTACCTTGGTGAACGCTACCTTTAATCCAGGTTCCGGAGGTGTTGGTTGCAGCGATGCTTACCAGTACCAATTCGACGGTGGAGCCTGGAACACTTACATCCCAGCTTCAGATTTAAATACTACCGGACATACTTCCGTGGTTATACAAGGCCAGCGTGAGGGCTGCACAACAGGTGCCGGTTGCTCCGGCACCAGCTGGGTCACTCTTGTTTCCTGGACCGTAAACCCTCAGCCTACTGGTCCTACAATTAATACTATTTCTCCAAACCTGCCTGCAGTATGCGACGGTACCTTGGTGAACGCTACCTTTAATCCAGGTTCCGGAGGTGTTGGTTGCAGCGATGCTTACCAGTACCAATTCGACGGTGGAGCCTGGAACACTTACATCCCAGCTTCAGATTTAAATACTACCGGACATACTTCCGTGGTTATACAAGGCCAGCGTGAGGGCTGCACAGCTGGTGCCGGTTGCTCCGGCACCAGCTGGGTCACTCTTGTTTCCTGGACCGTAAACCCTCAGCCTACTGGTCCTACAATTAATACTATTTCTCCAAACCTGCCTGCAGTATGCGACGGTACCTTGGTGAACGCTACCTTTAATCCAGGTTCCGGAGGTGTTGGTTGCAGCGATGCTTACCAGTACCAATTCGACGGTGGAGCCTGGAACACTTACATCCCAGCTTCAGATTTAAATACTACCGGACATACTTCCGTGGTTATACAAGGCCAGCGTGAGGGCTGCACAACAGGTGCCGGTTGCTCCGGCACCAGCTGGGTCACTCTTGCTTCCTGGACCGTAAACCCTCAGCCTACTGGTCCTACAATTAATACTATTTCTCCAAACCTGCCTGCAGTATGCGACGGTACCTTGGTGAACGCTACCTTTAATCCAGGTTCCGGAGGTGTTGGTTGCAGCGATGCTTACCAGTACCAATTCGACGGTGGAGCATGGAACACTTACATCCCAGCTTCAGATTTAAATACTACCGGACATACTTCCGTGGTTATACAAGGCCAGCGTGAGGGCTGCACAACAGGTGCCGGTTGCTCCGGCACCAGCTGGGTCACTCTTGCTTCCTGGACCGTAAACCCTCAGCCTACTGGTCCTACAATTAATACTATTTCTCCAAACCTGCCTGCAGTATGCGACGGTACCTTGGTGAACGCTACCTTTAATCCAGGTTCCGGAGGTGTTGGTTGCAGCGATGCTTACCAGTACCAATTCGACGGTGGAGCATGGAACACTTACATCCCAGCTTCAGATTTAAATACTACCGGACATACTTCCGTGGTTATACAAGGCCAGCGTGAGGGCTGCACAACAGGTGCCGGTTGCTCCGGCACCAGCTGGGTCACTCTTGCTTCCTGGACCGTAAACCCTCAGCCTACTGGTCCTACAATTAATACTATTTCTCCAAACCTGCCTGCAGTATGCGACGGTACCTTGGTGAACGCTACCTTTAATCCAGGTTCCGGAGGTGTTGGTTGCAGCGATGCTTACCAGTACCAATTCGACGGTGGAGCCTGGAACACTTACATCCCAGCTTCAGATTTAAATACTACCGGACATACTTCCGTGGTTATACAAGGCCAGCGTGAGGGCTGCACAACAGGTGCCGGTTGCTCCGGCACCAGCTGGGTCACTCTTGTTTCCTGGACCGTAAACCCTCAGCCTACTGGTCCTACAATTAATACTATTTCTCCAAACCTGCCTGCAGTATGCGACGGTACCTTGGTGAACGCTACCTTTAATCCAGGTTCCGGAGGTGTTGGTTGCAGCGATGCTTACCAGTACCAATTCGACGGTGGAGCCTGGAACACTTACATCCCAGCTTCAGATTTAAATACTACCGGACATACTTCCGTGGTTATACAAGGCCAGCGTGAGGGCTGCACAGCTGGTGCCGGTTGCTCCGGCACCAGCTGGGTCACTCTTGTTTCCTGGACCGTAAACCCTCAGCCTACTGGTCCTACAATTAATACTATTTCTCCAAACCTGCCTGCAGTATGCGACGGTACCTTGGTGAACGCTACCTTTAATCCAGGTTCCGGAGGTGTTGGTTGCAGCGATGCTTACCAGTACCAATTCGACGGTGGAGCCTGGAACACTTACATCCCAGCTTCAGATTTAAATACTACCGGACATACTTCCGTGGTTATACAAGGCCAGCGTGAGGGCTGCACAACAGGTGCCGGTTGCTCCGGCACCAGCTGGGTCACTCTTGCTTCCTGGACCGTAAACCCTCAGCCTACTGGTCCTACAATTAATACTATTTCTCCAAACCTGCCTGCAGTATGCGACGGTACCTTGGTGAACGCTACCTTTAATCCAGGTTCCGGAGGTGTTGGTTGCAGCGATGCTTACCAGTACCAATTCGACGGTGGAGCATGGAACACTTACATCCCAGCTTCAGATTTAAATACTACCGGACATACTTCCGTGGTTATACAAGGCCAGCGTGAGGGCTGCACAGCTGGTGCCGGTTGCTCCGGCACCAGCTGGGTCACTCTTGTTTCCTGGACCGTAAACCCTCAGCCTACTGGTCCTACAATTAATACTATTTCTCCAAACCTGCCTGCAGTATGCGACGGTACCTTGGTGAACGCTACCTTTAATCCAGGTTCCGGAGGTGTTGGTTGCAGCGATGCTTACCAGTACCAATTCGACGGTGGAGCCTGGAACACTTACATCCCAGGTTCAGATTTAAATACTACCGGACATACTTCCGTGGTTATACAAGGCCAGCGTGAGGGCTGCACAACAGGTGCCGGTTGCTCCGGCACCAGCTGGGTCACTCTTGCTTCCTGGACCGTAAACCCTCAGCCTACTGGTCCTACAATTAATACTATTTCTCCAAACCTGCCTGCAGTATGCGACGGTACCTTGGTGAACGCTACCTTTAATCCAGGTTCCGGAGGTGTTGGTTGCAGCGATGCTTACCAGTACCAATTCGACGGTGGAGCATGGAACACTTACATCCCAGCTTCAGATTTAAATACTACCGGACATACTTCCGTGGTTATACAAGGCCAGCGTGAGGGCTGCACAGCTGGTGCCGGTTGCTCCGGCACCAGCTGGGTCACTCTTGTTTCCTGGACCGTAAACCCTCAGCCTACTGGTCCTACAATTAATACTATTTCTCCAAACCTGCCTGCAGTATGCGACGGTACCTTGGTGAACGCTACCTTTAATCCAGGTTCCGGAGGTGTTGGTTGCAGCGATGCTTACCAGTACCAATTCGACGGTGGAGCCTGGAACACTTACATCCCAGCTTCAGATTTAAATACTACCGGACATACTTCCGTGGTTATACAAGGCCAGCGTGAGGGCTGCACAACAGGTGCCGGTTGCTCCGGCACCAGCTGGGTCACTCTTGCTTCCTGGACCATAAACCCAATACCAACAATAACTAATAGTCAGTTATTAGATACTATCTGTAATGGTTCTACTACGAATATTTCTTTACATAGTAATGTAAATGGTACTAATTTTTCATGGACAGTTTTGTATGGTGGATCTTTTGGAGCAACCAGTGGCTCGGTAAATATAATTTCACAACAACTTACTCTACCTCCTACATTTAATCACTATGATTCTGTAATATATAATGTACAACCTGCTGGTCCGGCTCCAACAGGTTGTATTGGAAGTTCAAAGGATTTTAAAGTCTATGTTGAACCTACTCCACAAGTGGTACTCAGTACATTATCCCAAATAATCTGCAATAACCAGAAAACTAATATTACCCTTAACAGCCCCAGTACCTTCACCTCAGGAAGCATAACATTTAACTATACCGTGACAGCTACAGGTGGCATCACGGGTTTCACAACTCCTGTAAACGGCTTGCCTGATGGCGCTGTTATTGCTGATGTTTTAAACAACCCTTCGAATGCCCCTCAGACGGTTACATATACTATTGTCCCTGTTAGCTCTACAGGTTGTGCCAATGGTCCCTCCCAGGTGGTGGTGGTTACAGTGAACCCCACTGCCCAGGTGAACCAGCCTTCCAGCCAGGTAGTGTGCAACGGCAGCCCTACCTTAGCTGTTACTTTTGTTACTGCTAACACTAAGGGCACAACTACTTATACATGGACTAACAACAATGCAACTATTGGCCTTGCCGCTTCAGGTAAAGGGAACATACCTTCTTTTAATGCTGTTAATACCGGATCTTCACCTGACTCTGCCATTATCACGGTCACTCCTTTCTTTGGCTTCGAAGGGGACACCTGTCCCGGTCCTGCCAAAACTTTCAAAATAGTGGTGAACCCCACTGCCCAGGTAAACCAGCCTTCCAGCCAGGTAGTGTGCAACGGCAGCCCTACCTCTGCTGTTACTTTTGTTACTGCTAACACTAAGGGCACAACTACTTATACATGGACTAACAACAATGCAACTAATGGCCTTGCCGCTTCAGGTAAAGGGAACATACCTTCTTTTAATGCTGTTAACACCGGATCTTCACCTGACTCTGCCATTATCACGGTCACTCCTTTCTTTGGCTTCGAAGGGGACACCTGTCCCGGTCCTTCTAAAACTTTCAAAATAGTGGTGAACCCCACTGCCCAGGTAAACCAGCCTTCCAGCCAGGTAGTGTGCAACGGCAGCCCTACCTCTGCTGTTACTTTTGTTACTGCTAACACTAAGGGCACAACTACTTATACATGGACTAACAACAATGCAACTATTGGCCTTGCCGCTTCAGGTAAAGGAAACATACCTTCCTTTAATGCTGTTAATACCGGATCTTCACCTGACTCTGCCATTATCACGGTCACTCCTTTCTTTGGCTTCGAAGGGGACACCTGTCCCGGTCCTGCCAAAACTTTCAAAATAGTGGTGAACCCCACTGCCCAGGTAAACCAGCCTTCCAGCCAGGTAGTGTGCAACGGCAGCCCTACCTCTGCTGTTACTTTTGTTACTGCTAACACTAAGGGCACAACTACTTATACATGGACTAACAACAATGCAACTATTGGCCTTGCCGCTTCAGGTAAAGGGAACATACCTTCCTTTAATGCTGTTAATACCGGATCTTCACCTGACTCTGCCATTATCACGGTCACTCCTTTCTTTGGCTTCGAAGGGGACACCTGTCCCGGTCCTTCTAAAACTTTCAAAATAGTGGTGAACCCCACTGCCCAGGTAAACCAGCCTTCCAGCCAGGTAGTGTGCAACGGCAGCCCTACCTCTGCTGTTACTTTTGTTACTGCTAACACTAAGGGCACAACTACTTATACATGGACTAACAACAATGCAACTATTGGCCTTGCCGCTTCAGGTAAAGGGAACATACCTTCTTTTAATGCTGTTAATACCGGATCTTCACCTGACTCTGCCATTATCACGGTCACTCCTTTCTTTGGCTTCGAAGGGGACACCTGTCCCGGTCCTTCTAAAACTTTCAAAATAGTGGTGAACCCCACTGCCCAGGTAAACCAGCCTTCCAGCCAGGTAGTGTGCAACGGCAGCCCTACCTCTGCTGTTACTTTTGTTACTGCTAACACTAAGGGCACAACTACTTATACATGGACTAACAACAATGCAACTATTGGCCTTGCCGCTTCAGGTAAAGGGAACATACCTTCCTTTAATGCTGTTAATACCGGATCTTCACCTGACTCTGCCATTATCACGGTCACTCCTTTCTTTGGCTTCGAAGGGGACACCTGTCCCGGTCCTGCCAAAACTTTCAAAATAGTGGTGAACCCCACTGCCCAGGTAAACCAGCCTTCCAGCCAGGTAGTGTGCAACGGCAGCCCTACCTCTGCTGTTACTTTTGTTACTGCTAACACTAAGGGCACAACTACTTATACATGGACTAACAACAATGCAACTATTGGCCTTGCCGCTTCAGGTAAAGGAAACATACCTTCCTTTAATGCTGTTAATACCGGATCTTCACCTGACTCTGCCATTATCACGGTCACTCCTTTCTTTGGCTTCGAAGGGGACACCTGTCCCGGTCCTGCCAAAACTTTCAAAATAGTGGTGAACCCCACTGCCCAGGTAAACCAGCCTTCCAGCCAGGTAGTGTGCAACGGCAGCCCTACCTCTGCTGTTACTTTTGTTACTGCTAACACTAAGGGCACAACTACTTATACATGGACTAACAACAATGCAACTATTGGCCTTGCCGCTTCAGGTAAAGGAAACATACCTTCCTTTAATGCTGTTAATACCGGATCTTCACCTGACTCTGCCATTATCACGGTCACTCCTTTCTTTGGCTTCGAAGGGGACACCTGTCCCGGTCCTGCCAAAACTTTCAAAATAGTGGTGAACCCCACTGCCCAGGTAAACCAGCCTTCCAGCCAGGTAGTGTGCAACGGCAGCCCTACCTTAGCTGTTACTTTTGTTACTGCTAACACTAAGGGCACAACTACTTATACATGGACTAACAACAATGCAACTATTGGCCTTGCCGCTTCAGGTAAAGGGAACATACCTTCTTTTAATGCTGTTAATACCGGCTCTTCACCTGACTCTGCCATTATCACGGTCACTCCTTTCTTTGGCTTCGAAGGGGACACCTGTCCCGGTCCTGCCAAAACTTTCAAAATAGTGGTGAACCCCACTGCCCAGGTAAACCAGCCTTCCAGCCAGGTAGTGTGCAACGGCAGCCCTACCTTAGCTGTTACTTTTGTTACTGCTAACACTAAGGGCACAACTACTTATACATGGACTAACAACAATGCAACTATTGGCCTTGCCGCTTCAGGTAAAGGGAACATACCTTCCTTTAATGCTGTTAATACCGGATCTTCACCTGACTCTGCCATTATCACGGTCACTCCTTTCTTTGGCTTCGAAGGGGACACCTGTCCCGGTCCTTCTAAAACTTTCAAAATAGTGGTGAACCCTACTGCTAAGGTAACCCAACCTGGAGACCAGATAGTTTGCAACGATCTCAATACCTCTGTTGTTACTTTCTCTACAACTAACACTGGAGGTACCACTTTTTATACCTGGACTAACAGCAATACTTCCATTGGATTTTCTTGCTGCCTCAGGTTCTGGTAACATACCTTCCTTTATTGCTATAAATACCGGTTCATCACCTGATTCTGCTATTTTTATTGTTACTCCTCATTTTGCTTTCGCAGGGGACACCTGTCCCGGACCTTCAAAACCTTTAATATTGTCGTTCAGCCTACCCCACAAATAAATATTACCGTTGATAATATAATTTGTAATCAACAAACTATAACATTTGATATTACCACGCCAACTTCTGCTCCAATGGGATATTTGTTATATAACCTGGTAACTGACCCTTCAGATAGTATTACAGGATACTCATCTTCAGGTAGTGGATTTCCCTTGTCGGATTTATCCAATACCCTAAACAATAAAAGCCTTAACCTGCAAACAGTTAAATATACATTTACACCAATCTTAAATTACAAAGGAGGCCCACTAAATTGTCAGGGAAAAGATACCGCAATAACTATTTATGTTAACCCTACTCCCCGTCTAAATGTTGTACTATCAAAAGGTTTGTCAAAATCACTTGATACAATTTGTTACAACCAGGGCACTGATTTAGTTATAAATACTCCCAATACACGTGTAATTGGAAGCGTTGACTATACTCTGTCTGCAATTTATGATTCTACAAAAGTCAAAGGTGTAGCGGCTAATATGACTTACCCTGTTTCCAATCTGCCTCAAAACCTTGTAAATATTTCAGACTCGATCCAAACTGTAACTTATACTTTTATTCCCAGGATAGATAATGTAAATAACGGGTCATCCTGCACAAACGGTATACCTGTCAATGTATCCATAAAAATTGTCCCTGAAATTACTTACTCTTTATATAGTAAAAAGTACAATGGAAACTGGAATGTTTCATGTGCTGATTCAACCAATGGTGATATAGGAATTGTTGGCCACCCCCTGGGTGGTCTGCATTCCAAAGGTTATACTTATTCCTGGGATAAAGGAAGTACCCAATTAAGTACACAGGATTCAATTTATAAAATTGGTGCAGGTGTCTATAGTGTTAAGGTAACGGATATACTGGGGTGTTTTACAACTAAAATTGATACTGTTCTTTCACCTCTGCCTATAACGCCGGATGTCATTTCTCATAATTTATACTGTTCAATAGATCACAAAGGCTCAATAAATATAAAGTCAATCAGTGGAGGAACCTCTCCATATAATTATTTATGGACAAATAATGCAACCAAACAGGAAGTCTCAACGGATGATTCAATTACCATTGAATTACCCGGTACTTATGACGTAAATATTACGGATGACAATGGCTGTATATTTAAATCCCAGTATACAATATTAGAAAATGACAATTGGATGATGTATGTTAACTCAGTTAATAAATATCGCTATAATGAGACGAACAATATTTATGAAATCAGGTGTTATGGTTTAAGTGACGGAGCATTATCCTATGTCCCGACAGGTGATTTAAAAGGAAAGCTGGATTCGTTATTCGTTATTTTCCCTGATAGTTCAAAACACTATTATGTGCCGACAAATACGCAGGAAGTGGACACATTAAGCGGATTAAAAGCTGGTCAATACATTTTTTGCGGAGTAAAAAAATCGACTGAATGCACTGTTTATCAATACGATACAACAGTTCTTAAGCAGCCAAACCCGGTGGAAATAACTTCTGCATCTCTCTCCCACTATGATCAGGGAAATTATAATGTGCAATGTTATGGAGGAAATAACGGACAAATTCATATCTTAAAAGTAACTGGGGGGAATAATAACTATTTTTACTATTGGAGTGAAATAAATGGTTCCGGATTGGATACTTTAAATACACTTTCTAATCAGGATTCTCTGACGGAAGGCATTTATAACCTTGTAGTAAAGGATTATTATAATTGTGTTGCCGATACTAGTTTTAAACTTAACCAACCCCCACCAGTTATTGTGCATGCTTCATTTATATCAAATTACAATGGATATAATATTCAATGCTACAATGGAAACAACGGGGAAATAAAATTAAATTCAACTGGCGGATTTGGTGGTAAATTCTCATATTACTGGACTACTGAAAATGGTAGCGGTATTCTTCAGGGTGATAGTGTTCAGGCTAACCTTACGGCAGGGACTTATTATGCAAATGTTTCATATAATGAAAATAACTGTTCTGTTCCTCCAGATACCTTTAAATTAAATACACCACCACAATTAGTAATTAATCCCGGTATATATTACATGCCAGTATTGCATTGTGTTAACGATTCGGATGGTAAAATCGATGTGAATGTTTATGGAGGGGTTCCTGAAAGTCACGGATATGATTATCATTGGTATACATATAACGGCAGTCATTTTCATATAACTGACCTCCCGGGAATTGACAGTTTAAAAATTGGAACCTATTATGTTAATGTCACAGATTCAAATAAATGTTCAGCAGTGGATTCATTTGTCATAACCCAGCCTGATACATTAAAATTAAATATAAAATCCGTAAATGTCAGCTGTTTGAAAAGTAAGGATGATGGCATGATAACAGCGATCGTTACCGGAGGAACCAGGCCTTATTCCTATAGGTGGTACCAGAATGGTGTCTTATTGACGCAGGACAATAACGATAGTTCTCTGACTGCTATTCCGGCAAGTTCATACGAAGTACTAGTAAATGACTATTATAACTGCAAATCTGACACTTCCTTTCCGGTTATCACTGCCAGAAATTCAATAAACGTTACTGCAGTTCCAAGTAATTATAATGGAGTAAACGTATCTTGTTATGGATCTTCAAATGGTTACATTAGTACAATTAATTTAGGAGGAACGGCACCCTATTCCTATCAATGGTACTATTATAATGATAGTGTGGTAATTAGTACTATGGACACACTAACTAATGCCAAAGCCAATAAATACTATGTAAAAGTGTCTGACAGTTATGGTTGTAAAGGAGACACATCTGTAACATTATCACAACCAAGACCATTGCGGGTGAATTTATCGCCGGTTGATATTGATTGTGCCGGTAAAGCTACAGGCTCAATAACAGTGAATGCTTCAGGAGGAACACAACCTTATAGTTACAGCTGGTCGAACCAGGAAAACACTGAATCCATAACTCATCTTACTGCCGGATTATACATACTTACTCTTACAGATGCGAATTCATGTGATACAATAGAAAGTGATTCAATAACACAACCACCACCTATTATTGTAGAAAACAAAATTAAACAACCATTTTGTCCTGACGCCGGTGATGGTGACATTAGCCTGGATGTTAGCGGTGGTGTTCCCGGATATACATACTCCTGGACAAAAAACGGTGAAAATTTTGACTTTACAACAACAGGTTTAGGCGTTGGACTTTACATATGTACGATAGATGATGCTACAAAAAACTGCCCTCATGAGGACACAATCAAGCTAACACCTCAACTGGCTTTATGCCTGAACATTCCTAATGTATTTTCTCCTAATGGGGACGGAATAAATGACACCTGGGTAATAACTGCCGGTGATCCGAATTCGCCATTATCAATTCAGGAATTGTATCCTAATTTAATCGTTGAAATTTATTCAAGGTGGGGCACTCTATTATTCAGATCGGAACCCGGATATCCAAATCCCTGGAATGGAACATATAATGGAAATCCACTACCAATTGATTCATATTACTATATTATAACCCTTAAAAGCGGAGAAGGTACTTTATGCGGGAATGTTACCATAGTAAAATAATTATTTGCTCTTTGCCAGTATACTTAAAAAAACTTTTTTATCCTTGCATGCTGATTAACAAAAAAAAATTTATAAGCTTATCTGCAACACTGATTCTTTTATATACCCTTAATGCTCAGCAACTTCCTTTATATAGTGATTATATTATGAATGGATTTTACATAAACCCTGCTATGGCAGGCAGTGAAGGATATACAGCTATTGGAATATCAAGCCGGGACCAATGGGCCGGGTTGCCTAATTCACCACAAACGGATGTTGCAGGTGTACAATGGAGAATCTTAAGAGAGGATACAAGGGTTACAATTAACCCATTAACTCAGGAAAGAGGTTTGGAAAGTCATAGCGGGAGAGTTGGCCTTGGAATATATATATTTAATGATCAGAATGGTTTAATCCAAAGAACTGGTGCCCAATTTTCATATGCATACCATGTATTTATAAATAACAGGCAATTATCTTTTGGTTTAGGTGTTAACACTTTTCAGTTTAGTATTTCAACAGACCAGTTTTCTAATTCATTTAAACAAACTGACCCTTTATATTATTCAGGATTTGCCAATAAAGTACTTTTACCGGATGCTACAGCAGGTATTTACCTGCTTTCTTATGATTCATTTTATGGATTTTCCATTGCCAACCTGTTTCAAACTCCTTTAAGAATAGGATCCTCATCCTATGATTACCGTATCAACAGGACTTATTACATAATGGGAGGACAAAGATTCCATAAAGATGAAATGTTCTCCTTCGAACCTTCTATTCTAATACAAGGAACAGAAAACACAGTCGTTCAGGCTAACCTTCAGGTAAGGGAATATTATAACCAGTACTATTACTTTGGTCTGGTTTACCGGACTGGTTCAGCAATTGCAATGCAAATTGGATTAAAATGGGAAAGATTGTATTTTAATTATAATTTTGATTATACATTGACAGCAATCCAAACACATACAATTGGGTCTCATGAACTGAATATTGTTTATAAACTGGGAGACAGTGCAAGAAGATATAAATGGTTAATCAGATACTAGTATGATAAAATTTGTTACAATTATTGGTGCTCGGCCACAATTCATTAAAGCTGCTACTATCAGCAGGGTAATAAGGGGCAGGAATGATGTTACTGAGTTTATAATTCATACAGGACAACATTATGATATAAATATGTCCCAGATATTTTTTAAAGAACTTGACATCCCTGCTCCGGATATCAATCTTGAAGTAGGCTCCGGCCCACATGGAATGCAGACAGGCAAAATGCTTGAAGGTATAGAAAAAGTGCTGATTACCAATGCTCCTGACTGGGTATTGGTATATGGTGATACCAATTCTACCCTGGCCGGTGCCTTGGCTGCCGCTAAATTAAATATCCCTGTAGCTCATGTGGAAGCTGGCCTTCGTAGTTTTAACCGTGCTATGCCCGAAGAAATTAACCGGATTTCAACAGATCATATATCTAACAGACTTTTTGCACCTACAAAAAATGCTTTGGATCTACTTGCCAGGGAAGGTTTGTCTGAAAGGTCAATTTTATCCGGTGATGTTATGTTTGATTCCATTTTATATTATAAAGATATTGCACGTAAGATGTTTAAAGTTGAAGATATTATTAATGTAGTCCCGGGGAAATATTACCTGGCTACTATTCACAGACAGGAAAATACTGACAACTTTAAGAACCTGCAATCTATTTTTCTGGCTTTTTCAGAACTCGATTTGCCAGTTATTGTTCCCTTGCATCCCAGAACCTTAAAAATGATGGATGAAGTATCCTACAGGTCAAATGTCAAGCTTATACCTCCTGTTGGTTATCTTGAAATGATTACCTTGCTTGATAACTGTTATAAGGTACTTACTGACAGTGGTGGTCTGCAAAAAGAAGCGTTCTTTCTTAAAAAGCCATGTGTCACCCTCAGGGAAGAAACTGAATGGATTGAAACACTTGAAGATGGATGGAATTATATAGCTGGCTGCAATAAGCAAAAAATTCTTGATAAAATTATACTACCTCTAACAGGGGTTCAGAAAAGTTTCTTTGGAGATGGAAAAGCAGCCGAAAAAATACTGGATTCTCTAATTCATCTTTGAAAACAAAAAACATGAACATATTAATTAATATGATGTTGTTAAGTATAAAACGATATACATATGCAAAATATTAAAAGTAAAATAAACCTGTATGTCGCTATAATCGGTTTATTTTTGCATCCACTTTGTCAATATGGTGAATGCAGTGCTCAACCGACCCCTAAGCGATCATTGCTGGCACTTTCAAAAACAAACCACACACTTGCAATTGTTGATCCTGACAATCTAAATATTATTGCCAGCATTCCCGTTGGTATGGACCCTCATGAAGTGATAGCCTCCTCAGACGGGAAAACGGCATATGTGACAATTTATGGAGGTGGAAGTCTGCATGAACTGGATATTATCGACCTGGTTACAAAAAAACCATTAATTAACTTCGATACAAAACCTCTTTTTGGTCCGCATGGACTGACTTTTGTCAATGGAAAAGTATGGTTTACTGCGGAAGGTTCCAAGTCAATTGGCCGCTACGATCCGGAATCCGGGAAACTTGACTGGAGCATGGGTACAGGTCAGGACAGAACACACATGATTTATGTCACCAGAGACAGCAAAAAAATTTACACTACAAATGTTTCGTCCGGAACTGTCAGTATATTTCTGGATACTCTGATCGCACCGGGTAAATTTGCTCCTCCCGGAGCAAGGCCACATGAAGAGTGGGTTCAGATTATTGTTCCTACAGCAAAAGGTTCAGAAGGCTTTGATGTCAGTGGAGATGGAGGTGAGTTATGGACTGTCTCAGGGGAAGATGGATTTATTTACATCATTAATCTGGCAGATAAAAAACTTGCAACTAAAATTGATGCTAAAGCCTTAGGAGCTAACAGACTGAAGTTTTCTCCGGATGGAAGCTTAGCATTTATTTCGAGTCTGCGGTCAGGAGACCTGATCATTTATGATACCCGATCACGAACTGAAAAAAAAAGGCTTAACATTGGCCATGGTGCAGCCGGAATTCTTATGGACCCTGATGGTAACCGTGTTTTTGTTGCTTGCTCAGCTGATAACTATATTGCCGTTGTCGATTTAAAAACTTTAGAAGTTACCGGTCATTTTGATGTAGGCGGACAACCTGATGGTCTTGCCTGGGCTGGCAGCGTTTATTCACAGTAAAAGTTATTCTTCCAGTACCACCAGTTTAATTTTTCTTTGTCATGTTTTATTTCAGTTGCAAAATATACTGCACAACGAAAGGTATAAAGCAAACAAATATCGTGTTTTTTACCTGTTAAGGTATTAAGTTTTTCATAAAGTACTCCCGGATTTTTCCCTTTCAGATCTTGTATATTGCGGATACCTATATTCCACAAATCAAGGGAACATGCTTTCCCGATTCCTGGTATTGTTTGTAATTGTTTTAATGTAATTTCTTTTTCAGATAAAGTTTTAATCATTGTTTTAGGTTATTTCCAGGTTCTATCAATTCTTCCATTAAAACAGCAAGTTTACGTGTAAGTTCATACCTTGAATACTTTTTTATTCCTTCGGAATTAACATAAAGTTTGTTGTTTTGATATTTCAGGTAATATTTTTCAATTAAAGATTTCAGGCCATCCTTATCCTTAAAATCCACTATATCACCTGCCTTTGAATTTCCAAGTATGTCGGCCACGTCACCTTTAACAGGGCCTATGGCTGCTATAGGACGTTTTGCTGCCAGGTATTCAAAAAACTTACCTGTAAGAATGCCTTGAGCATTAGCAGTTTGGTTTATAAGTAACAATAAAACCTGTGATTTACGTTGCATAAGAATAACATCTTTGTGTGGGAGGAAATTCACTTTTTCAGTATAACTTTCCAAATTGAAATTTTTTATTGATTCATTTACTGACTGATCCAATCTGCCTACAAAAACGAGTCTGATATCTTCCCGGAACCTGCTGTTCTGACTAATTAAGTCCGAAATAACCTGCCATAGCAATTGAGGATTTCTTGCTTTATTCACAGTACCAAAATGAGCAATAGTAAATTTGCTGTCTGTTTTTATTTCTTCATCTGCTAAGTCCGCTGTATCAAAACCATTAGTAATAGTATACGATTTTTTAGCTCCCATTGATTCAAACTCCTCCCGCATTTGGTTACCTACAGTTACAACACAATCACTTTCAGTAACAACCAGTTTTTCAAGTTTATGGTGCCGTTTGTCAGCAAACCATGACAGATGAAGCTCGCTGTAAAAATCTATTTTGGTCCATGGATCTCTAAAGTCAGCAATCCATGGTATACTTATCTTTTTTTTTATTCCTGAAGCTATAAGATGCATACTATGAGGAGGTCCGGTTGAAATAATAATATCTGCGGGATTAATTGCCAGCCAATTTAAAAGATACTTTACCGAGGGTTTTATCCAGAATCTCCTGGCATCGGGAATAAAGAAATTACCCCGTATCCAAATGGCAATTTTTTCTGTTAAGGCTGGTTTTTTCTTTTCAGATAAAAAGCCAACATTTACCTTATCTGTTTTTTTCTGACCTATAAATTTCTTATAAAACATGTAAGGTTCCCAAATAGGTTGTTTAAGTACAGTTATCCCGGGGGGTATGTCTGCTTCATTATCCGGATCCACCTCAGCATATTCGCCATTCTCAGCGGTGTAGATTACAGGTTCCCATCCAAAATCACGGAGGTACTTAGTAAACTTCAACCATCTGTAAACAGCTGATCCTCCGGCAGGTGGCCAGTAGTAAGTGATAATAAGAACTTTTTTCATCAAATTCCTTAATGTACTTTAAATTTTAAGAAAATAGATTTCGGATTCAATTTTATAAATTCTTTAATAAGGATCTTATACTTACCTTATTACCAATAACCTCCCTAAGTTTATCAACTGCAACTCTTTCCTGCTCCATAGTATCACGGTACCGCAAAGTAACAGTATCATCCTGAAGTGTTTGATGGTCAACAGTTATACAAAATGGCGTACCTATAGCATCCTGCCTGCGGTAACGTCTGCCAATCGTATCCTTTTCCTCGTATTGACAATTAAAATCAAATTTCAGGTTTTCATATATTTCCCTTGATTTTTCAGCCAAACCGTCTTTCTTGATAAGAGGGAATATGGCTAGTTTTACCGGAGCCAAGGCAGGTGGAATATTTAAAACTATTCGTTCTTCCTCTGAACCATCTTCTTTTTTTACTTTTTCCTCATTATATGCATTTGACAGTATACAAAGAACCATTCTGTCCACTCCAATTGAAGTTTCAATGACATATGGAATATAATTTTGATTCAATTCATTATCAAAATACTGTAACTTTTTCCCTGAAAACTTTTGATGATTTCCAAGGTCAAAATCTGTCCGGGAATGAATACCTTCTACTTCTTTAAATCCAAAAGGAAATTCAAATTCTATATCTGTTGCGGCATTTGCGTAATGTGCCAGTTTATCATGATCGTGGAACCGATGTTTATTCTCTTTAAAACCCAGGGCTTTATGCCATTTCATCCTGATATCCTTCCATTTTTTAAACCAATCCAGTTCTGTTCCGGGAGTAATAAAAAATTGCATCTCCATTTGCTCGAACTCTCTCATTCTGAATATAAACTGCCGTGCTACAATTTCATTTCTAAATGCCTTGCCAATTTGAGCTATTCCAAATGGGATTTTCATCCTACCTGATTTCTGAACATTAAGGAAGTTTACAAAAATACCCTGTGCTGTTTCGGGACGTAAATAAATAGTACCTGCATCATCACTTACAGAACCCATTTTGGTTTCGAACATAAGATTAAACTGCCTCACTTCAGTCCAGTTGCGTGTGCCGGATACAGGACAGACTATTTCTGCATCTATTATTATCTGCCTCAGTTCAACCAAGTTATCATCTGTAAGCGCTTTGACCATACGGTTGCGTATTTTACCAATCTGGTCATTTATTTGCAGAACATGGTTATCGGTGGAGACGAACTTATCTTCATCAAATGCTTCACCAAACCTTTTCTTAGCTTTTTCAACATCTTTGTTTACTTTATCCTGAAGTTTCTGAATATGTTCTTCAATTAATACATCAGCACGGTATCGTTTCTTAGAGTCTTTATTATCTATAAGGGGATCGTTAAATGCCCCGACATGTCCTGATGCCTGCCATATTGTAGGGTGCATGAAAATGGCCGAGTCAATCCCGACTATATTTTCATTAAGCAATACCATCGAATCCCACCAGTATTTTTTAATATTATTTTTAAGCTCCACTCCATATTGTCCGTAGTCATAAACTGCACTTAACCCATCATATATTTCACTTGAAGGAAATATAAATCCATATTCCTTGGAATGTGATATAATTTTTTTGAATAAATCCTCTGAACCCATTATAACTGCTTTTTTTGATAACGTGCAAACCTACATGAATTTTGCTAAAATCACAAATAAAATAAATTCCTATCTTTGTGAGTGAATTGAAATACATTGTATTTAATGAAGCGAGAGGTTGATTTTTTAGTAATAGGTTCAGGAATAGCCGGATTAAGTTTTGCATTAAAAGTAGCCGGGCATGGTAAAGTATGTCTGGTCACCAAAAGTAAGCTGGATGAATCTAACACTAAATATGCGCAGGGTGGTATAGCATCAGTTATGTACCAACCGGACAATTTCGAAAAACATGTTCAGGATACCCTTATTTCTGGTGATGGCTTATGTGATGAAGAGATAGTGAGAGGTGTGGTCACTGAGGCTCCTGAACAGATAAATCAGTTAATTGATTGGGGAGCTAATTTCGACAAAAAACCTGACGGTACCTTCGATCTTGGTCTTGAGGGAGGGCATAGTGAACATCGCATCCTTCATCATAAAGATATAACAGGTTTTGAGATTGAACGGGCCTTATGTGAAAGAGTAAAAAAACACCCCAATATAGAAATCCTTGAAAATTTCTTTTCTGTTGATATTATCACTCAACATCACCTTGGAAAACTTGTAAAAAGATATCATAATGATATAGAATGTTATGGAGCATATATTATTAATTTTGAAACCCGAAAAGTAAGAACTGTACTGGCCAAAGTTACAGTTATAGCAACAGGGGGAACAGGAAACATATACAGTAATACCACTAATCCTCCTGTAGCTACCGGTGATGGTATTGCAATGGTATACAGGGCAAAAGGAATAATTGACAACATGGAATTTATTCAATTCCACCCCACCACTTTATATAATCCAAGTGATAAACCTTCATTCCTTATATCTGAAGCTGTACGAGGATATGGAGCTGTTTTAAAGACATTAGATGGTAAGGAGTTCATGCACAAATATGATCCAAGGGGGTCCCTTGCCACAAGGGATATTGTTGCGCGAGCCATAGACAATGAAATGAAAATTTACGGAGATGACCATGTTTACCTTGATGCACGTCATCTTGACGCTAAAGGACTTATTGAACATTTTCCCAATATATATGAGAAATGTAAAAGCATTGGAATTGATATTACAAAAGACATGATTCCCGTGACCACTGGTGCACATTTTATGTGTGGAGGTATACGTGTCGACAGGAACGGTTTAAGTACCATAAACAGACTTTATGCCTTGGGCGAAACCTCATGCACAGGGCTCCATGGTGCAAACAGGCTGGCTTCCAACTCACTGATTGAAGCTATAGTCTTCGCAGAAAGAGCTTCAAAACATGCCATAGCTCACTTTAAAAACTATACTTTTCAACATGACATTCCTCAATGGAACGATGAAGGAACTACCCATCCGGAGGAAATGGTACTAATAACTCAGAATTATAAAGAAATGCAGCAGATAATGACCAATTATGTAGGTATAGTGCGTAGCAACCTTCGATTAAAACGAGCTCTTGACCGTTTGGAGATAATCTTTGAAGAAACTGAGGAATTATATAAAAAATCTATCCTTTCCCAAAAACTTTGTGAATTAAGAAATCTGATCAATGTCGGATACCTGGTAATAAAAAGTGCACAGGCCAGACACGAAAGCAGGGGCTTACACTACAGCATGGATTATTCAAAACCACGGGTGTGATTTAAGGTTTAAAAATCATCAACTTTTCAGGATATAAATTGAACGTTTAATAAATAAGTGTGTATTGTTATTGAATTCAAACCAGTAATGTACGTTACATCTTATTGTTAAATCTTTAATGATCAATAAAATGAGAAAAATATTTTTATTCTTAATTGCCCCGATACTTAACATTAGTTTATTGCAAGCACAAAATCCTGAACAGGTGTACTCCATTACAAAAGTCTATAAGCCTCATGAATGGTATGTAAAACAAGCTGAACTTTGGTATAAGGAGATTCAAAAGGACAAAAAAAACGAATCAGCCTGGTACTATTATTTTTTAGCCAATAGAATGGCTGGCTTTGAATTTGATAATCACGGGGATTCGACCAGGAAGGCTGATAATGAAACGAAATATATGATGAATACAGACTCCATTGTTAGCCAGTTGCAAAGGTACATACCTAATACTTTTACAAGCGAGTATTTAATATGGAGAAATCATGGAGCCACACCCAGCGACTTTCCTCATCTGGAAAAGGCCTATTCTATTAATCCCAATTTTTTTGGTATTAATGAAGAAATGGTTGTTTATTACGAAACTCAATGTAATACTGAAAAACGTAAAGAGTTTAATGAAAAATGGTTTAAGTTAAATGAATTGTCATACAATATTTTGTCATATAATTATAATGTTTTGATAACAGCACAACCCAACGGGGCTATTATAACCTTTGGAGACAATGATTCATTCCCTATCTGGATGTTGCAGGATGCACTTGGGATTCGACAAGATATTACAGTATTAAATACCTCATTGTTATGCATTCCGGCATACAGGGCAAATATTTTCAGGAAACTTAACATACCTGACTTCAATTATAGCTTTCCAACTGGTTCAGAAGGAGCAACATCCGAAAATACGGACAAAGTATTAAATCATATCTTAACAAACAAGCCAAAAGATTTAGCCCTTTATATCGGACTACCCGCATGGAAAAAATTTAAAGATTTCAGCCGGAATTTTTATTTAGTTGGTTTGGCTTTACAGTATTCTTTAGATAATATTGACAACATTGCATTACTCAAGAATAATTTTGAAAATAAATATGCATTGGATTATATACAAAACAATTTTATTTATGACATAAGCGGTGAAATAGCGGACAAAATCAACATTAACTATTTACCTGGTATTTTTAAGCTTTATGAGCATTATACCTTAAGTGGAGATTTGACACATGCTATGAAAATGAAAAATTTGGGTTTATTTATTGCTCAAAAGGGAGGTCAGGAATGGATTGATAAAGCCAATTCTATTTTGAAATAGCTCCTTATGAATTCATTGACAGATGAGCAATTAATGGAATTTTTCCAGTCCAACAAAGATGGTCAGGGTGATATTGCCTTTGACCATCTTTATAATCGTTATGCCAAACGTATGGTTAACTTTTTTTACTATGCCCTCAATAACGATTATTATAAAGCTCAGGATTTTTTACATGATTTATTTTTAAAGGTAATTGAAAACAAAGCAAAATTTGATAACAATCAAAAGTTTCAACCCTGGATATACAGAATTGCAAGTAACATGTGTAAAAATGAATTTCGGAAAAATATAATAAATCAAAAATACAGGTCACATTTGATGCATAATGGTGAATTAATAGAAAGTGATGAAAAAATTAATGATGAGCTGAAAATTACTATTAACGCCCTGGAGCCTGAACAGCGTAATTTAATAATACTAAGGTTCAAATTTAATTTAACAGTTAAAGAGATAGCCAATATTTTTGAATGTGCGGAAGGAACAATAAAGTCCCGGTTATTTTATGCGATTAAAGATTTGTCAAAAATTTATAATACGTAAAAATATGGAAAACAATAATAATGACGTCGAAAAGGCATACGAACTATTAGAACAATATGATTTTTCAGAACTGACTCAGGAAAATAAATTATTTATTTTATCTGTAATGTCCGAAAATCAATATACTGAAATGAGAGCAGCTATTTATAAGGTTAATAATTTAATAGAGCCTGATATTGAAGCGAGAATTTATATGTCTCAAAATTTAAATCAAAAAGAAAGTAATAAGATTAGTAAATTTCTAAACTATCCTGTTCAGATATATAAAATTGCTGCCAGTATAGCCATATTAACAGCAGGCTATCTGTTAATTCAAAAATCCAATCAAAACTCCACCGATAAACTGCTATCTAATTATAAAACTATTACAGTTCATGTGACCGATACTGTATATCGACAAGTGTATGATACAGTTAAAATTGTTGAAAATAAAGTACTTGCAATAGATTCAGGGACGAATCTTAAGGATAAAAATGAGTTAACTGATCGTTCAGAAGAAGATATAAATTGTGATAAAGAATTATGTCCTAATGACGTAGCAAAAATTATTTCTTTAAATAATAAAAATAATATTTCAAGTGATTCTTCATTAAACGGAATATTAATATCCCTCAATTGATTATATGCATTTCTATTAGTTTATATTTTTTTGTATTTAATGATACATTAATATTATAATTATCACAATTACAGTTATAGCTGCCAAAATAGCCAGTGTTATCTTGCCCCAGCTGTAAGGTCTTTCCCCTTGTACATGCCCGGTGCGGCCATTTATCATAAACCTGTATACTTTATTTTGATATTGGTATGAGCTAAGCCAAAGCGGAAGTAATATATGCTTAAATGTTTTATTATCATAGGAAGTTTCCATATATAAAATCCTTTGATGAAAACCTCCTATATCATTTATAACATTTTCTCTGATGACACCTTCCATTTTAGATTTTGCATCCTCAAAACCTTCTTTTAAATCGACCTGGTAAATCTCAGTTTTATACCCGCTTAAAAATGAGGTATCAAAATTAATCAGGTTTTGTAAATCCCATGGTTCTAATTTTTCAGTGTTGTGTTTAGGCAATGAGCGACTACCAATTACAAGGGTGTTATTAAAAGCTGTAGTAACGTTTCCACTAACCGGATACCAGATAGTACGGGTAACTGTTCTTGTATTGATTACAGTTTCTCCATCATCATTAGTATCTTCATATTCTTCTGTTTCAGTGAAATCTTCACCTCTTTCACCTGTATATGAAGTATAGGTAACAGCATTGTACGTCCAGTAGGGTATGTACATCCCGGTTAATTTACCTTCCTGGGAGGCCATCTTCATCAGATCACCTGGTGCCCACCATAGTTGGTTAAGCCATTGGGAAAACATTTCCAGAGCTTTGTGTTTGTCTATTGCAAAAGGCAAAAGTGCTTTTGGCTGAATACTCCTGTGGACTGATCCGCCTGAAACAACTATAGGATTACCACAAAAAGGACAAACACCGGAAATAACATCAGCATCGAAAGATGTTTGTGCAGAACAGGTATCGCACTTAACCGTCATTACTTCATGCTGTATGGACTCATTGTTATTCGCAAAAGTATCAAAATCGAGCTCTTCAATAGGCTCGGCTGATATATTGATCTCATTGACAGTACCACAATGTTCGCACTTCAGAGTATTGGTTCCTGGTGCAAATGTCAATTTTGCACTGCAGTTTTTACATATAACATCATACTGACTGGTAGTGGCTGTTGTTTGGTTATTATCCATGAAATACAGGGGTTATTAATTTCAAATTTTATATTTCAAATTTTTTAATTCATATAAAAAATATCTTAAAGCCATAATTTTAAATAATTACTGTGGAATTGGAGGAGGCACTGATTCAAAAATGCCGGCAAGATCAGGTTGATTTACAGCCTGGTTCCAGGAGGCCATACCTTCTTTCCAAACTAAGGTATCTCTCGTAATTTGATTTTGTGATGCCATTTGCCGTATGTTGTTGAGGTCAAAAGGACCTGATTGTTGCCCGTTTATCGCAATAAAATATTTTACGTTCCCGGGAATTGGAGGAGGAACTGAAGGAATCGGCTGCTGTGGCTGATTCATAGTATTTACCATCATATTTGCCATTCCAAAACCCATACCCATACCCATTCCGGCACCTGCTCCTCCACCAGCCGGGTTTTGAGCAGCTTCTTCCATTGACTGTGCTGCCTGGAACTGGGTAAACCTGTTCAAGTCTCCAATAATACCCATGCTAGACCTGCTGTCAAGTGCTTTTTCCACATTTTCAGGTAAGGTAATACTTGAAACTAAAAACTTAGTCAAATCAATACCATATTCCAGAAATTCCGGTTTAAGTTTATCTTCACAAAATTTCGATATTACATCAAAATTTGAAGCCATATCTAAAATTGGAATTTTACTTTCCCCAATCGCATTTGTAAAACGAGTAACCACTATATTCCTTAATTGATCAGATATTCCATCCGTAGTAAAACTACCGTCAGTACCTACAATTTCTTTTATAAATTTTACCGGATCAGCAACTTTCATTGCATAGTTTCCGAAAGCCCTTATACGTATAGGTCCAAATTCGGGATCACGATGTAAAATTGGGTTAGGACTTCCCCATTTCAGATCGGTAAAATTTTTGGTATTTATAAAATATATTTCAGCCTTAAAAGGGCTGTTGAATCCGTATTTCCATCCTTGCAAAGTAGTAAGAACAGGCATGTTTTCGGTTGTAAGGGTATACAAACCGGGTTTGAATACATCTGCCAATTGCCCTTCGTTAATAAAAACAGCTAGCTGAGACTCACGAACCGTTAATTTAGCACCATATTTTATTTCATTCTGAAACCTTGGAAACCTATACACCATTGTATCATTTGTATGGTCGAGCCACTCAATGATATCTATAAATTCTCCCCTGATTTTATCAAATAAACCCATGTTAATTGATTATTGATTATTGACAAATGATTTCTATAAACTAATATGCAAATTTGCAAATTAAAAAATATTATTTCAAATACAATTTATACTTTGGAAGTTATATAAATTATGTCATGTGCATTTAATATTTGATCTGTATATAGAGTTTGTTTGCTCATATGTAAGCTATTTCCTGTCATCCAAAATTATTCACCGTCTCTTTCCCGCAATTCCATATTTCTTCATAACCGCAGGTCCATATTTGCTGATTTGCACATTTACAGGTTATCAAATCAGAATATTTTAAAGGTATACCGTCTATTATCTGTATCAATTCGTCTACATCCATTGAAGAAACTAACTTAATGCGTGTTTCCTTAAAATTAGGAAGATTTTTGAAATAATTGGTGAGGTGTCTCCGCATTTCAAAAATACCTCTGGGCATCCCTTTAAATTCAATTGATTTTAACAGATGAATCCTTGCAAGGTCAGCTTTTTCTTCCAAGGTTAAAGCCGGCATCAGTTCACCATATTTCAGGTAATATTTTATTTCTTTAAAAATCCATGGCCTGCCATAAGTTGCGCGAGCAATCATAATACCATCCACGCCATAATTATCAAATAACTGTATTGCCTGAACAGGATCATTTACATCTCCATTGCCAATTACAGGAATTTTTATCTTAGGACTGTTTTTAACCTCACCTATTAACTTCCAGTCTGCAGTGCCTGTATAAAGCTGAGCACGCGTCCGGCCATGGATGGTTATGGCCTGTATACCCACATCCTGCAATCTCTGTGCGATTTCAAGTATATTTTTGGAATTTTCATCATAACCAAGACGTGTCTTTACAGTAACAGGTAACTTAACTGTTTTAACTATTGCCCCGGTCATTTTAACACATTTAGGAATATCATTCAAAATACCCGATCCTGCACCCCGCATTGCAATTTTCCTGACAGGACAACCATAATTTATATCTATTATATCAGGATTAGCGGCTTCAGCAATTTTAGCAGCCTCAACCATTGAATCGATATTGTGACCGTATAGTTGAATTCCAACCGGTCTCTCGTGTTCGTATATATCAAGTTTCTTAATGCTTGACCTTGCATCATGTATAAGCCCGTCACTTGAAATAAATTCAGTATACACCACGTCGGCACCGAATTGTTTACATATAAACCTGAAAGAAGGATCAGTAACATCTTCCATTGGCGCAAGAAACAATGGCTTTTCTCCAAGATCAATTGATCCGATTCTCATTTTAATTACATTAATTAAACCAGACTCTAATTTTATTACTTTTGCAAAATTACTTAATTATATTTAATGGAACACTCAGCATTTAAAGATAACAATCCGGGAAACCAACTTGGGATAACCTTACTGTTTTGCATGACAGGTTTTATTTTGTTTATGATATTATCATACATGATTGCTGCATTATGCTTTGGAATTTCATTGCAAAATCTTTCAGATACAAACAACCCTCAGAATATAAATGCACTGAAATTAATTCAGCTTATTGTATCCACGGGAATATTTATAGTTGTTCCATTAATTTTGGCATACATTTTTTCAGGCAATGCTTTTAAATATTTGAATATTAATGTTAAACCTTCCATAAAAGGTTCAGGAATTGTACTATTGATAATGATTTCAGCAATTCCTGCTATAAATTTAATTGCCGATTTAAATTCTCAGCTTAAGTTACCCGGTTTTATGTCGGGCATTGAAAAGTTTATGATTGACAGTGAAAAATCAAATGACAGCTTAACGGAAGCTTTTTTAAACGTTCATTCACTTGCTGGTTTCGCTGTTAATATATTAATCGTTGCACTTATACCTGCCATTGGTGAAGAATTTTTTTTCAGGGGGATATTACAGAGGTTACTTACCAACCTGTCGAAAAACAAACACTGGGGTATTATTTTATCAGGGTTTATATTCAGCGCCATTCATATGCAATTCTACGGTTTTTTTCCCCGATGGTTATTAGGAATAATGTTCGGATATATGTTTGTTTGGAGTGGGAGCTTATGGTTACCTATAATAGCACATTTTGTGAATAACTCACTTGATGTCACCATTTATTATCTTGTTAATCAAAAGCTGTTAAATCCACAAATCCTAGATTTTGGTTTTACAAAAGATTCACATCAGATTACTTTATTAATAACTTTAATCACTACATTAATTATGGCGTCCGGGTTGAACTGGCTTTTTAAGCACAGGATTTCCCTTTATTCAGACAATCAAATAACAGACTAAATTAATGTTAACTGAATCTATTTGATCGTCAGTCTTTGTTAAATTTAATAAACAAATAACTCATCCTGCACCATTTTCTAACAATACAGAATTACTTTTGCAATAACTTCATTTGCAATGTATTGTAAATTAATAAAATATTCATTTATCCTTCTTGTACTTATTTTTATTTATGCTGACTGCATTAATAATAGCAACCGCAGTATGGATAAAAATGTATATCCAAAAGTATTTAATATAAGTATTTCCTTGTCTGCTGAAGATCCGCAGGTTGTTGCCCACCGTTTGGAGCCTCTGCGTTTATACCTCCAAAAGGAACTGAATATACCTGTACACATTTTCTTATCAGATGGTTATTCGCCGGTAATAGAGGCGATGAAATCAAAGAAAATAGATTTGATGTACACATCACCTTATCCGTATCTGGTAGCACGTAAAAAAGCAAATGCCAAATCCTTGTTTTACCTGGGAAGGTGTGACGGTAAACAATTAATTGATTACCGGTCGTGCATAATAACCTTAAAATCTTCAGGTATAAAAACAATGGCCGACTTAAAAGCAAAATGTCATGGCCTGACGCTAGCCTTTGTAGATCCTGCTTCAAGTTCAGGCCACATAGTACCTGGCTACCACCTGATTCAGGAAGGGATAAATCCCGAAAAAGATTTTAAGAGCGTTATTTTTACAAATAATCATTTGTCAGCTGTTTTTAACCTGCATGCAGGCAAAGTTGATGTAGCCTGTGTAGAAGTTTCGGTTATTGACAGGGTACATTCAATGAATAGCGAGGTAACAGTAAACGAATTCAATTTTCTTTGGATTTCAGGAAAAATTCCAGATTTGGCGTATTGTATAAGAAGTGATTTAAATCCCGAATTCATCAAAAAAGTATATAAAGTATATGCTGATGTAAGGAAAGATCCTGCTGCCTGGAGTTGTTTGAAGTTAAACAACATAAAACGGTTTACCGTTACCAGCGTACCTTTCGATTCATTGTGTTTCCTGCCAACAGATGAAAAAATATATGACGATTTTAGTAAAATGGTACAGCAGATGCCCGATATAGCAATCAAATAATAATACCATTTATAGTTAAAACACTTTTGCATTTTTCCACATTATTTATATTATATTTG
>CAVYAE010000090.1:0-3416 GCA_963766305.1 uncultured Bacteroidota bacterium
AATTATGGTATACATGGAACGCAAAGTGGCCGGTTTTATGCAGCTTCGTCTCGGACCCAACCGTGTCGGAGTTTGGGGCACTTTACAGGTAATTGCTGATGTTTTTAAATTATTGCTCAAGGAAAGTTTTTCTCCTGACAGTGTCGATAAAGTGTTGTTCAAAATAGCTCCATTTATGGTACTATCAGTAGCTTTAATGTCACTCGCACCAATTTCATGGGCACCCGGGCTTCAAATGTGGGATTCCAATATAGGAATACTTTATATAACTTCAGTTTCATCACTTGGTGTAATTGGAATACTTATGGCAGGATGGTCGAGCAATAACAAGTTTTCATTGCTGGGAGCAATGAGAAGTGGTGCTCAGATTGTAAGTTATGAACTTTCAGCGGGTTTGTCAATTATTGCAGTTATAGTTATGTGTGGGAGCCTTTCAATTCATGATATAATTGTTTCTCAGGCTGACGGATGGTGGATATTTAAAGGACATATTCCGATTATGTTTGCATTTGTTGTATATGTCATAGCTTCCACTGCCGAGTTAAACCGTGCTCCTTTTGACCTGGCAGAAGCCGAATCAGAACTTACGGCAGGATATCATACTGAATATTCCGGAATGCAGTTCGGAATGTTTTACCTTACGGAATATATTAATATGATCGTGGTGTCCATGATTGCAGCTACTTTATTCCTGGGGGGCTGGTTACCTTTTCATATTTTCAGATTTACTGCCTTTAACCACATTATGGATTTTATACCATCATTCATTTGGTTTTTTGGCAAGGTATTTATGATTATTTTTATAATTATGTGGTTCAGATGGACTTTTCCGAGGTTGAGAATAGACCAGCTTCTTAAACTTGAATGGAAATATTTATTGCCTTTGAGTATAGTCAATCTGCTTGTAGTTGCTTTATTTACAGTTTTGGGCTGGCACTTTTAATTGACTATTGAATATTGACTATTGAATATTGACAATTTATAATTGACAATTAAGTATTAATTATTGATTATTGACAATGGCATAATTGATTTTATTTGTATTGTCGATTACACCTGATAAAATATTGATTTTAAAGGTATCAGGTATAATTGACAATGTCATTATTTATTTACAAGGTATTGTCGATTTCCAATGATAAAAAATTGATTTAAATGGTATCATTGAAAATTGATTATTGATTATTGAATATTGAATATTGAACATTGAACCTTGAACATTGAACATTAAAACATTGAACATTAAAACATTGAACATTAAAACATTGAACATTAAAACATTGATTAAATATTATAAAAATACAGCTTGCTGCTAATACTTAAAACTTTACAATGGTATACAATAATTTATGAAGCAGATAATTCAATATATTAAGGATGTGTTTTTTGGTTTTTATTCTCTTGCCAAAGGAATGATGCTTACACTTTATTATTTTACACATGTAAGAAAAGAAAATATTACTGAACAATATCCTGAAAACAGAAATACAACTATTAAAATTCCGGAAAGATTTGCAGGAGAAGTGATATTACCTCATGATGACAATAATGAACATAAATGTAATGGTTGTACATTATGTGAAATGGCATGTCCGAACGGAACAATAAAGATAATTACTGTTACACAGGAAACAATTGACGGTAAAAAGAAAAAGGTACTTGACAAATGGGTGTACAATATGGGAATGTGCACATTTTGCGGCCAGTGTATTGATGCATGCCCACAGGATGCGATAACTATGAAAAATACATTTGAAAATAGTGTATATAACCGCAATGATTTAATAAAAGTGCTAAATAAACCCGGATCTAAACTTAAAGAAAAATAATGATGAGTGCTTCAGCCATTATATTTTATATTATAGGGACTTTGGTATTGGTGTTTGCAGCATTAACAGTTTTTACACGCAGGATATTCAGGGCTGCTGTTTATCTGTTACTCTCCCTGATTGGTATTGCCGGCATATATATAATTATGGACATGCAATTTGTTGCTGCTCTTCAAATTGTGATTTATGTCGGTGGGATAGTTGTATTGATCATATTTTCGGTTTTCCTTACTGCACAATCCGGGGAGCGTCTTCCTTCCCGCAAATTGTGGAATGGTTTTACCAATATGATACTACCTTTGGCAGGTTTTATTTTAACTATTTGGGTTATTATGAACCATGTTTATAAGGCTTCGGACAAAACTCCGGTAGAACCTACTGTGCGGAATATTGGCCGGCAATTACTCTCTTACACTGATTATGGGTATGTATTGCCGTTTGAAGTTGTAAGTATTCTATTACTTGCTGCTTTGATCGGGAGTGTGGTAATAGCAATGAAAACAAAAAAATAATATGAAAATGTGAAAAGTAATGATTCAAAAAATACTAACGTACTTTCTTATAAACGAATAAACAAATAAAATAATATACTATAATCAATAATCAATAATCAATAATCAATAATATGGCCGACGTACCATTACTACATGTTTTAATATTAAGTTCTGCATTATTTTTTCTTGGAGTATTTGGTTTTTTCTTTCGCAGAAATTTAATAACTATGTTAATGTCAGTGGAATTAATTCTTAATGGTATAAATATTAATTTCATAGCATTTAATAAATATTTATATCCAAACCAGCTTGAGGGAATATTTTTCACATTGTTTATTATTACCATAGCTGCTGCAGAAGTATCTCTGGCTATTGCCATTATTATAAATTTATTCCGGAAATTCAATACTATTGATATTGAAGATACAAATACAATGAAATATTAGACCATGAATAATTATTTTAATTATTGTGCTTTAGCTATTTTAATCTTTCCACTGGTGAGTTTTGTTTTTCTGTCACTTTTTGGTAAAAGAATAAACCGGGCTATTTCAGGATTAATTGGAACACTCTTTCTTATTCTGACAGCTATCCTGTCATTATATGTCGCATATGGCTATTTCTTTGAATTTGGCAATCAATCAGGGAATTATGTAGCAAATACGGTTACCAAATTTCATTGGTTGCAATTCAATGAAAACCTGTCTGTTGATTTAGGTATCGTCCTTGATCCAATTTCAGTTATGATGCTTATAGTGGTGAGTTTTATATCTGCGATGGTGCATATATACAGTATAAATTATATGCATGGTGAAGAAAGATATACCATATATTACGCATATTTGTCGTTATTCACATTTTCGATGTTAGGCCTGGTTGTGGCAGTAAATCTTTTTCAGATGTACATATTCTGGGAGTTAAGTTGGAATTTCATCATTTCTTCTTATAGGGTTTTATTATGATAAACCCTCTGCTATGAAGCTGCAAAAAAAGCATTTATAGTAACCCGTTTTGCAGATTTGGGATTACTAATTGGTATATTAATGTTAAGTTACGGAGCCAAAATTCTTGATTTTGACACATTAATAAGTCG
>CAVYAE010000091.1:0-26478 GCA_963766305.1 uncultured Bacteroidota bacterium
TGCATTTGGGGGATGCCGATGTTGTGGGCGCGTATGCTTGTAAAGACGTTACAGCCACACTTCATCTATACCTTTAAATTATATGGGTTTTTTGACACCCACGACTATTGGTGGATGTTAACTAAAATGATGCAATACAATTTGCTCATTTCTGCAAATACAAATCAAGGGGTTAAAGTTAATGAGGTTGGTCTAAAACGTACGTATGATTTGTTGGTCAGAAAGCGCGACGCAGCGTTAAAACGGTTTTACAAGCACGTCGGCCCTGCCATTAAAGAGCTTGAGGCGGATTGGCTTGAAATTAGGTTTTCAAAACTACAACGAGACTCAGCCAAAACCGCTTTACTTAATGAACCATCCCGGTGGGAACGGTTTAATTTAAATTCTGACAAACACAAACGAGAATTGTTTTATGGCAAACTTGGTTTGCCGAAAGTAATGTTCGTTAAAAACAAGAAAAAGAAAAACACAACTATCACCCCTGTTAAAAAAGAAAAAACCTTGTCCGTTGCAGCAGATGATATTGCATTTGCCGGCAAAGGAGTAAATCTGCATCGGCCTGGCTTAGTTCCTGCAATTTAGCCAGATACATGGATTCTCTTGTATCCTGATCAGATTTCATACCAGCATAGGAATGTACCCTGTAAAATTCCTTTGTATTATTGGATTGTTCATTCAGAAAGGTTAATAAAACTTTTGCTGAAGTACCTAAACTGCCTTTATATTTAACTAAACTGGCAGTGGTCTCCTTTACTTTACTGAATGCATTTATCCAGTGGTGATCGGTAATATAAATATCTTCAAGTTTCCAATGGTAATTTATTTCCATTATTAATAAAATTTTGGTTTGTGATTTCTATAATTAAAAAAGAATTATTATAAAGAACCTAATTTACCTGATTTTGTTGTCTGGATACTAACAGTAATATAAATTTTCTATGGAAAATAAGGTACTTCACAAGGCAGAAACCCGTGGACATGAAAACCATGGTTGGCTGGATACATATCATACTTTCAGTTTTGCCGATTACTATAATCCGGACAGGATGTCGTTTGGAGCCCTACGTGTTTTGAATGATGATTCTGTTGAAGCCGGAATGGGTTTTAATACTCATCCTCATAAAAATATGGAAATAATATCCATTCCTCTTGAAGGTGATTTGCAACACAGGGACAGCATGGGCAATGGTTCGGTAATAAGATATGGTGATGTACAGGTTATGAGTGCCGGTACAGGGATATATCACAGTGAATTTAACAGTAATAAGGACAGGAAAGTGAAATTTTTACAGATTTGGATAATACCTGAAAAACAGAATGTCGCCCCTCGTTACGGACAGATCACTTTAAATGCAGATAACAGACATAATAAGCTTCAGCAGGTTCTTTCCCCGAATAAGGACGATGAAGGAGTCTGGATATATCAGAAAGCCTGGTTTCACATGGGGATTTTTGATAAGGGAACAAAAGTTGACTATACGCTTAAATTAAAAGGAAATGGTATTTATTTGTTTAATATTAGTGGTGAATTTAAAATAAATGATGAGAAATTAATGCCAAGGGATGGTTTAGGCCTGTGGGATATCGGGCAGGTTCAAATTATTGCAGACAGTGATTCCGAAATTTTGTTAGTGGAGATTCCCATGAACTATTAAAACAGGGATTGCACCTTTGCGGTATTTCAGTATAATTTATTTCAAATTAAAGTCCAGGGTGATCCTGTAATTAAAATTATTGGAAATTCCTGTTAATGTATAGGGCCCATATCGGTAAAACACTCCAAACCCAAGGTTGATGAGTCCACCGGAAACAAGTATATCATTGATAAGCACACCTGATTCATAATATCCTTTATTATAAGACATTAAGCTTACAGGCCCATGTTGATTTGAATTTGAAATTCCTCCGAATCCTATATTGGATGCCAAAATAAGTCTGGGATGGAAGTAAGTATAATTGAAGAACGGGTTTAATTTTTGTCTGAAAAACAAGGACGCAAATGAGGAGGTATTAAACTCATCCATTCTCATGGTAGCAAAGGTATTTTCAGCATCAATTGTCAAAGGTGCATAGCTTGCATGTCCGTTATATAAATCGGTTAAAGGGATGTCTCCGGTTATTTTTCCTGCTGCTATAACGAATCTGGACTGACCGAATAAGGCAGAGGTGAAAATTTTCATGAATTTAAATTCATACTTTGTATAAACAAATTCTCCTTTGTCAAATTTAATCCCCCTGCGAATGTTAATCCATATTACCGGGTAATTATTTTCTTTAGGTATCAATCTTCTTCCGGGGGAAATAAAGAAACTTTCCCTAAAGGAGAATTTCAAGTTTATACCTATCTCTGTAAAATGAAATATGCTTTCTTCTCCGTTAAAATTATTAATTTCAGGATTGAAATAATAACCTTCCAATGTTTTACGGGCCTTATTAGCGTAGAGATTAACTTTTAAAAATTTTATTGGCCGGAAAGCAAAATCTGCTTCATTAGTGTTTACAAACATCATTCTGTCTATATCCAGACTCCTGAAATTTTCCGACTGGTTAAAAATATATTCATCCAGGAAGGTGTAACCTCCCACTTCCGCCGGATCATTATGGTACAGCAACATAAATTTTATGTCTGACAACCAGTTTGGGAATAACTGTAAGGACATTCCGTTATTTACCTGCTTATCATGAAATGCATACGTTATATAGCCCCCAAAAGAAAAATTGTCAGATAAATTTTTATTTGTAACAATACCAAAACCTAGTTTTAATCCTTCAAACTCATTAAAATTTATAAGTTTTTTATAGTCAAGATTAAATATTCCCATGGGAGTGCTTCCGGAAAGTAATGCCTCAAGGAGCCTGAGCCTGTCATTGAGCAGCAGTGCATTTTCAATACTATCTGTTAACCTTTGTATAGTAGAAGAGTCTTTATCCGGAATATGCCTGTAACTGTAATCCTGAGGAGTTGGTGCCGGGTTTTTAATTGTATCGTAGTTAATCTGAGAGAATTTTTTTTTATCAGTTATATCTGGTTGGGTTGTTTGAGCGAAAATTTCTAACTGAGAGAAAAGTAAAAAAATAATAACTAAAAATTTATTGAACATAAAAAAACCCGTGTTTAAAAACGGGTTCAAATATAGCTAATAAAGTATTATACTTATTGCTAAAATCAGGATTTTAACATCTTAAGAAAACCAACTTCCCGTGGTGCCAAATACCTCCATTTACCGCGTGAAAGACCTTTTTTGGTCAGTCCTCCGAAATATATCCGGTCAAGTTTGAGTACGTGGTATCCGATTTTTTCAAAAATCCTTCTTATAACCCTGTTTCGTCCTGAATGTATTTCTATCCCTACTATACTTTTATCATCTTCAAAAACATGACTAATCTTGTCTGCTTTAATAAACCCATCATCAAGGGTAACCCCGTCAAGTAATAAATGCATGTCTTCAACTTTCATGGCTTTTTCCAGCTGAACCTGATAAACCTTTCTTATTTCCGACGCCGGATGGGTGAGTTTTTTTGTAAGTTCACCGTCATTTGTAAGTAGCAAAACACCTGTAGTCATTCTGTCCAGACGTCCTACAGGATAAATACGTTCACGGCAGGCCCCCTGTACCAACTCCATTACTGTACGTTTTGCATGCGGGTCATCAACCGAGGTAACGTAATCCTTAGGCTTGTTAAGAAGTATATAAACCTTACGTTCAGCTGCCATACGTGCTCCATTGTACCGTATATCATCAGTAGGCATTACCTTTGAACCCAATTCTGAAATAAGGTTTCCATTTACTGTAATCAATCCTGCCTGTATGTATTCATCGGCTTCACGGCGGGAACAAAGACCTGTATTGGCAATGAATTTGTTCAGGCGAATTGGGCCGTTGTTGGTATCATCATCAAAATGATAGTCAGGCTGACGTATTTTTTCATGGGTAGGTTTAACAAAAGTAGGTTTTCCGACCGGTCTACCATACGGCTTACTGTATTTATTCTGATACCCTGGTTTTGCACCTTGTCCGTAAGGCTTCTTAAATCCTCCGCTTCCGCTGCTTTTGTAACCACCGCCCGGGGAACCATAGTTCCCCGAGCCACCGGTATAATTTCCTGAACTACCCGATTTTCTTACAAATGGCTTATCACCGTCGCGATTATATGACTCTCTGCCATAAGAGTTGTTTCCACGACTCTGGGTTTCGTCTGTGCGGTCAACCTTTCTTACAACTTTATCGCTGCTGTAAAGTGGTTTTTTAGTATCATTGTTGCCATAACTGCGGGATTGACTATTTTCTCCTGATTTATTATTTATAATTACGCGTTTTCTTTTATATGGTTGAGAATAACCCGAATCATCCCGGTTTTTATTATTTTCATTATCGTATGTCATACTTATCTTGTTGGCTATTATTTAAATAATTTATTTTTAACTTTATAATATTATATTAATATACAAATAATAAAGTCAAAATTAATACATTTTCACTTAAAGTTTAATTGTTATTTCATTTTTAACATCTATTATGAAATTGGCATATCATTAATAATGTATAATTTTAATTACTTTAAAAAATAATTGTAATTAATAATATTCCCAATGATAATTATTAACAAACAACTAATCGAAAAAGTTGTTGTCCAGGCAAAAGATTCCACAAGAAAAAGAATGAATTTTAATTTTCATAAAACGTTTGATGCTAATCTGCAAAGAATGTTAAACGTTATGGAACCTGGAACCTATGTACAGCCTCATAAACATGAAGACCCCGACAAGACTGAAGTGTTCCTGGTATTACTGGGAAAAGTTCTTGTGGCTGAGTTTGATGATATGGGAAATGTCACATCGAGTTGTGTATTATCTTCTGAAGAAGGCAGGTATGGGGCCGAAATACCGCCAAGGGTTTGGCATTGTATAGTACCACTCGAACCAGACAGCGTTATATTTGAAGTTAAGGACGGGCCATATTCACCAATAACAGATAAAAATTTTGCCTCCTGGGCTCCAAAGGAAGGCAGCCCTGATTGTAATAGATATCAATCTGATTTATTATTAAGGTGTGGCATAGACTTTACTGTTAGTTGAATTAAATTATTTACGAAGTTTAAAGTTATAAGTTAACCTTGCCAGTAATTCCCGGTTTCTCCCCGGATAAGGAGGATAACCTCCATTATATGGCTCAATATAAGGAACTTGTTGATTAAATATATTGTAGGCACTTAAGGAAAGATTTAAGCTATTTACAATAAAGTTATTTACATTTAAATTAAGGTTAATCAAAAGTGCCGGGCTATAATTCTCAACAACAGAATCTCCCAGGGCATAACCGAAACGTTTACTTGTATATACAACGGATGGTGCAATATTTATATTATTACTCAATTTAAAACTGCTTAAAATTGTAAATTTATTCTGCGGGAGACCCAGCACTGCATCTGAATTCCCAGGAACACTGTAATAAGCAGGTATAGTTTTCCATCTGTCGGTGTAGATAGAATAATTAATTGTTGAAAACCCCCACAGGTATTTATATCTGTATTCAAGCTCAAGACCATTGCTTCCCTGTTTTGAAGCATTTGTATATCCCCAGTCAGTTACAGGAACATCTCCGCCATTATCATAATAAATAATAGGGTCGGTAATGGAAATATCATAGATATTGCCTGTTATAAACATATTTTCATTCAATTTATACCCTAACTCAGTTTCAAGTACCAATGTTTTTTCTACCTTAAGGTTGGTACTTACATCTATATTTCCAACAGCAGGTGTCCTGAAAGCCTGGCTGGCAAGTATCTTAAAATGGAAATTTTTAAATATCCTTGTTATAGCTAATCTCGGAGCAAATGCGCTTCCATAGGAATTATTATATTCATATCTGCCTCCAAGAACTAAATTGAATTTTAATATTTTTGAATAAAGCTGACAGTAAAAGGCTTCAGAGGCTAGTTGCAAAATATGTGATCCAAAGACATTATCAGTAATCTGGCCATAGTCTGAGTAATATTCACCTCCAGCTATTATATTTGCATTTTCAGAAATATTATAATTTAATCCAACACCAGCCTTTGCCCGCTGAACAACATATGTCCTTGAATTAAGCAGTACATTATTAAATGGTTCACTATACTGATAACTGAAAAACGGAATAAGGTTTATTTTATCCGATAATTTAAAATCGTATTGTAAAGAAGATGTAATATTAGTAAATTTATTAAAAGTCAAAGCAGAGTCATTCACTGCCTGAGTGTTATACTGGTCGTATATAAAATGAAAGGCCAATCCGTCTTTTTTAACGGAAAGGTTTATATTTTGTGTTTGAATTTTACTTCCATTTTTTGAAAAATCAAATGTTATTGGTTTATTCAGTGTATCCAGTCGTGTATACTTTCCGTCACTTCTGTTTGCCTCCCCGTAAAAAGCTTTTAAAGCAATATCCCATTGGTCCTTATTTATTCCGGCCATCAGGGTACCGTTAATCCGGCCATAATCCCGGGGTAACTGTCCATAAGCCGCATTTGCTGAAATACCCTGAATATCCTTACCGCTTTTTGTTACAATATTAATAACACACAACTCGGCGTTGCCTCCATAAATAGCAGAACCAGGACCACGGATAATTTCAATTTTTTTTATTTGTGTAACATCAAAATGATTGCCAAATATTGTGTTATAATATACAAGATCATTCATCATCTGGCCATCAACAAGTATCAGTGCTTTACCTTCATGAACCCAGCTTCCCCGGAAACCTAATCCTATAACCCCGTCTACATCATACTCAAAATCAAATCCCGGGACAAGCTGCAAAACATCAATCATATCCCGTGCACCTGAGTTACGTATATCTTCTTCACCAATAATAGAAATTATTCCGGGTGTTTCACGTGTCGTAAGTGCAGTGTGGGATGCAACCGAGGTTTGCATTTTAAGCAATTCGTCAATGCTGACTCCAAGTTTTTCACCCAGTTTTACCAAATCTTCAAGAGGTAAGGCTAATAATTGCTCTGTTGTCATCTGCAAGATCTCATCGCGTGTAATAGTTTCAAAATTTATTTTAGTTTCCTGACAACCCGTTTTTAATGTTTGAAGTATTAAAACACAGCAAAATACAAATATCAACCTTACATTAATCATTATGGAAATATTATTTTTAAATTAAATATATCTAATTTTATTTAATCTTAAAATAAAAAGTCAAGTAAATTTTTGATTAATAATGATATCTAAATAATTATTTTCTATATTCCATAAATTCAAACGTATACATTAAAATTGTTTTTTAATTTAAAACAGATATTTTTACATTCAAACAAATAAACTCTAAGCATAAAAATAATGACATTAATAAAATCAATTTCAGGAATCAGGGGTACTATTGGAGGAAATCCCGGTGAAGGACTTTCACCCCTTGACATTGTAAAATTTACAGCTGCTTATTCGGCCTGGATTTTAAAACACAAAGTAACAAACGGAAAAGCCAGAGTTGTTGTTGGAAGAGATGCACGAATTTCAGGACCTATGGTAAAGAATATTGTTATTGGTACCCTTACGGGCATGGGAATTGATGTTACAGATATAGATCTGGCTACCACACCTACAGTTGAAATTGCTGTACCTTTGGAAAATGCTGATGGAGGAATTATTCTTACTGCCAGTCACAATCCGAAGCAATGGAATGCTTTAAAACTGTTAAATAATAAAGGAGAATTTTTAAGTGATAAGGATGGAAAAAATATTCTATCAATTGCAGACAATCAGGATTTTAATTTTGCAGAAGTAGATAAGTTAGGAAATATTACTATAAAAAATTATACACAAACTCATATAGATAAAGTAATAAATTTAAAATTGGTAGATAAAAAGGCCATTAAATCCAAAAAATTTAAGGTGACCATTGACTGCGTTAATTCTGTGGGTGGTATTGTCATACCTGAACTGTTAAAACAATTAGGTGTAGCGGAAGTTATAGAATTGAACTGTACGCCTGACGGTCATTTCCCTCATAATCCGGAACCACTTCCGGAAAATCTTACTGAAATATCGGAGCTGACAAAGGCTAAAGGTGCACATCTTGGTTTTGTTGTTGATCCGGATGTTGACAGGCTGGCAATAGTAAACGAAGACGGTTCAATGTTCGGGGAAGAATATACTTTAGTTTCTGTTGCCGATTATATCCTTGCGAACAATACCGGCAATACCTGTTCAAATTTATCATCCACCAGGGCATTGCGTGATGTGACTGAAAAACATGGTGGCAAATACCTGGCTGCTGCCGTTGGTGAAGTAAATGTTGTTGAAACAATGAAACTGCATAATGCAATCATTGGTGGTGAAGGTAATGGAGGGATAATATATCCTGAATTGCATTATGGCCGTGATGCCTTGGTTGGCATAGCTTTATTTTTAACTCATCTTGCCAAATCCGGTAAATCATGTTCACAGCTGCGATCGGAATATCCCGGATATTACATTTCTAAAAATAAAATTGAATTAACTCCGGCAGTTGATGTAGACGGAATACTTTTAAAAATAAAAAATAAATACAAAGATCAGCAAGTTAACGATATAGATGGAGTGAAAATTGACTTTCCGACTGAATGGGTTCATTTGCGAAAGTCAAACACAGAAGCTATAATCAGGATATATGCAGAAAGTAAAACAAAAGAATCGGCAGATAAACTTGCAGGAAAAATTATGGATGATATAAAGGGTTTAATTTGATGATTTGAAAATTTACTATCAAACCTTCTCCGTCTTTTATTGTTTAAGTCAGATAAAATAATATTTTAATTATATTAAAGTATCTGCTTATCTGAATTTTCCTTACAACACTGAGGACGTCTTTAATTACTATAAATCTGTTTTTGGTGGTGAATTCAGCAGAAATTTATCCTGCGTTTAGGGGATGGTAAATTATTATGAAACGAATTAATAAATGGAACAACTGAAAAATAAGAACATAACTGTCGAATCCCGGATTAAGGCTACAATTGTTACTGTATGGAAATGCTGGACAAGTCCTGAGGATATAATTAAATGGTATTCGGCTTCTGATGACTGGCATACTCCCAGGGCAGAAAATGATCTGACCCCGGGTGGAAAGTTTAACTACAGAATGGAAGCCAGGGATGGTAGTTTTGGTTTTGATTTTACAGGTGTTTATGATACCATAATAAATAAAGAATTAATCGAATATTCTATAGGTGACGGCAGAAAAGTAAAAATAAATTTTACAGATGAAGGACAGGTAACGAAAATTTCAGAATCATTTGATGCTGAAAATGTTAATTCAATTGATCAGCAAATGGAAGGCTGGAAGAATATTTTGAATAATTTTAAGAAATATGTTGAACAATATGAATAACAAGATTGGAGTTTGTCTGTGGTTTGAAAACCAGGCTGAGGAAGCCGCAAATTTCTACACTTCAGTTTTCAGGAATTCGGTAATTCAGAATATTAATTTTTATGGTAAGGAAGGTTTTGAATTCCACAGGCAAAAGGAAGGTTCGGTAATGACAGTTAGTTTTCTTTTAAACGGACTATTATTGACTGCATTGAATGCAGGTCCACTCTTTAAATTTAATGAAGCAGTATCATTGGTAATTTATTGTGATAATCAGGAAGAAATTGATAATTACTGGGATAAACTTACCGACGGGGGAGAGGAAAGCCAGTGTGGATGGCTGAAAGATAAATATGGTGTTTCCTGGCAAATTGTACCTGCTTTATTACCAGAACTGCTAGGTGATCCTGAAAAGGCAGGAAGGGTTACGAAGGCATTTATGCAAATGAAGAAATTCGATTTAGAAAAGTTATTAAATGCATAATTTTTATATCTTTTCGATAACAGAGCTTTGTATTTAATTTTTCCAAAGCAAAGCTATATTATTAATAGCAAAACAATTAAATTGTTATTACAACCTTACCCAGAAGACCCTCTGCCTGAGTTTCCTTATAGGCTTTTTGCACATCCGACATTGGGTAAGTTTTGCTGATCACAATATCCAGACCATCAGCTATATGTTTTTTTAAGGCTTCAAAATAGGGTTGACTCAACTTTGCAAATAAAACACGTATTTTCTTCCTGGAAACTAAATTATGAAAAAATCCTCCTATAATTTCCTTTGCTATTGGAACAGGAGTAACATAGACAGATTTAGGTTTCATAAGGTGTTTGGCTTTTGCAAAAGGTAACTTACCTGAAAGATCTATAACAACATCATATAACTTTTTGGAATCCAATATGGATTCTTTTTTATAATCCACTACAAAATCACTTCCCCATTTTTTAACCAGTTCTACACCTCTTGTACTTACAACACTGGTTACTATGGCTCCTTTTAGCTTCGCCAATTGTGTGGCATACATACCAGTACCACCTGATGCACCATTTATAAGTATTTCTGTTCCAGGTTTTACTTCAACAAATTTATCAAAAATTTTGTAGGAGGTACAACCTGCAACAGGTAAGGTAGATGCCTGCTCAAATGAAATTGTGGCTGGTTTATGGGATATTGCTGTTTCAGCTGTTACTATATATTCGGCCAGAGCACCACCTTTAAAAGCAGGAAGGCATCCAAAAACTTCATCCCCCTTTTTAAAATGTTTGATAGAAGCACCTGCATTTTCAATTATTCCTGAGAAATCAGCCCCTGCTTCTTTGGGGAATTTGGAGCCTGTTATCATTTTCATGCTGCCATTTCGGACCTTCCAATCCAACGGATTGACAGACACAGCTTTTACCTTCACCAATACCTGATCATCATTTGGAACAGGTACCGGAGTTTCAATTATTTCTAAAACATTTTCATTCCCGTAGGAGTTATATATTACTTTTTTCATACTTAACCTATATTTTAAATGTTCTAGTTTAACAAGTTTTATATTATAAAGTTATTATCCGTAAATATTATTTATGGAATTGGCATTATTTTAATGTACTCTGTATAATACGCCCGGGATAAACCTTAAGTGCTTCTGCCAGGCATCTTATTGCCTTTTTAAGGTCTTCTATATTCAAAACATATGCCAAACGGACTTCCCTGTTACCCAAGCCGGGAGTTGAATAAAATCCGGATCCTGGGGCAACCATAACAGTTTGATTTTCATAATTAAAATCACTCAACAGCCACTGTGCAAATTTTTCAGCATCATCCACAGGTAGCCTTGCCATAACATAAAAAGCACCGTTAGGTTTAGGACAAATAACACCTGGTATTTTATTTATTGCTTCAACTATATAATCACGCCTGTGCACATATTCATCCTGAATATATGTATAATAATCACTGGTTGAATCAAGTGCTGCTTCAGCGGCAAGCTGGCCAAGCACAGGAGGACAAAGACGTTGCTGGCCAAATTTTAAGGCTGTGGATATCACATCCTTATTACGTGAAACCAATGCTCCGACCCTGATCCCACATGCACTGAAACGTTTTGACATAGAATCAATTAATACAACATTTTCTTCTATACCTTTCAAATTCATTACAGAATAATGAACTTTCCCTTCATAGCAAAATTCACGGTACACCTCATCGGAAAATAAAAAGAGATTGTATTTTTTTACTATCCCCTGTAAAACTTCAAGTTCTTTTTTCGAATAAAGGTAACCTGTGGGGTTGTTCGGATTGCAAATAATTATAGACTTTGTCCTGGGGGTGATCAACTTCTCAAATTCTTCAATTGGCGGGAGTGAAAAACCATCCTCAATATTGGAAGTTACAGGTACTATTTTCATTCCTGCTGTCAGGGAAAACCCGTAATAATTAGCATAAAAAGGTTCGGGAACTATGGCTTCCTCATCTGTGTTCATACAGCTCATCATTCCGAATAGAAGCGCTTCCGAACCCCCTGAAGTAATTAATATATCTGACGCATTAACCTCAATGTCAACATTATGATAATATGAAGACAACTTTTCACGCAATGATATATCTCCGGCAGAATGACCATAAGCTATGGTTGTCATATTCAAATTTTTAACTGCCTGAACAGCAGCTGCTGGGGTAGGAAGATCAGGATTACCAATATTAAGGTGATAAACAACAATACCTCTTTTCTTTGCATCTTCAGCATATGGGACAAGCTTTCGGATTGGTGAGGCAGGCATTTGTTTTCCTTTTTCAGATATTTCCGGCATAAATGTTAGTAAATAAAATTAAAATAAAACAATATCCATCCACAATGAATGTTGTATGCCATTTATATTAAACAGGATAAATCAACTTTCTTATTTGGTGCTTTATAACTACGCCAAATAATTCCCGTTAATAAGATAATGGATTACAAAACTCATTGCAGCTGAATATATTGATATGGGTTAGGGTGTAATGACAAATGGCTGATTACGAAAGACATATGAAGGCTTAATTTCTTCATAATCCTTGCATCCTGCCTGCCTGTGTCTAATTCTGTTTTGTCTGCTGTGAAGCAGGAGGATTTTCTACCACACCTTTAAATGTTAATACTACAGTAGGAGTTTTAGCATTTGAATAAACTGTAAGGTTTTTTGTAAATGTTCCTATTCTTTTAGTATCATAAGTAACTTTTATAATACCGGTTTGACCCTGTTTAATAGGATCTTTTGTCCAATCCACTGAGGTGCAGCCGCAGGATTTCTGAACATTGGATATAATCAAGGGTTGTGCCCCGGCATTTTTTACCTTAAATTCAAATGATCCGTTACTACCATATCCAATAGTACCAAAATCATAAACAGTCTTATCAAGCACTATGTCCGGTGCATTTTTCTGATTTGCATCCTGGGCAGGTTGTCCGAAAAGGTTTATAACAGATAATAGACCCAATCCTATAAATAAAAACACTTTTTTCATATGTAAATAGATTTTAATAGTAATACAAAATTAATCTTTTCTTTTAGAAAATTGTATTTTTGAAATTTTATATGGTACAAATCAACTACATTGCTTGAAATGGAAATTCCATCGAAATACAATCCTGCATTAACTGAGGACAAATGGTATAAATTCTGGCTCGACAACAAATATTTTCATTCAGTTCCTGATTCCAGGTCACCTTACACCGTGGTTATTCCTCCGCCAAATGTCACTGGCGTTTTACATATGGGTCACATGCTTAATAATACCATACAGGATGTACTTGTAAGAAGGGCACGTATGCTTGGTAAAAATACATGCTGGGTACCCGGTACCGACCATGCTTCAATAGCAACAGAAGCAAGGGTTGTAGCAAAGCTTACAGCAGAAGGGATTAAAAAATCGGACCTTACCAGGGATGAGTTTCTCAGTCACGCATGGGAATGGAACAACAAACACGGGGGTATTATTCTTGAGCAGCTTAAAAAACTTGGAGCTTCCTGTGATTGGGACCGCACCTGTTTTACAATGGATGAAATACGATCTGAAAGTGTTATAAAGGTATTTATAGATTTATTTAATAAAGGCCTTATATACAGAGGCATAAGAATGGTTAACTGGGATCCGGAAGCATTGACTGCTGTTTCTGATGAAGAAGTTAACTATAAAGAAGTTGAAAGTAAGCTGTATTTCGTTAAATATAAGATTTGCTCTTCTGATGATTATGTTACCATAGCTACCACCAGACCTGAGACTATACTCGGAGATACTGCAATATGCGTTCATCCGGCAGATAAAAGATATTTACACCTTCATGGTAAAAAAGTCCTTGTACCACTTATTAACCGGGAGGTTCCGGTTATTTGCGATGAATATGTGGACATGGAATTTGGAACAGGTGTGCTTAAGATTACTCCGGCACATGATGTAAATGATTATGAAATTGGTCAGAAATATAATCTTGAAACAATAGATATATTTAACGACAATGGCACATTAAATGATAAGGCAATTTTTTTTATCGGGGACGACCGTTTTGTTGCCAGAACAAAAATTGCAGGTAAGCTTTCAGAACTTGGACAAATTGCCAAAATTGAAGATTATCTTAATAAAGTAGGATATTCTGAACGAACGGAGGCTGTAATTGAACCTAAACTGTCTATGCAATGGTTCCTTAAAATGAAGGATCTCTCATTACCTGCCCTTGATAATGTAATAAATGACAATATCAGCCTTCATCCTGCAAAGTTTAAAAATACTTACCGTTATTGGATGGAAAATGTAAGGGATTGGTGCATATCACGCCAACTTTGGTGGGGACACAGAATACCTGCTTATTATATAAAAAATTCAAACCAATATGTTGTTGCTCCAACTCCGGAAAAAGCACTGGAAGCAGCCAGGATAAAAACTTCAGATAATACCCTGGTTCTTTCAGATTTACATCAGGATGAGGATGTACTGGATACCTGGTTTTCGTCATGGTTGTGGCCAATTTCTGTTTTTGACGGGATCAGGAATCCTGATAATAATGACATTAATTATTATTACCCCACCGACGATCTGGTTACAGCACCGGAGATATTATTCTTCTGGGTTGCAAGGATGATTATTGCCGGTTATGAATACAGGTATGACAAACCTTTCAGTAATGTTTATCTGACAGGTATTGTCAGAGATAAACTTGGTAGAAAAATGTCTAAATCACTCGGAAATTCACCGGACCCTTTGCATTTGATTGAAAAATACAGTGCCGATGGTGTGCGTGTTGGAATGTTATTATGTTCACCTGCAGGTAACGACTTGCTTTTTGATGAATCATTAAGTGAGCAGGGCCGAAACTTTGGCAATAAGATATGGAATGCTTTCAGACTTGTTAAGTCATGGCATACAGATGATTCTATCGCTCAGCCCGAATCTTCATTTATTGCATCTGATTGGTTTGGCAACCTTTTGGATAAAACTATTCCGGAACTTGATGATCAATTCTCAAAATACAGGATATCAGAAGCAATGATGTTGATTTATAAAGTATTCAGGGATGAATTTTGTTCATGGTACCTCGAAATTATTAAACCTGCATATCAGCATCCCATTGACCTGCAAACCTATAAGGTAACAGTGGACTTTTTTAATAAATTACTGAAACTGCTCCATCCGTTTATGCCGTTTATTACCGAGGAGATATGGCACTATCTTTCAGAAGCCAAAGAGAATGAAAGTATTATGGTATCGTCCTTACCGAAACCTAAGCCTTTTGATGAAATGCTGATCAGCCGCTTTGAGCTTGCCAAGGAGATAATTACCTTGATTAGAAATTCCAGGCAGGAGAAAAACCTTTCTCCAAGGGAACCTCTCTCTCTGCTGGTAATTAATGACGAATACAATACCTTGAAATTTGCTGATGTAATTAAAAAACTGGGCAATATTTCATCCATTGATATTGTTGCTGATAAACCTGCAGGAGCCATTTCATTTTTAGTCAAGTCAACTGAATATTATATACCTGTTAAAGGTAAAATTGACACCGGGGAAGAAATTAAAAAGATAAGTGATGAATTGCAATATAACCGTGATTTTCTTGTATCAGTAATGAAAAAGTTAAATAACGATAACTTTATGAACAATGCGCCCCCTAAAGTTCTTCAGAACGAGTACAATAAAAAAGCTGATATAGAAGCAAGAATTCTTGCATTGACTGAACGTCTGGAAAGCTTGATGTCCGGAGGCAAATGAATGATCAGGGAGCCAGCCTGTGCATGATCCATCCTGAGCCATCCTTTAGATATTCAATCCTGTCATGTAACCTGTTTTCACGACCCTGCCAGAATTCCATCAGATCGGGCACCAACCTGAATCCTCCCCAGTAAGGGGGACGGGTGGAAGGTTTTTTACTGAATATCTCTTCAAATTCCTCATACCAGTCCTTAAGTGTTTTTCGGTTCGGAATTACCCTGCTTTGCGGAGAGGCCCAGGCACTTATTTGACTCTCAAGTGGTCTGCGCATAAAATATTCGTCAGACTCGGCCTGCGATGTTTTTTCAACTTTACCTTCAATACGCACCTGTCGCTCCAGTTCTTTCCATAAAAACAACAGGGATGCATTATCATTACCGCTTAGTTCAATTGCTTTCCTGCTTTGATAATTTGAAAAAAAATCAAAACCATATCCCGAACTGTTTTTAAGCAAAACTACCCTCGAGGATGGCCGGCCCTGCTGAGACACAGTTGAAAGAACCATGGCAGTGGGTTCGGACACTTCATACCTGATTGCATCTTCCATCCAGGCTGAAAATTGTTCAAAAGGATCCTGTTTAACTGACTTTTCGTCCAAAGACATTAAACTGTATTCTTTTCGTATATCTTTTAAGTTTGTCATAAATTTTAAGATTTTTTAATTGTAAGATACCAGGATAGCAGGATAGCAGGAATGTAGGATAGGAGGATAGGGTTTAGAATTTTCGATTTTGTATTTTATATTTTTTATAGAAATAAAAATTTACAATTTCCGGCAATTTACTCATCCTTATTTGTCATCCAATTTGCATAAACATTTAATACATATGCAATCAGCAACCATGTTTACATCATTCCAATGCCTTCAGACTCAAATCAAGGCTCTTTATTTGGTGAGTAAGTGCTCCAACTGAAATATAATCAACCCCGCATAAAGCATATTCCCGAATGTTTTCAAATGTAATTCCTCCCGAAGATTCAGTTTCATATTTACCACCAATAATTTCAACAGCTTTACTTGTTGTTTCAATATCAAAATTGTCAAGCAATATGCGCTGTATGCCGCCAATCTTAATAATATTTCTTATATCGGACAAGTTTCTGGCTTCAATTTCAATGTTTAAAATCATTTTATTTTGCAGAAGGTAATTTTTAACCGAATCGATCGCGTTGGCTATTCCACCTGCAAAGTCAATATGGTTATCTTTTATAAGTATCATATCGTAAAGCCCTATCCTGTGGTTATTGCCGCCACCTAATAAAACAGCCTGTTTATCCAGCAAACGCATGCCAGGGGTTGTTTTTCTGGTATCCAGTATTTTTGTTTTTAAACCTTTCAGCTTTTCAACATAAACACCGGTCTGGGTAGCTATGCCGCTCATATGCTGCATAATGTTCAATACAAGCCTTTCACACTGTAAAATTGTAAGTACTTTCCCTTTAGTTATAAAGGCAATGTCTCCGGGTTTTATGTGTGATCCGTCTTTAATAATTGCATCAAACTCAATTAACGGATCGAATTTTTTAAAAACCTTTTCCGCTACCTCAATTCCAGCAATTATTCCTGTATCTTTTACCAGAAGATGAGCTTTCCCTGTTTTATTCAATGGAATAATTGCCAGGGAGGTGTGATCTCCGCTGCCAATGTCTTCCTTTAAACAATTCTCAATAAAACAGTCAAGCCATTTACTTTCAGTTATTGTCATCTTCAATAATAAATTTATCAATTAAATATTCTCCTGTTACTGTTTTCATTAAAAAAAAGGATATGCGGTATTGTCCGGTAGAGGTATTTAAAGTTCCGATTCCATATCTTGACTCATCCTTGCCACCTTCATGATTTTTAACAAACCTGCCGGGAACATTCTTCAGGAAGAAATCCTTAATGATTTGTTCAGCCTGGAGTTTACTGTATACTCCATCTTTTTCAATAATAATTAATTCTACATCAGTATTAAAATAATTTGCAAGTGCTTTAGCATCTCCGGCTCTTATGGCATTGAACAAGCCTGAAGGCAAGGAGCTTTGCTGAATATTGAATGACATCAGCAAAATACAGAATGTCAAAGATATAAATGTAGTGCATTGTATTTTGGCGGTATTAAATATGTTGTTAGTTGTATGCAGTATATAAGTCTTCATATTTCAGTCTTTTATTTAAGAAATTTGTATGAAAAAACTTTTAAGTATAATTTGGGATAACAAGTTATCATTGTTCATTCTTTATGTAAATATAACAAAATAGGTTTGTAATTTTAGCATGAAATATTTTATAAAATTCGTGCCGGGGTGTTCAAATGAAGATAATATTCGCCTTAATTGGAAAAACAACGGAAGATTACCTTATACAGGGTATGGCAATTTATGAAAACCGTCTTAAAAATTACGTAAACCTTGAAACCATTGTTTTACCTGAACCAAAAAAAATCTCAGGGATGGGTGTTAATCAGCAGAAAGTGCTCGAAGGGCAAGCTTTTTTGAAGATTATAAATGACCCGGATATGGTCTATTTGCTTGATGAACGCGGAAAGTCTTTTACATCATTGGAATTCAGTGATTTTTTTCAGAAAAATTTCCTTCAGAGTGCAAAAAGATTAGTATTCATTATCGGAGGACCTTTTGGTTTTTCTGAAGAATTGTATAACAGGGCGGATGATTTAATTTCATTATCGAAGATGACATTCCCTCATCAAATGGTACGTCTTTTTTTTCTGGAACAATTATACAGGGCAATGAATATCATGAAGAATGAAAAGTATCACCATTGAAGATTAATTGCAAAATTTTAAATATAATCAATGAAATTAAAATCGGTTAAAAGATATATCATTTCAATTGTTCTCATATTGTTGTTTGGGATACTTACCCAAAACAATTTTTTATTTCCCCGTTTTAACGATTCCTATGTAAGGAATTTTCAGGAAATTTTTACTAAAAAGGAAAAGGAAATCAATCATATTATTTCTGATTTAACAGACATTATAAACACAAATCCAGGTTTTCAGGGAAATACCGGTTTATTAAATTATACCAGCCATTTAAAAGAACGGGGATTGTATGTTTTTATTTATAATAATGACAGCCTGACATTTTGGTCTGACAATTCTGTACCTGTTGCTGACCAATTCTCAAAAAGTGGTATAGACAGTACATTTATTTATTTAAAAAATGCCTGGTATGTACCGGTAGTAAAAACAATTAAAAAAATTAATATTGTCGGTCTTATTCAAATCAAACAGGTATATCAATTTGAAAATAAATATCTTGTAAATAATTTTCAAAGTGATTTTAACTACCCTTCTTCGGTAAAAATATCAACTAAGTTTATACCGCAAAGCCATCCCGTAGTTAATTCCAAAAACAGGATTCTTTTTTCCCTGGTTTTTGACTCCGGCTCATATCATCAGCTTTATCAAACCTATATACCATCCGCCTGTTATGCCCTTGTTATCATTCTTGTTTTATTTATTATCTATAACCTGGTTAAGAGCATAACTGATTCAAAAAATAAAAATATAGCTATAGCGATAACTGTCTTTTTGTTAACAGCAATAAGGTTTTTTATAATGAAAATTGCTTTCCCCCGGATATTTTATAGTCTGGACTTATTCAGTCCGCAATATTTTGCAGTTTCAGATCTTTTGCCTTCTCTTGGAGACTTGTTAATATGGGTGGTTTTAATATTTTTTACTGTAGTAATGTTTTACAAGGAATTTACCTTGCCGGATCAAAATAAAATTAACCGGAACAATAAAGTAAAATTAAATGTTTCATTGTGTTTATATTTTATATGTCTTCTGAGTTTTTTCTCAGTTATTTTTATTTTAATCAGAAGTTTAATTTTAAATTCTACTATATCGTTCGAAGTTAATAAATTACTGACTTTTGACTTTTACAGTATTGTTGGTTATTTTATTATCCTGCTTTTATTTGCCTCTTTTGTATTTCTGTTTAATAAAACAGTTCAGTCTTTTGTTAATTTCATATCATTTAAAAATTTCAATTTTATTTTTATTTTAATATGTTTAGTTTGGCTAATATTGTTTTATTTCCTTAAAGGAAGTTTTTACTTTGTAACTTTCCTTTTTCTTATTTTATATTCTTTAATATTCAGTTATAGCAAATATTATTCTAAATCAATAACGCTTTATACTTTAATATTTAATATTATTCTTTTTTCTTCCTATACTGTATTTTTTGTAACTAAATTTTCTTCAGAGAAAAATAATAATCAAAAAGTAGTTTTAATAACAAACCTGGCAAATGAACATGACCCTATTGCTGAATATTTGTTAAGGGATGTGTATAAGAAAATTCCCAGGGATTCGTTTATAATTAAACAGTTACAAAAAGAAAACTATAATTTTGATAAAATAAATAAATACTTATCTGACAATTATTTTAATTCATATTTCAACAGGTACAACCTTCAGCCTATAGATATATGTGAACCTACCGACAGCGTTTATCTCGAACCTCCTGATAATATTTACAGGCCTTGTTATGAGTTCTTCAAAACCATGATGTCTGAAGGAAATAAAATCCCTGAGACAAACTTTTATTATGTCGAGCATAACGATGGAAGAATATATTACCTGGGATTTGTTGAATATGTAAACCTGAAAACGGGCAAGCCGGTGACCCTTTTCCTTGAACTACGGTCAAAGCTGATAAGCGAAGAAATAGGTTATCCGGTGCTTCTTCTCGATAAAAGTTTTAATTTCAGATCAAAGCTGAAAGAATTTTCGTATGCCAAATATTATAAAGGCCAGCTGATATCGCAATTTGGTGCTTATTCATATAACTTATCATCAAGAGTCTTTGAAACTACAGATTCAAAATACTCGGTTTTCAGATCAGATAATATGGATCACCTGGTTTACAGGTCCGGAAAAGATTCTCTGGTTGTTTTAAGTTATCCTTCTGTTTCATACCTCGATATTTTGATATCCTTTTCATATACATTGTTATTTTATGGATTAGTAATAACCATTGTTGTGATTGTGGTAAATTTTTCAGTTATAAGAAACAGCTTCCTGTCCAATTTTAAAAATAATATACAGTATTACATTATGTTGGTATTAATTCTTTCACTTGTTCTGGTAGGTGGGGGTAATTTATATTATAATGTAAATCAGTTCTATAATATGCATGCTGATATTTTGAGTGAAAAACTGCAGTCGGTATATAATGAACTGTCTGCAAAGATCGGAAATCAGCAGGCACTGAAGGGCGACTGGCATTCATATCCATATAACAGTTTGAATGAAACACTTATAAACTTATCCAATATCTTCTACATAGATATAAATCTGTATAATACAAAGGGAGACCTGATTGCAACCTCACGTCCCGAAGTTTTTGATAAAAGCCTTATTGGCACAAAAATAAATTCCGAAGCATACGAACTTTTATTACAGTATCAAAAACCAGAAGTAATACATAATGAGACTATTGGTCGACTAAGGTATATTTCAGCCTATGCTCCTTTCAATAATAACTCAAACAAGCTTGTGGCATTTATAAACCTTCCTTATTTTACGCATCAGGAAGATCTTACAAGGGAAATATCCACTATGGTGGTGGCAACTGTTAATATATATGTAGTTTTGTTATTGTTATCCTTTTTAATCTCGGTTATTATAGCGAGAAAAATTACTCTGCCTCTTCGGGTTATTCAGACAAAGTTCAGTGAAATAAAGCTGGGTCAGAAATATGAAAAAATCAATTATTCCAGTAACGATGAGATAGGGGGATTGGTCAATGAATATAACCGTATGGTAACTGAGCTGGAGAAAAGTATTAATTTGCTTGCACAGTCAGAAAGGGAATCGGCATGGAGGGAAATGGCAAAACAGATTGCCCATGAAATCAATAACCCGCTTACTCCCATGAAACTTAACGTTCAGCATTTATACAGGGCCTGGGTCGACAGGAATGAACGCTTTGATGAATACATAGAAAGGATTTCGCGAACACTTATTGACGAAATTGATAACCTTTCCTCAATAGCAACCGAATTCTCAAATTTTGCAAAAATGCCCACCGCTATTAACCAGGAGCTGGACCTTATAGTTAAAATAAATAATGCAGTGGACCTATTTTCAAATAATAATGTAGAATTTATTTTAAACTTCAATAATATAAACAAGTTAAATATTTATGCCGATAAAGAACAGATATCCAGGGTATTTATAAATTTATTCAAGAATGCCATTCAGGCTGTAGAAAAAGGTATCAAACCTGTAATAAGGATAGAAGTTAAGGCTGGCGACACCTTTGTAACAGTAATTGTAAGTGATAATGGCAAGGGCATACCTGCGGAAATTCAGGAAAAACTCTTCAGGCCTAATTTTACAACCAAATCGAGCGGCATGGGACTGGGACTGGCTATAGTAAAAAATATTGTGGACACGGCAGGCGGTAACATTACCTATATAACCCAACAAAATAAAGGTACTTCATTTATCATTACCCTGCCTATGTATGGCCAGCAATGAAAAGCCTCCATAAAATAAAAGATATTAACAGCTATTGATAACTTATAATAACTATTAACAGCTAACAGTCAGAAAATTCAATATTATTTTTATTTTTGTTACTTTATGATAAATACTGGACTTTCTTGAATAAATTAAACTATTCAGCGATTTTATTAATAATATTACTTATCTGCAGCTTTCCGGTATATGCCTCTAATCCGCAACAAGACACAATACACGGCGTTATTAATAATTATGCCAGGATTATTAGTATAAAAGACAGTTCAATTTTAACAATCAATCCTTCTTCATTTAAATATTTTAAACCTGGTGACACTGTTCTTATAGTTCAGATGAAGGGGGCCGGTGTAAGTACAGGTAACGACAGCATTCCCAATACTATGGTACCCCTGGTCAATTCCACAGGCAAATATGAATTTATCGGTATTGAGGATACGAGTAATGGGGTTATCACTCTTAGTCATAGTCTTATAAATGTCTATGATACAAGTCAATTTGTTCAGATGGTAAGAGTTCCTTCTTATCAATCGGTTCTTGTAAATTCAACCCTGACTGATTCTGCATGGAACATTAAAAATGGTTATGGGGGCATCTTATCTTTTTTTGTCAATGACAGTATAGTACTTCATGCTAATATAGACATTACCGGCTCAGGATTCCGGGGGGCTCCTTTTACCCTTGATTCCGGCGGTTGTCCTAACCCCTCTCCCCAGGGCATTAATTATACAACAGCTGAAACTGATTCAGGCGGAATGAAAGGTGAAGGTCTAACTATCAGTACCTTTCCCTTTACAAGAGGAATAGGGTCTAACATTAACGGAGGAGGCGGAGGAAACGGTAATTATTCGGGAGGAGCCGGAGGTGGTAACTTTGGAACTGGTGGTTATGGAGGCATACCCGTTAGCTCTTTCTGTTCAGATCCAAACATCGCGCAACCCGGATATATTGATCTTCCATACTTTGGAAATATTGATACAGATAAAATTTATCATGACCGTATTTTTATGGGAGGAGGCGGTGGAGGAGGAAGCGGACCTGCAGCTGCAATCAATATAGGTGGCGGTAATGGTGGCGGAATTGTATTTATTATAACACGTTTTATAAGATCAAATGGATTTGCAATAAAATCTAATGGCGGTTCGGTGACAGCCATTGCTCCAGACAATGATGGAGCCGGTGGTGGTGGTGGTGGTGGCTTTGTGGTCGTTTCGGCAGATTCTATATATGACCCCCTGAATCTTCAGGTTAATGGCGGCAATGGGGGAAGTACCAGGTCATGTACGTCAGGACCTGGAGGTGGAGGCGGATCCGGGTTTGTATGGACATCATTTACATCCCCATTGATAAATGTTTCTTTTGGCCAAATGGATTCGAGCGGACTCTCTCCCTGTGGCCCGCTCTCTGCGAGTGATGGCAGTATAATAGCATCTCCATACAGTTTGGGTAATTTACAACCTCTCCTGAATGGGTTTCTTTACAATATAATTGATGGAGAGGTTACAATCTGCTATGGGGATAGTATTAATCCCATAAAAGCCTCTATACCCACCGGTGGAAATTATCAATATAAATACCTTTGGCAGTCAAGCACTGACGCGAAAAACTGGAACAATTGCAGTGGTGTAACGGCCAACCGGCAAAACTATAATTCGGGTCTCTTTAATTTGAGCCAACCTATTTCCGAAGGATAGTTAAATCCCTCAGGTATTTGGGTGATCCGGTACAAACAGATTCTGATAGAAGATATAAGCAAGGAATTTTTTGTAAATGTTTTGCCTGCAATTAGTAATGTATTTATTTCAAGAGACACAACTATTTGTCAATATATTTCAATTCCGGTTTATGCCAGTCCGCCTTCCGGAGGTGCAGATACAGGGGTGTTTAGTTTTAGCTGGCAATACAGGCCCACCGGCAGCACCAACTGGATAAAAATAACTTCAAAGGATACAGGTAATGAAAATTTTACTCATGTAAATACTTTACAAACCGTGCAACCAAATACTTATTATTACGAAAGAATACTTACAAAAAATGGTTGTCCGGTGGCTGACAGTGTTAAAATTATTGTTGATTCTGCTATTGTACAGCCTTTAATTCCTCTGCCAAAACCAATATGTGTGGGCACCCTGCCATTACCTGTTACAAGTAATCCTGTTACCGGAGGTGCCGGAAAAGGCACGTACAGTTATCAATGGCAGGAAAGTAGTCCTGACTCTGCCAATTGGAATAATATAGCAAATACCCATACCTTAAAACCTGGTAACCTGCCTAATACCACAAATGCTCCAATACCATACTGGTACAGGAGAATAGTTTATTCCGGATTAAATGGCAAGGTTCATACATGCACTGATACTTCAAACAAGGTTTATATTAATGTTGAACCTAAAATAAGTGACTATAATATTGAATTTGTTGAAGTAAATAATAATATTATCAATATTCCTCCGGATACCCTTTTGTTATGCCAGGGATCAAGTCCAAAATTTATTGGTTATGCTCCTTTTGGAGGGATTGGAACGTTTACTTATAAATGGATTAGAAGAATAACACCAAATAACTGGGATACGTTAAAAATTTCCGATACAATCTCCAGTTTCCGGAGTGATACCTTAATTGATTTACACGGCTCTTACAGTTTTGCCAGAATAGTTTATTCAGGTTTAAACCTTTGCCAGGCAACCAGTAATGTAATAAATATTAATTTACTCGACTCAATTAAAAATAACGACATTCAAGGCTCATCAATTATTTGCCAGGATAAGCATCCGGGGTTATTAAGTCAAAATGTGCTTATAGCAGGGGGCGATGGTAAATTCACTTATAAATGGCAGTATTTGAATTCAACTTCCCAGTGGAACACGGCACCAGGTCTGGACACCTTACCCATTTACACACCTCCGGATACGTTGACAATAACAACTCTTTTCAGACGTCAGGTAACCTCCGGTAAAGTATGTATAAGTAATTCCAACCAGGCTACAGTAACAGTTATTGACTCAATCAATAATGCTTTTACCGCAATACATTATGTCTGTGAAAATATAACTCCCAAACCTATTATAGGTAAAACACTGACAGGAGGTCAGCTTAATGGTAATGTAAATCCGGTTTATCGTTTCTTGTGGGAGGATAGTACAAGGAATCATTCATGGGCACCAGTACAAGGCGTAACAGTTTCAGATACAAATTATTACCCATCAGGTCCAATTAAAGAGACTACTTTTTATAAACGCATTGTTTATGGTCAGGATAGTATTTGCGTAAGTACCAGTGCTATTGACACGTTAAATTTGGTACATCCTCCTGTCATCACAACGGACTATGACAGTAGTTATAATTATATCTATAATACTTTCAGATTCACAGATAAACTCATAGCACCACATACCGTCAATGATACAGACTCCTACTGGAGTACATCAGATAGTTGGATAAAATTTAACGGCTCGGTTTTTAACACTACTGTTGAAGTGAACAATTTGCATTTTGGAGTAAATCATGTAACATGGAATGCTGTTTCCAAACCAATGGGAGTATGTCAAACTATACCATACGGAGTTAAAATTTTGGTAAGCGATTTAGTCAGATATAATGCGTTTTCTCCAAATAATGATGGCATAAACGATACCCTGGTTTTTGAGGGGTTGCCAAATGACACTGTTGCAAATTGTGAATTGACAGTATACAACCGGTGGGGTGCAGTGGTATTTTCGGATTCACACTATCAGAATAATTGGGTTGGTATAGACATCAATGGTGAACCAGTCCCTGATGATACATATTATTATACATTAAAAGTAGAGTTTATTGACGGAAAAAGCGGCGTTTATGTTTATAAAGGATTTGTTGTATTAAAAAGATAGGATGCGTTTTTTAATTTTTATATGCCTTTTATTACAGTTTAATTTATTAGCTAAAGGACAGTTAACCCCTGTTTATAGCCAGTATCTGGTTAACGGTTTGTTAATAAACCCGGCATATGCCGGCAGCCGGATGTTTCCTAGTGCCTTGGTTGATTACCTAACCAGTGGGCCGAGTTTAATGGTTCCACCGGTATCCCAAACTGTTACCGCTCACATGCCGCTTCAAAAAAAAAGTCTTGCCATAGGGGCACTGATTAACAAACGAAAGCATTGGCATAACCACTACTACCGGGCATATTTGGAAATTATGCGTACAGGATACGGTTAAAAATGGTACGTTAGCCTTTGGATCAAAGCCGGGGTTGAATTATTAAATGAAAATGATGGGACAACTTCACTTTGAATACTACAAAATCTGACCCGGCATTTGGTTATATAGGGACTTCAGTTGCAACTAATTTTGGGGTAGGGATATATTATTATAACCAGAATTATAGCAATACGTAACTGAAAGTTGAATAATAAGTAGTAGTAACAAA
>CAVYAE010000092.1:0-5773 GCA_963766305.1 uncultured Bacteroidota bacterium
TTACTGTAAAAGATACTGTATTACTTTGTACAGGACCATTATTATCAGTAACTATACAAAAGTAATTTGCGGTTGACAGGGGTGTAATACTAGTAAAATTAAGAGTATCATAAACAGCACCTATAATTGGATCAGATATATCGTTTTTATACCATTGATAATATAAATTACCAACGCCGTTTATTGCCGAACAAGTACAAGATGTATCTACTCCTGAACATAATGTTGTATTAGGAGTTATGATATTAACATTCAATTGTGCATTAACATTTGAAAAATTAAGAAAAATTAAAAATCCAAATAAAAAACCAATCCTATAGTTTTGAATGTCTCGCATATTTCGACAATGCCAAACAGCCTTCAAAAAATCTGAATTATACTTTTTCTTAAAAACTGCCATTAATTTATTAAATAATTGAAAATAAGTAAGTTATATGATAAAAACTTAATAGTTATTAATTTAATATTTTCCTCGCCACACTATTACAGAGTTAGACAAAGTAAAAGTACTAATTACAGTTTAGTTTTTACGTATTATCAGGGAAAAGGTTTGGTATTTGTTTATTTATAAGGATATTAATAATAAAAAGAAAAAGATTAAGAAATTAAGAAGGTTAAGATTCGAAAAAAATAATTTATTGAAAAAATTAACATTTATTTAAATCAATTAATTATGAATTTTATTTTAATCTACGTCTCCTCTGCTATGTATCTTCATATTTAACTAAATTTTATGTAATATTGTTGTTTTGTCATTAATTTATTATAAATGAAGAGAGTTTCATTGTTTTTTATATTCTTTCTGACATATTCTGCCATAAGCAGGGCAGATGAAGGAATGTGGATGTTGAACCTTATCAACGAACTTAATATCAGTCATATGCATGAAATGGGATGTAAATTGTCTGCAGATGACATATATAATATAAATAAATCGAGTTTAAAAGATGCTGTTGTTATGTTTGGAACAGGTTGCACAGGCGAGATTGTTTCTGAACAGGGGTTGTTGTTTACAAATCACCATTGTGGATATGATGCTATTCAGTATTTTTCTTCAGTTTCTCATGACTACCTTACCGATGGTTATTGGGCAGGTACAAGAGATAAGGAATTACCTGTACCCGATTTAACAGTTACATTTCTAATTAGTATAGAGGACGTTACTGATAAAATTATGGATAAGGTAAATAACAATATGGGGGAAGAAATCAGAGATTCCACAATATCAAGAATTTCTGGACAACTTGAAGACAGTGCTGTTAAAGGGACTCCATATGAGGCAAAAGTTGTTGATTTTTACGGTGGAAATAGTTTTTATCTTTTTATTTACAGTGAATATAAGGATATCAGATTAGTAGGTGCACCTCCTTCCTCTATAGGTAAATTTGGAGGCGAAACTGATAATTGGATGTGGCCCCGCCAATCAGGAGATTTTAGTATTTTCAGGGTTTATACTGACTCATTAGGTAATCCTGCTCCATATTCAAGAAATAATATTCCTCTGAAATCAAAAAGACACCTTACAATTTCACTGAAAGGAACTGAAAAAAATGATTTTACTATGATATTGGGGTATCCGGGAAGTACCGATCGCTATATGACATCTTATGGAATTAAGGAATTATTGGAAAACGATAATCCTGGCAGAATAAAAATCAGAGGTACACGTCAGCAAATTATTATGAACGATATGATTGCTGACCCTTCTGTAAGGATACAGTATGCTGATAAATATGACAGATCATCAAATGATTGGAAATATTATATTGGGGAAGATAAAGGTCTTATAAAGCAAAATGTTATAGAGAAAAAAAGAAAAACCGAAGAAGAATTTACTAAATGGATAGGGACTTACCCGGCCAGAATTTTAAAATATGGCCATTGTTTAGAGAACATTGACGATGCAATTAGCGAGCATAAGGATTACCACCAGGCAAATTTATATATGGAAGAGGCATTATTTAACATTGATGCTATAATGCTTCCCTGGCAATTCCTTGATCTTTACCAGAATCTGAAATCACGTGAGAAAAACATTACTTCTGAGATGGTAGAAACCTACAAAAACAAAATAGAAACATTTTTTAAAGATTATAATAATAAAACTGATAAAAAAGTAGCTTCTGCAATGTTTCGCTTATATTATGAAAATGTGAATAAGGACTTGCAGCCAGACTTTATAAAGAAAATCCAGTCAAGGTATAAAGGGGATTATGACAAGTATGTGGATTTTCTGTATTCAAATACCATGTTTACAGATAAACAAAAGTTAATTCAGTTTATTAACAAACCTTCGCTAAAATTACTTGAAAAAGATGAAATGTTTAAAGCAAGTTTGGCAATCGGGAATAATTACTATAATATTTATGGAATACTTAACCGGTACATTGATAAATTAAACAGGGGTAACCGTGAATATATAGCCGGAACAATTGAGATGAAAAAAGATATTATAAATTATCCGGACGCAAATTCTACAATGAGGTTGACATATGGGAGAGTTAATGATTATTATCCCAGGGACGGAGTACATTATAATTATTTTACAACCTTGAAGGGAGTTATGGAAAAAGAAGATCCAAATAATTTAGATTTTGTTGTTCCTCAAAAGCTTAAGGAATTGTATAAAAGTCAAAATTATGGGAAATACGCCCAGGATGGTGAATTACATCTATGTTTTACGACTGATAATGATATCACAGGAGGAAATTCAGGCAGTCCTGTATTAAATGGTGATGGAGAACTTATTGGACTGGCATTCGATGGCAACTGGGAAGCAATGGCAAGTGATATAGATTATGAACCAGAAATTCAAAAAACCATATGTGTCGATATCAGGTATGTATTATTTATAATAGATAAATATGCCGGTGCTGAAAATATTATAAATGAACTTGATATTAAACAATAAACGTTTAAACGAATAAACCACCTTATAAATGTCCCAGCAGATTACTATTTATACTGATGGTTCTTCCAGAGGGAATCCAGGACCTGGTGGATATGGAATTGTATTGATATCAGGAGCATACAGGAAAGAGTTGTCTCAGGGATTCAAGTTTACAACTAATAACCGGATGGAACTTCTGGCTGTTATTGTAGCTCTTGAAAATCTTAAAAAAAAGCCTTCAGATGTTTGTGTCTATTCTGATTCAAGGTATGTTGTAGATTCAGTTGAAAACAGATGGATATTTGGCTGGGAAAAAAATCTTTTCAACGGTAAAAAAAATCCTGATTTGTGGAAAAGATTTTTAATGATTTACAGACAACATAATGTAAAGTTTGTGTGGGTTAAAGGGCATAACGACAATCCTGAAAATGAACGTTGTGATGAATTGGCAGTAAATGCATCGCTTGGTAATAATTTGATTACAGATTCTGGTTTTGTACCTGACAACTCAAATGAAGACAACTAAAAGGCATATTAATGTAATTTATAAATTATTAGATGATATAAAATTTTTTTATTACCTTAATGTTAATATTATGATCTGAGGCAATCAATATGACAGAGCAAAATAAGTTAATAGAATTTAAGGGAATTCTTACTTTCGATATTATTGCCGGACTAATTAGCGAATTGAAGATTAAAATGGATGAATATCAAGAAAATGTAAATATTTATAAACGAATCCTGACAATTATGGTTGAATCTCTGGAAAATATCTGTAAATACGCAGTATTTCAATATGAGAATAATGGTAAAATAACTGATTTCCCTTCAGAGTTTTCTTTAAGCATACAGGATGACATGTATATTCTTACAACAGGAAATTTAATTAAAATAGAAGATCAGCAAAATATTAATGATAGAATTGATATGATTAACCAGTTAGATTCAGGAGGTATCAGAAAACTTTACAGGAAAATAATATCAGACGGGAAATTTAACAGTGAAGGAGGAGCAGGACTTGGTTTTATTGAAATGGCCAAATCAAGCCAGGGTAAAATAAATTATAATTTTAAACATGTAAATAATAGTAACGTATTTTTTACCATAAATTTGGAAATAACAAAATAATGATATGGATAATTTAGAAATAAAAGAAACTGAATTTACACCCAGGATAATGTTTAACCGGGAAGAACATATTTTAGAATTTGACGGAGTGTCGCGTCCGGAAAATGTTGCCTTGTTTTATAACCCTGTTATTGATTGGATCACTACTTATGAATCAGAATTATATAAAAATCATGTTTCTGGCGGGAAAAAACGGTAATCTGGAAGTGATTTTTCGGTTTTCATATTTTAACTCAGCCTCATCAAAAATGATTTATTCCATTTTGGAATCCTTGTCCAGAATTAAACTTATGGGATATAATTTAAATATAAACTGGCATTGCGAAAATGGAGACGATCAAATGCATGAAGATGGTGAAGAATTGTCAGAAGCAATTGATATACCGTTTAACTTTATTATTGACTAATTTATTTTGTCTATTTAAACATTGATTATATTCATTATCAAAGTATAATATTTTGATCTTATTGTTTTTTTTCTCCTTTTTTCATTTAGATTAACAAAGCCAAAAATTATTTTGTAATTTTGACCTTTTTTTTAAAGGGATTCTTATTATTATCGATTTTAAATAAAAACAATAACTATGGGAGATTTTAAAATACCAATGAGAAAATATTTCCTCTTAATATTAATTCTTGTGTTTTCAGTAATTATAGTATCATATAGTTTTTGTCAACGGGAAAATAAAGATGAAATTATTGTTCAATTGGTCATGAAAACTTTAGGCATAACTCATTTCAGCCCGCTTGATATTGATGATGCATTTTCAGAAAAAGTTTTCGGACTCTATCTTAAAAGGATGGATTATAATAAGCATTTTTTTACTAAAGAAGATATAAAAAGACTTGAAGTATATAAAACTAAAATAGATGATGAAGTAAAATCAAATAACCTTGATTTTTATAAAGATGTGAATACTGTATTTTATAAAAATGTTGACAAAATACAAGGTTTTGTAGAAGATATTTTATCAAAGCCATTCATTTTTGATTCAAATGATGCAATTGAAACAGATCCTGATAAGACAGATTATCCTAAGGACGATTCAGCTTTAAAGGAGAGCTGGCAAAAGGAACTCAAGTATCAGGTGCTTGCAAGGGTTACCGATATGATGGAACGTCAGGAAAAATCAAAATCAGTTAATGCAGATATTCACTTAAATAAATCTGATGACGGGGATTCAGAAAATAAATCAGATGCTGATGTTAATGATAAGCAGGATAAAAGTAATGCTGATACAGTGAAAATAAAAACATTCGCAGAAATGGAATCTGAAGCAAGAAGCAGAGTGTTAAAGCTTAACAACGATTTATTTAAGCGTATTAAACAGACATCCGAAACAGACAGGTTTGCAAGTTTTATTAATACAATTGCAAGTGTTTTCGATCCCCATACTCATATTTTTCACCCAAACAACAGGAAGATTTTAATCTTAATATGACTGGTCAGCTGGAGGGAATTGGTGCTCAGCTGCAGGAGCATGAAGGGTATGTTAAGGTAGTTGATATTGTTCCTGGAGTGCTTCCTGGTTACAGGGCGAACTTAAAGTCAACGACCTTATTTTAAAAGTTACCCAGGAGAATAAAGAACCTGTTGATATTCAGGATATGCGTATCGAAGATGTTGTAAAACTTATACGGGAAAAAAGGGAACAAAAGTAACCCTAAGGGTTAAAAAAATTAACGGGGCAATTAAAGATATTACCATTACCCGGGATGTAGTCATTCTAAAGGAAAAATATGCTAAATCTG
>CAVYAE010000093.1:0-34929 GCA_963766305.1 uncultured Bacteroidota bacterium
CAACCTTCAATGTAGTCACAACCTGGCTCTGCAACGGTATAACAATTATAAAATCCAGCCTCTTCATTTTACATTTAATCAGCATTTCAGGGGCACATACGATTCTTTGGGAATAAGTCCGGACCGGCCGCCAAAATCTCATATTAAGACAGCCATTATAAGAGAAAAAGGTGTAAATGGTGACAGGGAAATGGCATATGCCTTGTATTTATCAGGTATGGATGTTAAAGATGTTCACATGACCGATCTTATTTCAGGACGTGAAACCCTTGAAGACGTAAATATGATTGTATTTGTTGGAGGATTCTCAAATTCTGATGTATTTGGATCGGCAAAGGGTTGGGCGGGAGCATTTCTATACAACGAAAAGGCTAAACAGGCTCTTGATAATTTTTACAAACGCAGGGATACTCTTAGCCTGGGTGTCTGTAATGGTTGCCAGCTAATGGTTGAACTGGGTCTTGTAACTCCGTTGCATGAATTAAAACCTGCAATGTCCAGAAATGAATCACATAAATTCGAATCAGCATTTGTCAATGTAAGTATCCCGGAAAATAATTCTGTTATGTTAGGTTCTTTTTCAGGAAACAGACTGGGAATTTGGGTGGCACATGGTGAAGGAAAATTTAATTTTCCTTATAGTGAGGACAGATACAAGGTGGTAATGAAATTTAGTTACGGGGAATATCCGGGCAATCCTAACGGATCAGATTATGCAGTTGCCGGAATATGTTCCGAGGATGGCCGTCATCTGGCTTTGATGCCGCATTTGGAAAGATCACTGTTCCCATGGAACTGGGCATATTACCCGTCCGATATGTCACATCACCAGGTATCTCCATGGATAGAAGCATTTATTAATGCAAGGAAATGGCTGGAGAAAAAATGACAAATTACTAATTACTAATGACTGATGACGAATGACGAAAAAATTTACAAATATCAGGTGATCTCCAAATACCTACTTATAAATAAATTATTCTCGTTCAGGGTAACTGGTTACCTGATATTACTTGCGGTTTTACTTTTTTCGTGCAAGCATGAAGAAATTGGGAAATTGGTAGATATATCCATGGATGATTCCTGGTATTTTCGCACTACGTCAGATAAAAACTGGCTGCCGGCTCTGGTGCCAGGAAATAATGTTTCCGATTTATTTAATAATAAAGTTATTCAGGATCCATATTTCAGGATGAATGAACAGTCGGTACAATGGATAGAAAACCAGGACTGGGAATATATTAAAAGCTTTGACGTTAACCCGGAAGTACTGAAGAATAATGTAATAGAATTAGTATTTGAAGGCCTGGATACCTACGCAGATGTTTATTTAAACGATTCCCTGGTTTTAATGGCAGACAATATGTTCAGGACATGGAAAGTTGATTGCAAAGGTGCCTTGAAGCCAAAATCGAACCGTCTTCGCATTTATTTTCATTCCCCTGTAAAAGAAGGCATGGCTAAAAGACAAAAACTGTCATACAAGCCTGTTATTGAAGATGAACAGGCTCCGGAAGATGAACAGACATCGGTTTTTACACGAAAAGCTTCATATCAGTACGGATGGGATGGAGGGCCCCGGCTTATTTCTTCGGGAATATGGAGGTCCGTTCATCTTAAGGCATGGTCAGATGCTAAAATTGAAGACATATATTTTAAACCTATTCAGGTATCATCCAGGCTGGCAATATATAATACGGAAGTAAATATAAATTCATATGATGAACAACATATGCGTCTGGAACTTATTGTAAATAAAAAAAACTACATAGCTGCAACCGACATTTTGCTAAAAAAGGGGATTAATACCAAGTCCCTGTCCTTTACGATCAACGATCCGAAATTATGGTATCCTAACGGATTGGGGAAAGCAAACCTTTATGATCTGACGGTTAGGTTAACCAGGGACAATGATCTTATTGATGTAAAAAAGGAAAGGCTCGGAATAAGGAAAATTGAATTTGTTACCCTGCCAGATTCCATTGGAACAAGTTTTTATTTCAAGGTTAATGATTTGCCTGTATTTATGAAAGGAGCCAATTACGTGCCCAATGAATTGCTTATCAATAAGAAGTCTTTGGAAAAGTTAACAAATTTAATATCTCTTGCCCAGTCTGCCAATATGAATATGTTAAGAGTGTGGGGAGGAGGTATATATGAAGATCAAAGGTTTTACGATTTGTGTGACGAAAAAGGGATACTTATTTGGCAGGATTTTATGTTTTCATCATCCATGCAGCCTTCTGACAGCGCCCATATTGACAACATAAGACAAGAGGCTGCTGACAATGTCAAAAGATTGAGGAACCATGCCTGTCTGGCATTATGGTGTGGAAACAGTGAAATTCAGGAAAACTGGAACGATCCTGACCGGAAAAGTAATTATGGTTATGAGGTCATAAATAAACTTGATAAAAATTACGACTCTGTTTTTAACAGGTTATTGCCGGAAGTTATAATGGAAACAGATCCCAAAACATATTACATACCAACGACCCCATCCGGCACATTTGGCAGAGACACAAGAACATTTGGAGGTGATCAGCACGACTGGAGTGTCTGGTACAATGAAGCACCAATTGAAGATTATGACATCAATATTGGTCGCTTTGTCAGTGAATATGGAATGCAATCGTTTCCCTCACTGTCATCACTGCAGAGGTTTACAATTACACCTGATTTAGGCTTGCAGACAGAAGTAATTAAACTAAGACAGTATAACGAGGTGACATTAGATTCCTTTGATATAAGTGGTAATGATTTAATTTATAAATACTGCAAAAAGTACTATAAACCGACAGATAATTTTGAAACAATGGATTATTTAAGTCAGGTGATGCAATCAGAAGCACTAAGGTATGCCATCGAAAGTCACCGGAAAGCAAAGCCACATTGCATGGGGTCCCTGTACTGGCAACTGAACGATTGCTGGCCGGCAATAACATGGTCTACAATTGATTATTACAATAGCCCTAAATTAAGCTATTATACGGTAAGCAATGCTTTTGCACCGGTAATAGTGGTTCCGGTATATGAAGGGAAAATGATTAAAATATATGGGATAAGCGATTTGTTTAAACAGACTGATGCGATACTGTTGGCCAGACTTATAGATTTCAGTGGTAAAACATTATATGTAAAACAGGTACCGGTTAAACTGGAATCAAATTGTTCAAAAATTTTACTATCTGTATCTGAATCAGAAATGCTGCATGGAAAAAATACTAAATCATGTTGCCTCGTAGTACAGATAAACCAGCCAAATAATACCCTTGCCCAAAATATTTTATACTTTGTTAAACCACAGGATCTGCAACTTCAGAAAACTAAAATTGAGATAAGTGTAAAGGAAGCTGTGGACGGATATAATGTGGTTCTTAAATCGGATGTGCTGGTTAAAAATATAGGACTGGAAACCACTGTTAAAAAATGCGATTTTGCAGATAATAATTTTGATTTGTTACCTGGCAAAAGAACAAAAGTTAACGTACATTACGATGGTACCAGGGAGGAATTATTGAAGGATTTAAAGATTTATTCTTTAAATAATTGTAAATATTAATAGGAGATATATTAAATAGTAGCATCAGCTACCTTATCACTATGTTTTTTAGTCAGTTTTCTTTTTCGTAAGCTATTGGAAATTTCGAATAATCTTTATAAACTTACACATATATTAACCCTCTAACTTTAAAAACATGAAACTAACAATTCTGCACCAGGAAACCAATTCACGCCTTGAATTATTGCTCAGAACTTTTTTAGGATGGCTGTATATTTACCTGCCCCACGGTTTTTTACTGTTTTTTGTTGGTATTTGGTCAGCTATTCTGACATTTATTTCCTTTTTTATTATTCTCTTTACCGGAAAGTATCCACAATCCTATTTTGAGTTCCAGGTTGGTTTGTATCAATGGCACCTCAGGGTAAATGCTGCAATGTTTAATTTGGTGGATGGATACCCGGCCTTTGGAGTTAAATCTTCCGAAGATAAAGTTAAATTAGAAGCAACTAATCCGGAAAGTTTAAGCAGATTACTTCTGATTGTAAAATTATTGTTTGGTTTCTTATATGTAGGAGTTCCCCATGGGTTTTTATTATTCTTCCGTTTTATCGGAGCATTTGTTATTTCATTTTTGGGTTTCTGGGCAATATTGTTTACAGGTAAAATGCCTGCCTCATTTCATTCATTCTTAACAGGTACTTTACGCTGGAGCATGCGGGTAACATTTTATTTGTTATTCATGACTGACGAGTACCCGCCATTTACCGGAAAAGAAATTTAAGCTTCAAAACAAAATTAATTTAACCGTAATGAAAAAATAATTATGGAATTTCATTCTCTGCCCCAACCAAATGAGGTAACACAGCGTGAACGTGAAGATGCAATGGGTGGCTATTTCATGATGTTTGCCTCAATTGGTGTAGGGCTTCCAATACCACTTTTGAACATAATTGCTTCAATAATCTATTATTACATTAATAAAAAGAATGGAAAATTTGTTCAGTTTCATACGTTACAGGCACTATTATCGCATATTCCGGTGGCTATACTAAACGCTGTATGTGTAATATGGGGGATTTTAATTTTTATGGGAGATTACCATTTCACAGAAATTTTAAAAGGCTTGCTTGTAATGACTCTAATAGCAAATCTTACCTATTTTACCTTTAGCATTATTGCTGCTGTAAAAGCAAACAAAGGTCTTTTTTACTATTTTTGGTACTTTGGTAAACTATCTTATATTGTTTGTTTTAAATTAAAGAGTAGTAACGATATCCAGATTACCAACGTTCCACCAAAAATATAATTAAAATAAAAGACTAATGAAGAAATCACTTTTATTCGAAGCACTAAAAGTTATAGTTGTTTTCGGATTAATATGGCTTATTGCTACATACTTACCTTTTTTTAAAAGTGATAAAGGCGGTTCGGTATCGCATGAAAAAGAAGAAGAAATTGGTGATTATATTGTAGCACAAATTGAAAAGGATTCATCATTTCAGGTATATAAAAATGCAATAGTAGATTCGGCCATAGATATTATTGAAGCAAGGCTCACTGATTCAACGGTTAAAAGAAATTACAACTATCAGATTATTGTTTTTGATAACAAAATGGTTAACGCTTTTTCAATTCCCGGAGGTTATATTTTAGTATCAAAAGGTTTGTTGAATTTTGTTGATTCACCCGAAGAGCTGGCCGGAGTGCTTGCGCACGAGATGGGCCATATAGAAAAGCAACATATCATTAAAAAAATAATAAAGGAATTTGGCCTGGCAATACTTACCAAAGGAGACAGGTACGCCTTGGGTGAGGTATCTAAGACACTTACTTCTACAGGCTTTGACAGAAAACAGGAGAAAGAAGCCGACAATTATGCATTTGAACTCCTTGAAAAAACCAATATCAACCCCCATGTAATGGCTTCATTTTTCAGAAGGATTATAAAACCAAATGATGAATCAGAAGAAAAGCTTGATTTCCTGTCAACACATCCGAATAGTACTGCACGCATGCGTGCAGCACTGGAGTATACAGTAAAACCTTCTTTCAGGGAAAAGAAAATAAATATTGACTGGAACAAGGTAAAAGCTTCCTTGAAGAAATAATTATATATATTTTGCAAGGGATTTACCCAGAAAATAATCAGCTATTCTGCCCTGGGATCGGGCTGATAAGGCAACCTGGCCATTTTACCTATTTCTACACTGGGAAACCCAAATTCTTCCACAACCTTTCCTTCAAGAAGGTAAACTCCGTATCCGGTGAAAGGGTATATTTTTAATGAAGGGGGGAAATGAACAGTATCAAAGAACTCACCGTTAACATCAATAAAACATCCGAAATGCATTATCTCTTTTTTGATAGTCCATACATATTTTATTGTTACCAGATCGCCCGTCATCCTAACCGTTTTACCAATTAAACCCTTAAGATCCCTGGCTAAGGTGTCACCACGGTAACCGGCTTTAAGCATGTCGAATCGTGACATGCTGACAGGGAAACCCAGCAAATCAACTTCATCGTATGCGTCTTCAATAGATTCGTTATTAAGCGGAGGAAGTACATAATCCCTGACAGGCTCTTCAAACAGCCTCTTGGAGGCAGGAGCAGGCTTTTCTCCTGAAAGTATAAAATGAGCTTCCCACATAAGTTCTTTTTTCGACTTACCTGTAAAACGGAAGGCTCCAACCCTGATAAGAATAAGTAACTGCTCAATACTAATGGCGACACGTTTTGTAAAGTCGGGAAGGCTTATAAAATGACCATTGGCAGTACGTTCGGCAACAATGATTTCGCAGAGGACTGATTCCAGGTTTTTCAGGTGTATAAAGCCCAGGTAAATGTCTTCACCTCTGATGCAGGTTTTAAAATTACTGCTGTTTATGCAGGGAAGATTAATCTTTGCCCCATGTCTTTTGGCCTCGTTAACATATACCCATGTGTGGTAAAAACCACCGAAATTATTTATTACTGCTACATGGAACTCGTTCGGGAAATATGTTTTAAGATAAAGGCTCTGGTAGCTCTCCACTGCGTAAGAAGCAGAATGAGCCTTGCAAAATGAATAACCTGAGAAGGACGCTATCTGTCTCCATACTTCGTCTACAAGGGCATTGCTGTAACCTCTTTCATGGCAATTGTTAAAAAAGGTATTATGAATACGTTCAAGCTCCTTCCTGGAACGGAACTTACCGGACATGGCACGGCGAAGGATATCGGCATCGGATAAATCAAGTCCTGCAAAATGATGGCATATTTTAAGAACATCTTCCTGGTACACCATCACCCCAAATGTTTCTTTCAGCTGTTTTTCAAAGACTGGATGAAGATAACTGAACCCTCCCGGATTATGGAACCTTTTTATGAATTCACGCATCATACCTGACTGGGCAACGCCAGGACGAATAATTGAACTGGCAGCAACAAGCATAAGATAATCCTGACACCGTAATTTTTTTAATAAGCCCCGCATGGCCGGGGATTCAATATAGAAACAACCTATGGCTTCTCCATTGAACAAACGCCTGTTAACTTCGTCATCGTGTTTGAATTTATCTACCTGGTGAATATCTACTTTTATGCCTTTATTTTCAAGGACAATTTCAGAACATTCCCTTATATGGCCCAATCCTCTCTGACTGAGCACATCAAGTTTTTCGAAGCCTATTTCTTCAGCTACGTACATGTCCCACTGAGTTGTGGCAAAATTTTTTGGTGGCAGATCCAGGGCCGAATAATAGGAAATTGGCAATTCCGAAATGAGAATACCCCCGGCATGTATACTTCTGTGATGAGGGAAATCTTTAATCTGCTCGCGATAGCTTAATATTTTACCAACTATTGAACTCTGGATGAGAGGGGAGGATGGGTTATCCACCAGGTTGTCAAGTTCATTCTTAGGCAAGCCATATACTTTGCCAAGTTCCCTGAGAATAGATTTATTGTGAAAAGTGTTTGTTGCACCAAGGAGGGCGGTGTGCTTACGGCCATAGCGCTTAAACATATAATCTATTACCTGGTCACGGTCGGTCCATGAGTAATCGATATCGAAATCAGGAGGGCTTGTACGCTGGGGGTTTATGAATCGTTCGAAATAAAGGTCAAGTTCAACAGGATCGATATCCGTAATTTTAAGGCAGTAGGCTATTATACTGTTACCCCCGCTGCCACGTCCAACGTGATGTATACCCCTTGATATGGAATAACGGATCATGTCCCAGGTGATGAGGAAATAAGAAGAAAAGCCAAGTTTGTCTATTACTTCCAGTTCGTGCTTTATACGTCTTTTAGCTTCAGCATTTTTTGGACCATACCGGTATGCCATCCCTTCCATTGCCAGCTTGCCCAGTAACAGGTGATCGTCGTATTTGCTGCTTGTAAAAACCCGTTTATTTTTAGGTGTTTTAAAGTCGAATACAAAGCTGCACTTATCCAGCATTTCCGTAGCATTTTGCAGAAGGGCCGGATAATTTTTATACAGGCTTCTATATCTGTCGGGTGCAACCAGGCATTCTTCCGGCCTGGCCATTTGATTAACGGATAGCTTGCTTAATAAGGTATTGTTGTCCATGGCCCTTAAATGTTTATGAAGTTCGTATCCGTCTGACGATTCACAGGTTACGGGAAGCTGGGCAATTAGTTTTTTTGAATATCGTTGATATTCAGAGGTATATATTTTATTAATTTCCCATGGCCGTACTCCTATATATTCATTTTCAAGAAGCAGGTCGAGTGAACGGCTTCCCGGGGCATAGAGTACGAATACGTTTGAAAATTCAGGAGCTACTGATGAAAATGGTTTTTGTTCAAGGTTGTGCCAGGAGAGAAAATCGTTTATTTCGCTAAAGCCGTCTGTGTTTTTTGCAATTAAGGTATACAGGTAATAATCATTTATTCGGCATTCCACCCCGGCCACAGGTTTAATGTTATTTTCACGGCACAGTTTTACCAAGTCGAAGCATCCGCTTGTATTATTTATATCAGTAATAACCAGAGCTTGTATGCCAAGTTGTGATGCCTTTTCAACCAGTGTTTCCACTGGCATGGTACCATAGAGAAGGCTGTAATAGGTGTGGCAGGAGTATAGCATGATGGAAAAGGATGCGCAAATTTGAAAATTACGGATGACAAATTAGGTGGGACTAAAAATCTTAGCCACCAATCACTGCAGGTCTTATATTTACGGCCCGTTCAATGGCATATTTCCCATACCGTTTCCTGATGCGGTCAAGTGAAATATAAAGATTTACCATTTCAGGGGTATCTTCGAAAAGGTTGAGCTGCTGGGTGCCGTGCACCAGGTGGGAAAAGCGTACTCCTATCAGACGTATAAGAATGCGGCGGTTGTACAGTTTTTTAAACAGCTCCTTTACTATTTTTAATATGGTATGGTCGAATGAAGAGTATGGTATTCGTTTTTGCATGGTATATGTATCGAAATTAGAATATCTTATTTTTACTGTTATGCAGGAGGTGAGTTTTTGCTGGGACCGCAGTTCAAAGCATAGCTTTTCTGTCATTCCTGTAAATAAGTCGTTTAATAAATTTATGTCGGTGGTGTCGTTTTCAAATGTACGTTCCGTGCTTATAGATTTTTGTTCCCAATATGGCTGTACAGGGGTATGGTCTACTCCATTGGCACGCCTCCATATTTCCAGTCCGTTTTTCCCCATTATCCTTTCCATCATCTCCGGGGGCATTTGCCTTAAGGTGGCAATTGTGTCTATTCCAAGGGAACGCAGCATGGTAAATGTTTTATCGCCTATCATAGGTATTTTCTTTATAGATAGTGGTGCAAGGAAAGGAGGTACATGTTCCCTGTTGACGTATAGCTCACCGTTTGGCTTAGCCTCGCCGGTGGCTATTTTGGATACTGTTTTGTTTATAGACAGGCCGAATGATATTGGAAGGCCTGTTTCCTTAATTATACGATGCCGCAGCTCGTGTGCCCATTTCTGACAACCAAAAAAACGGTCCATACCTGTAATGTCGATGTAATGTTCGTCTATGGAAGCCTTTTCATATAAAGGTGCCTTTTCTGCTATGATGTCGGTTACAATGTTGGAGTATCTGCTGTATGTTTCCATGTCTCCACGTATCAGAACAGCATCAGGACAAAGTATACGGGCCATTTTCATTGGCATGGCCGAACGCACTCCAAATTTACGGCATTCGTAACTGCAGCTGGCTACAACTCCCCTGTCAGAAGTGCCGCCTATTATTACAGGTTTGCCTTTCAGCCCGGCATGCATTAACCGTTCCACAGATACAAAAAAGGTATCGAGATCGAAGTGGACTATGTTTCGTGTTGTTGTTTCCATATACATGATTGTAAAACGATCAAAAATAATGTCAATAATATAATCAAAATTTATTATATTTGTAACACCAAACAGAAAGTCATGGAAATATTTTTTGCCTCAAACCTTAAATTATTAAGGAAAAGAAAAGGACGTACCCAGGATGATGTATCAGCTGCCCTTGATATCAAACGGCCCACTTTGAGTGGTTATGAGAATAGTGGCGTGTTTCCGTCGGTGGAAGCATTGATAAGCCTTTCGGATTATTTTAAGGTTTCAATAGATACTCTTGTGAGGGTTGATCTTACCACGCTGACGGAGTTTCAGCTTTCTCAGCTGGAAAGGGGTAATGATATATATATACGTGGGACAAACATCAGGATACTTGCTACCACGGTAAACCGTGACGAGGAAGAAAATATAGAACTTGTTCCTGAAAAGGCTAAAGCAGGTTATGCAACCGGGTACTCAGATCCTGATTTTATAAGCGAATTGCCAAGGTTTTATCTGCCATTTTTATCGCAAAACAAAAAATTCAGAACTTTTCAGATTACCGGGGATTCTATGTTACCTGTTCCGGATGGGTCGTGGGTTACTGCCGAATTTATACAGGACTGGTATACCATAACCAGTGGCAAACCTTATATTATACTTACCCTGGGGGACGGGGTGGTGTTTAAGATTGCCGATAACCTTATTCAGGATGAAGGCAAGCTAAGGCTGTATTCGTTAAACTCGTTCTATAAACCATATGATGTGTTTGTTGCCGATATAAAAGAAGTTTGGAGGTTTGTGAATTTTATAAGCACCGAAATACCTGAAGCAGATACTTCAGGGGACGGGCTGGCGCGTAAGGTGTTTGAACTGAGCAGGGAAATCGATGGAATTAAAAAGAGGATGACGGGATATTGATTTTATCGGTTGCTAAATATTTTTTAAGTACGTTATTAAGGATATTGATGTTTAAAGGTTTGCTTAAGAATTCATTTCCCCCGGCTTTAAAACATTCTTTTTGATTTTCTTCAGTAGTATATGCTGTTTGAAATATGATTGGGACATTATTTTCATGTTCGCGTATTATCTTGGCAGCTGTAATCCCGTCCATCTCAGGCATATTGATATCCATTAGTATAAGAGATATATTTTCGTGTTTTGCAAGCAAATCTATAGCTTCAATTCCATTTTTAGCCCAAATGTGCCGTATTCCAATACGATTTATTATTATTCCCAATAGCTGGTAGTTGATTTTATTATCTTCTGCTATCAGAATATTCATCTCTTTATAGTTTTGATCTTCCATATGCAATTAATTTTAATGCTTTTTAAAATGGTTTACGTGAAATGTTTGGAATTGTTTTCAAAAATGATGTTAGATAAAAAATAAATGTCTAACTCTATTTTTTTGTTGATGAAAGTAATTATAGTTTGTAATGAATTTCATTAAGAACTTTTCTGAAAACCTGATTGGTGTGGTAACCTCCATACAGGAAATCGCTACCCGGAATATCATAATCATAATTTCCTTCAATTAATATTGGTCCGGCATCGCTTATTCCGACATCCCAGCCAACCAGTCTCAAACCTGGCATTAAAGAAGCTGCTTTTATTACTAAAGATTTTGCCTCTTCAAAATAAGGCAATTCGAAATCTAAAAAAGTTGTTTTTGTTATCGGGTGTTCAGTATACAGTTTGCAATGACCGAATTTAATTACTGAATATCCATTTTTTTTAAGACGTCCGGTGGACATGTCGATTGAAACAGCGCAACCGCCTGCACCCATATTATCGACCGGCAAATTTTTGATACTCATTCTAACATGCCCTGACATAACTTCAATATTACCTGAATTATCGATAAATGTATCGAGCCGCAAAGTATTTATTGATGAAGAGTTGAGTTTTGACATGTGTGGATGTTGCTTAATTGTTTCCTGGAAGAGGTATCCGGATTTTACAACCTTCATATAAAGTTTTTCTACGAAACCGGGCTCATCCAATATTTTTGCGGATACTTTGAAAATGTTTGCACCACTGCCGCTTCCGTAAGTTTTTTTAATAAAAATTGTACCTTCAGGTTCATAAGTAATTAGTAATTTAACTAATACATCCTTAAAATCGATAGAATTGTTTATTTCTATGTTTTTATGACCAATTTTAAAGTTTTTAAAGTCGTTAAACATTAAAACTTTTGGTGTACTAATTCCAAAAGGATTGTAGAAGAAATTAAAAAATAATTTATTATCAAGGTAATAGATTACTTCTTGATTGTTGAATTTTCGTTTAATATTATATAAAAACTTATTAGGAAGATAATCTATTACGTTTTCACAATTTTTCTTAAATAAATAACGTGAAACATAATGATAGGGAATGCATTTATAAACTAAAGCAATATGTGCAATATCGGAAAGCATTTTTAAAATTGGCTTCCTGTCTCTATCTTTCAGCACAGTAATAAAAGACTTAAACCTGTTGGAAAATATTTTTGAACTGAAATGGAACATAAATATATACCGAATATGAATTAAACCTTACTAACCTGTTGTTATTCTGTTTACTTTAATAAAAGGTATTTTGTTACAAAATTCAAACATAAAAATATTTATCAAGATCGATATTATTTTGAAATATAAAATTTTAAAAAAGTAAAAACCCCCGGTAAATAAAACCGGGGGTTTAAGAATTTATTACAAGTCATTAAAAATCTATATAGTACACATATTTTAAATATCTAAAATATGGTATTATTTATTGAAGTTTTATAGCAACAGCTTTCTCAGTTTTATCAGAAACCAGTTTTTTAACCATAGCCAGTTCGGTAGCATTATTTGATACTATATTTTGAAGAGCTATAATATTTTTTTCCTGGTTTGCCAAAGCAGTCTTTAACATTTCATTTTCATTTTTTAAGCTATCGTTTGTTGTTTTAAGTTCCTGTACAGCTTTTACCAATGGAACAACAAAATCAGTATATCCCAAACCATATATATCCTTTGAATTTTCAGGCGTTTTTAAGCCACTGAAGTTATAATTTACTTCTTTAGCTGCCTTTTCCACATCCTGTGCTAAAAATCCATTATGTACTATGTTTTCTGCCTGTTTTGCTGCCATCAGATCGTTTCCTTCGGTTTGTTTCCCCTGGTAAGCATTTAATTTTACAACATCCAGATTATAACTTACAGGTTTTAACTTCATAATAAAATCTAAACCATGGATATCCGATTTTATATTCTTCTTAAATCTGCCGTCGGAAATTGCCGTGATGCTTGTTTGTGCGCAGTATAATTTTTGAATAGAGGAATTGCCAAGTACTATTACGTTGCTTTCATTTGCAGTGGCCTGGTATCCTATAGCAGTGGAATTTGTATTCGAGGCTCCTACGTCAGCCCAGGAGCCAATTGCAGTATTTTTACATCCATTTGTATTAGTATATAAGGCATTATCTCCAAAAGCCGTATTGTTTGAACCTGTTGTATTGGCTGTCAATGCCTGATATCCAACAGCAGCATTGCCTGTTCCGGTTGTATTGGCGTACAGGGCGCTGTCCCCCGAAGCAGTGTTGTAGCTGGCAGTGTTTAAAAATAATGTCCAGTTACCAAGGGCAGTATTACTGCTGCCAATCTGGTTTTTCACAAGAGTGCAAAATCCATAACCTACGTTATTTCCACCAATTGTATTGCCAACCAGAGAATGATAACCCATAGCTGTATTGTCGTTACCGGTTGTATTGCTTAAAAGTGACTGCATGCCGACAACTGTATTTTGAATACCAGTTGTATTGGCGGTAAGTGCCTGGTAGCCTACAGCTGCGTTGCCTGTGCCGGTGGTATTGGCATAAAGGGCACTGTCACCGACGGCGGTGTTGTAGCTGGCAGTGTTTAAGAATAATGTCCAGTTACCAAGGGCAGTATTACTGCTGCCAATCTGGTTTTTCACAAGAGTGCAAAATCCATAACCTACGTTATTTCCACCAATTGTATTATCGACAAGAGAGTGATAACCCATAGCTGTATTGTCGTTACCGGTTGTATTGCTTAAAAGTGACTGCATGCCGACAACTGTATTTTGAATACCAGTTGTATTGGCGGTAAGTGCCTGGTAGCCTACAGCTGCGTTGCCTGTGCCGGTAGTATTGGCATAAAGGGCACTGTCACCGACAGCGGTGTTGTAGCTGGCAGTGTTTAAGAATAATGTCCAGTTGCCAAGGGCAGTATTACTGCTGCCAATCTGGTTTTTCACAAGAGTGCAAAATCCATAACCTACGTTATTTCCACCAATTGTATTGTCGACAAGAGAGTGATAACCCATAGCTGTATTGTCGTTACCTGTAGTATTGCTTAAAAGTGACTGCATGCCGACAACTGTATTTTGAATACCAGTTGTATTGGCGGTAAGTGCCTGGTAGCCTACAGCTGCGTTGCCTGTGCCGGTAGTATTGGCATAAAGGGCACTGTCACCGACAGCGGTGTTGTAGCTGGCAGTGTTTAAGAATAATGTCCAGTTGCCAAGGGCAGTATTACTGCTGCCAATCTGGTTTTTCACAAGAGTGCAAAACCCATAACCTACGTTATTTCCACCAATTGTATTGTCGACAAGAGAGTGATAACCCATAGCTGTATTGTCGTTACCGGTTGTATTGCTTAAAAGTGACTGCATGCCGACTACGGTATTTTGTATTCCTTTATCTGCAGGAAAATTACCACTTTCGTATCCATAAAATGTATTTCCTGAAGTTGAATCTATACGGCCTGAGGGCATATTATTTACTTTGATGTTAAAAGGAGTTCTGTCAGTAGTACCAATAAAATCAACAGTGTCTAAAGTTCCCGCATTTCCGTTAAGACTCCATCCGTTTGATGAACCAGAGCTGCCTGCATATAAGGCATACGGAACACTCAGCAACTGGCTTGTTCCGGAGATTGTATAGTTACTGCCTCCTTCTGGATCAGTCTGAACCAATATGTAATATGGTCCTGCAGCCCAATTAATTGAACTGAATTTTCCTGAAACTGCGTTACCATTACCTATTTCAACAGTAACCAGTCCTATTGAATTAGTTTTGGCTGACTGTGTTTCTACATAAACTGCCTTACCTGCAGATGATCCTTGCAATATGCTTATCTGCATTCCTATATTTGCGGAGGTATCCGGTACATTATCTGATTTACGTACGATAGCCTGATAACTCAGATACTGAGGAACCTGAGAAAATACACTGGCCGTTAATAATAAAGCTGCAATAATTGAATATAAATTTTTCATATGGTTTAATATTTAATGATTTTAAAGGTTTTTATTTCGTTGTTACTTTGAGTTACTTTTAAAATATATATTCCTGAATTAAAATTGTCCATTGGTATGAAGGACTTAGAATCAAGCACTGCCTGATTTGACAAAAGATTTCCCCTGATGTCATAAAGTTGATAGCTTAATTGCTTATAATCTGATAAAGCGTTGAAATCAACTTGAAGGGTAAGGTTAGAGGAAACAGGATTGGGAAATACAAAACAATTTATACTATTTTCAACAGCTTCATTAACAGCTGTTAATGTGTAAATTTCAAATGGCTGCTGAACTCCCTGTGAAACTGACCCTTCAGATCCTGAATTATAGGAATATAGGGTCTGCCCTATAGTATAACTGGCGATACCCCCACTGCCTGCTGCATTGCCCCCTGAAGAAGAAATTGCCTGTTGTGCATGCAATTCTGTCAAGGCTCCGGTTAAGCAGAATGTTATGGCTAAATATTTACCTAAATAATATTTCATCCGGAAATATTTGATAAGATCATATTTGATTAATAAGGTCTTATCGATTACACCTGATAAAATATTGATTTTAAAGGCATCAGGTATAATTGATTTAATTGGTCGGATGGAACTTGTATTATTTTCATGTGGGTTGTTTAGATTTATACTTGCTCGTTTCATAAAATTACCTCCTTTTTTAATTTGTTAAATTCTTAATTATTAAATAATTACTAAAATTGATATAATAACAATTTTATTTATACCCAAAAGTCGTTTTCAGGTATAACAGAATTATCACGAAATAAAAAAGGATGTATAACTTTTTTAAGCTACTTGTGTTGCGGGGAGTGTAAATGAAAAAATACTTCCTTTGCCGGATTGGCTTTTTACCAGTATTTCCGTGTTGTGTAAATCCATTATTTTCTTAACTATAGCAAGACCCAATCCGGTGCCTTCATTGAATTTTTTACCTTTATAATACCTTTCAAAAATTAATGGCAATTCTTCCTGGCTTATTCCTTCACCTGAATCTGCAATACTTATTTTTACTTTACCGGGATTTTCACGTAAAATTTCAATATTTATAAAGTCTCCTTCCCTGCAAAATTTAATTGCATTGTCAATCAGGTTTTGTAAAACACGGTCAATTAATAAAAGGTCTGCTTCAATTAATGGCAAATCGGTAGGGATAAATGTATTAATGCTTATACCTTTCTTTTGAGATATTATCCTGTATTTATTTGCAATATCAGTTACCAGTTCACCTATCGGGAATAATTCAATATTCAGTTTAACCTGGTTTGTCTGCAGTTTTGAAAATTCAAAAAGCTCGCCTACAAGTTTTTTCAGTCGTTCACAACTGGAATAGATAATCTGCAGATATTTATTTTGCTGGTCAGCATCTATGGTATCTTTTTTCAGGATGAGGGTTTCGGCATATCCCTGGATAGATGCTATAGGTGTTCTTAAGTCATGCGACACATTACTAATAAGTTCTTTTCTGAATTCATCAGTATCCCTTAATTCCTGAATGTTTCTTGCAATTGTCTCGGCCATTTCATTAAATGCGAGTCCTATAGTATCCAACTCATTATTACTGTTTACTATGATTCTCGAATTAAGATTTCCTGATTTAAAATTTCTTATACCTTCAGTAATTATCCTCAGTTTATTAGTTATAAACCACAACGCTATTAAGCCTAAACCAGTAGAAATAAATAAAATAATAATAATTGAACGAATTGACAAACCCAATATATAACTTCCTATAACCATTTGTGCTGCAGATATATATTCCTGACTTGCCAGAACAATATAAATATAACCTGTTAATTTGTTATTTTCAATTACTTCAGCAGCTGAAAAAATCTTTTTTTCTCCCGGATTCCTTGGGTCATCACCCAGAATAAGCTGATGTCTTGAGTCTTTTAAAAAATTAATAATAGGATAAAGGGATACCCGTTCTAATTTAACCACTTTATCGGGAGCAACATAACTCAGAATTTTACCTTCAGGGTTTAATAAGTATATCTCAACACTGGGGTTAATTACCATCATCGAATGAACTATATCTTTAACTGCTTCGTTATTTACTTCACCGTTAATAAATTGCGGTTTTATAACAGCAACTGTATTTGCTGCCAGGTTCCAGTTTATTTTCTGTGTAACCTCTATTGAATAACTTCTTGAAGAATTAATAGATATGTAAAGACTTATAGCAGCAAATAAAACCAGGACTAAAATAAATATTGCAGATATCTGCCAAAACAGGCGGTTAAATATCTTCTTCTTTTCATGTGCCATACAATAATTTCTATGTAATAATTATTTAAAATTCTCTGAATTTATAGCCTACTCCCCAGGTAGTCAATATAAATTCAGGATTATTCTGATCACGTTCAATCTTTGCACGAAGTCGGTTTATATGTGAATTTACAGTATGCTCGTATCCTTCAAATTGATATCCCCAAACCTGATCGAGAAGCTGAGTCCTTGTATATGTTCTTCCGGGATTGGATGCAAAAAGCACCAGGAGGTCGAATTCCTTAGGAGATAATTCCACCCTCTTTGCATATACTTCCACAATTCTGAGACTTATATTTATATAAAGATCATCGGTTCTGATTATTTCATTTTCATCGGAAGAGGTAACCTGTTTGGTAAGTTCTGACCTCCTTATTATCGCTTTTACTCTGGCTACCAATTCCCTTATGCTGAATGGTTTAGTTATATAGTCATCAGCCCCTATTTCCAATCCTATTATTTTGTCAATCTCCTCAGCTTTTGATGTAACCATTATTATCGGAGTATGAATTTTTTCGAGCCTTAATTTTTTACACACTTCAATTCCGTCCAAGCCTGGCAGGCGTACATCGAGCAATATTATCCTGTAGTTATTGCCAAGAGCTTTAAGCAGTCCTTCTTTTCCATCATAAGCTTTATCGACTTCATATTCCATATCAGTCAGATGTATGCCTATAAGATCTGCGATATTCTTATCATCTTCTATAATCAGAGCTCTTTCCATTTTAAAAATTCATAATTGTGTAAGGTACATGCAAATAATCAAAAAACTATCACAAAAGTGTAAACCTTATATGGTTTATATGGTTTATAAGGTTTGTAGCTATATAAACATCATTTCTTAAGGCTGTTTACAACTTTAAACCCAATTAGCTGGTCGTACAAACCTCCAAAAGGGCAATAATATACATAAATAGCATAATCATTTTCAGTTTCATAATAATTTCCTTCAAAATAACCCTCGTCAACTATATTTGAACCTTTAGGTTTAAGAACATACATGTAGTTATAATAACCTTGTTTAACCAATATGTCTTTTTCATAGGTTTTATTGTTGGCATTATAATTAAGCTTACTACTCTCATAGCAGGTAAATTCATCAAACCCGCCTGTTACATATACATCACCTTCATTAACAGGATTTTCCAATGCAAGAGACATATGAACCTGAACATAATCCGCATCTGTATTGGAGTTAGTACCTTGTTTATTCTGTATTAAATACTTACCATTTAAATCTTCATAGTAGGCATAACCATCAAGGTTTCTTGGTTTATCCGGCTTTAAATTGACAAGGACTTTATTGCCTATATAGGCAAATGATTGTATATTAGATGTTTGATATTTTAAATCTTTTATATCAAAACTTCTGAATTCGTTCCCACCAGGGAAAATATTTTTAGAATCATTTTCATAAATAATTTCATCGTTTGTTATTTGTGTGGGTATAAAACCAGAAACAACAGACCTCCAGTTTGTATTTTTAACTACTACCACTTTAACTGACTGAACTGGGTTATCCATTTGGATGGAAGGATGAGCTACTGTAAAATTTACCTCCTGGCTTGTATTTTCAAAATCGGGTAATACAGCACGTCTGGTGTTTACTTTAATCTGAACCAGATTTTCCGTCACGGCAAATCTTTTTATCAGGACCGGATTATCCTGATTATTATCTTCATAAACCAAAAGGACATAATTCCCTGATAATTTTATTGCCAAATGCTCATTTGGAATTTTTATTGTGTAATGTATATATGAAACATAGGTACCGGATGAAGATTCATAATTTGAAACAGGATTCTGGACAAATCCGTCAATATAATCTGAAGTTGATATACGGGAAGGAGTCCAGTCAGCATCACAATGCACAATGGTATAATTGTAAGTTTTAGAATTTTCATCCAAATCATCAAAACTTAAAATAAGGTATTTATCATTTCTAAGTTCCAGAACAGGATAGGAGAATTCCCATCCTTTCCTGAACAGCTGAACTGTTTTTATATTGCTGCTGAGGACAGTATCCGCTGGATAAGGGCCATCCGGTAAAGCTATGTTATTTAAATTAATGAAAATTGTAATTATAAGAATGATTATACAATAAAAACATTTGACTTTCATAGATTTATGATTTATATATTTTTGGTAAGTTACCAATAATTTTTTACCTGATGGGAAGCAGGATAGTTGGGTAGCAGGAAAATCCTTTACCTTATAAATTATCAAACCCTAAGTTGAGAAAGCTAATAGAATGACAAGCCACAATTCCTGCTGTTTCAGTGCGAAGTCGTCTATTTCCCAGAGTTACAGGAATAAAACCATTTGATTTGGCAAATGTTATTTCATCAGGTGAGAAATCTCCCTCAGGTCCTATCAATATAACGATTTCAGAACCTCTGGTGTATAAAGATTGAATGGATTGACGATCCCCGTCACAAGTAGCAATTACCTTGTCAGAATTCATTGTTGTTGTTGCAAATTCCTTTAATTTGACCAATTGATTCATCTTTGGGTGAAAAGCATTAATGGATTGTTTCATAGCCGATTCTATAATCCTGTTACACCTTTCCATATTAATATTTTTCTTTTCTGTTCTTTCACATTGCAAAGGAGTAATTTCATCTATCCCAATTTCTGTAGCTTTTTCCAAAAACCATTCGAACCTCTCAGGATTTTTTAAAGGTGAAATAGCTATATGAAGTTTATAATTCCTTTTTTCATAATCAGGTATTGCCTCCTTTATAATTACACTGCACATTTTTGGATTGGGGTCAACAATTAAAGCCTTCATTAATGTACCTTTTCCATCTATCAAAATAATTTCTTCATTTTGCCCCAACCTTAAAACCTTAACTGCATGCCTTGATTCGTCTTCGTTTAATTTATACTCAATTCCGGATATATCGGGAGTGTAAAAGATATTCATATGAAATATATAATGTTGGATTTGGCACCTTTAATTGTATGTTGCAAGACTTGTATCGATGCAACTAATTTTAGCTTTTCCATTAATTATCCCTTTTAAAAAATTTAAACCACTCAGATATTTTTTAATTAAAGTATAATTTATTTTTTTTTTATGTTTTGCATATGGAGTCAGATAAAATTCTAAAGCCAATTTAATTCAAAATTATCAATATCAAGCCAATATTTACATTCCACGTCTCCTTTTACGGCATGAATCTGAATTGGTATGTTAATTATCATATCCGTTACTTTATGGTACTAAAGTTTTAAACAAATTATTTATTTAAGATGTTAATATGTCTTAATTTTTAAACCCCAATTAAGTTAATTTAATATTTCACAACCATGAAAATAATCAAAATGATTTCACTCCTGTCTGTTGTAGTTACAGAATCCTCAAATGTTCATGCGCAAGTGCCGGACTCCAAACCAACCATTATTTTTGTACATGGGGTCTGGGCCGATGGTTCTTCTTTTGGTTCTCAGATAGAAGCGTTACAGGAAAAAGGCTATCCTGTAATCTCAGTTCAAAACCCTATCACCTCACTGGCTGACGATGTTGCCACAACAAAGCGGGCAATTGCCAGAGCAAAGAGCAACGTGATTCTGGTAGGTCATTCCTGGGGAGGGTTCGTAATAACCCAGGCTGGTAATGACCCTAAAGTCGTTGGCCTTGTATATGTTGCTGCCTTTGCTCCTGATTTAGACGAAACCGTGCCTGCATTATTAGCTAAATTCCCTGCCGGTGATTTACCTTCTTTTTTTGAACCCCAGGATGGTTTTTTATTTTTATCCAAAGCTGGTGTTGTAAAGACCTTTGCACAAGATTTGACTCCCAAGCAACAGGATTTGATTTATGCCACCGAAATTCCTGCTTCTCAAACAATATTCGGGGATAAGAGCGGGGAGCCTGCCTGGAAAACTAAGCCGAGCTGGTATATAGTGGCAAAGAATGATGGTCAGCTGGGGCCCGAACTGGAAAGGTTTTTTGCTAAAAGGATAAATGCAAAAACAACAGAGATTGAAAGTAGCCATGTTGTTATGTTATCTCACCCAAAGGAAGTATTAAGTGTTATTGAAGAAGCCGCAAAATCCGTTCACTGAATCAATGACTCCAAACTTAAATAATTAAGTAAGCTTATAAAAAAAGGGTAATGGGTTGGTCCGTTGCCTTTTTTTTATCTAAATTTTTGTTTCTAAATTATAATACCAAACCACTTTTTTTCACGGGGCACTTCAAAGGCCTTTACCGGATCTTTCCATTCAGAAGTAATTTTTAATCTTTATTCAATTTGGTCAACCTCAGTAACAAAACATCATGTGTTGCTATATCCTTTTTAAGTACTCCTGCAGTTGTTCCCAATTTCTTTTTTTCCCATAATTCATATAAAGAATATGTATTTTGTTCGGTATTGAGTGACCGTTTTGCAAATTTATCTTCAATCAGTTCTTTTTTCCAGTTAAAGTTTACTAATTGTGGTTTTGAAGAACGGTTTAAAATACATATAGCCCAATCACCACCCCATAATGGTTTTACCCAGGTTTCGACACTATCCTTCACAGCATACCTGAAAGCTTCAATACCCAAAGAATCCTGGTCGATAGCTATCACGTCTTTATCAGTAAGGACCTGAAGTGTTTCCTTACTCATCTTACGAAGGTCATTGCCTGCAATTAAAGGAGCAGCTATCATGGCCCACATGCTAAAATGTGCACGGTTTTCTTCCGCTGTGAGATGGCCATTGCCTACCTCCAGCATATCCGGGTCGTTCCAGTGACCTGGACCTGCATATTCCCGCAGGCCGATCTGCATATCAAGTATCCTGGTTATTGAATTTTTAATGTAGGTACCATGTTGTTCGTCCACATCCCATGAGTTACATATATCACCAGTGGTGCGCCAAAGGTGGCCTACCCCTGCTGCCCAAAGCCATGGTTTGTTATTGCCCCATTCACACATGCTAAAAATCATAGGCCTTCCGGTGGCATGGATGGCATCACGCATGGTAGTATAGGCACCAATGGCATTAAGTCCGTCACTCTCACACCAGTCATATTTAAGGTAGTCGGCTCCCCATTTAGCGAACATAATAGCATCCTGAAATTCATGCCCCCGGCTGGCTACGTATCCACTGCATGTACGGTAACCTGCATCCGAATAAAGTCCGAGTTTTAAACCCTTTGAATGAATATAGTTCGCCATGGCATTCATTCCACTGGGAAACCTTTTTTTATCAACAGTGAGAAAACCAAGGCTATCCCTCGGTCCAGTCCAGTTATCATCAATAATGATATATGTATAACCTGCATCTTTCATTCCGGATGAAACTATAATATCGGTTATTTGCCTAACTAATTCTTCGTTAAAATTTCCGGCAAATGTATTGAATGTGTTCCATCCCATAGGAGGGGTTTTAGCCAGGTTGTCAAATTTCTGTGCCTGAACAGTCACGAAGCAGCCAATCAATATTGCTGTCAAATTGAATCTGATAATTTTATTGTTAAAAATAGTCATGATTAGAATTATAGTTAATAGGTACTTAATCGATAAATTAAAACTAAATATTAATTTTTGATTTTCAATCGATATAATAATTATTTTCTCTAATTTTTACCTAATATTATGAAGCAAAACCTATATAACTATGAAGACTATTAATTACTACCTGGGAGCAATCACCATGTTTATACAATTGCTTCCGGCATTTGGTCAAATTGACACAAAAATTACGCAGCGTGAAAAATTAGATTTTGATTCAGGCTGGTTGTTTGCTTTGGGCAATTCATCCGATGCTAAAAAAGATTTCAATAACGGAACCGGATATTTCTCATACTTTGCAAAAGCTGGTTATGGGGATGGCGCAGCATCCAAAAATTTTGACGATCGTGCCTGGCGAAAACTCGACATTCCTCACGACTGGTGTGTAGAGCTGCCATTTGATGGGAACGGGGGACATAGTCACGGCTACAAGGCCATTGGCCGAAATTTCCCGGAGAATAGCGCAGGTTGGTACAGGAAGGTTTTTTCAATTCCTGAATCTGATCTTGGCAAACGAATATCAGTACAGTTTGATGGGGTTCACCGTAATTCCATTGTTTGGGTGAACGGATTTTACCTGGGAACAGAACATAGCGGTTATACAAATTTTAGCTATGACATTACCGATTATCTCAATTATGGCGGAGACAATGTGATAGCTGTTCGTGTTGATGCCACTATGGAAGAGGGTTGGTTTTACGAAGGTGCCGGAATATACCGCCATGTGTGGCTGATAAAAACAAACCCACTGCACGTTGAACAAAATGGAACATTTGTAACTTCGGAATTAGATGGAAACACAGCTATTATTACAGCTCGTACAATGGTAATTAATGAATCGCCGGTAAAAACAGATTTCGATATTGAACAGACCATAGTTAACGATGAAGGAAATATTATAGCTAACGGTTCAATTAAACATCTCTCTTTAAATACAGGTGACAAAAAGGAATATTATATCAAATTAAGTGTCACAAATCCTAAATTGTGGTCGCTGGAAAAGCCTTGTTTGAATAAACTCAAAACTGTTATTAGTTACGATGGGAAAGTAAAAGATAATTATGAGACTACTTTTGGTATACGCACAGTGAGGTTCGACCATGATGAAGGTTTCTTCCTTAACGGCAAACATCTAAAAATTAAGGGAGTTTGTATGCACCAGGATCATGCCGGTGTTGGAACTGCCATTCCCGATGCCTTACAGGAATACCGTATCAAAAGGTTAAAAGAAATGGGAGTCAACGGTATACGTACTTCCCATAACCCGCCAACACCGGAATTTTTAGATGCCTGTGACCGTCTGGGGATGCTTGTTATGGACGAAAACCGTCTAATGGGCAGCAATGAAGAACATTTCAGTTGCCTCGAACGCCTTATTAAGCGTGACAGGAATCACCCAAGCGTAGTTATTTGGTCCATGGGAAATGAAGAATGGGCCATTGAAACTAACATTAAGGGTGCTCGCATAACAGCCAGCATGCAAAATTTTGCCCAGCGGCTCGACTCCTCACGGGCTTTTACTACGGCGCTTAGCGGCGGATGGGATAATGGAAGTGGCATGTCTACCCAGGTTGCAGGTTACAACTATATCGTCCATGGCAATATTGACGGACATCACAAATTGTATCCAAATCAGGGAAGCATTGGTACTGAAGAAACTAATACACATCAAACACGGGGAATATATGTAAGCAATCATGACAAAGCCCTTGTCGGCCTTGATGATGAATCAAATAATAACAGGGCAGAAGATGGCTGGAAATTTTATACCTCCCGACCCTTCCTTTCAGGTTTGTTTTATTGGACTGGCTTCGATTACAGGGGTGAGTCGAACCCCTTTAACTGGCCGGCAGTAATTAACCAATCGGGAAGCTTCGATTTATGCGGTTTTCAAAAAGATATTTTTTATTATTTCAAATCATGGTGGGGATCCGAACCTGTTTTACACATTGCCACCCATTGGAACTGGTATGGAAGCCAAGGCAAGGAAATAAAAGTTATCGTTTACAGTAATTGTGAACAGGTTGAACTCTTTTTAAACAAAAAAAGTCTTGGTAAACAGAATATGCCGATAAACGGTCATCTTGAATGGAATGTAATATACCAACCTGGCGTATTGATGGCAAGGGGTTTTAAAGGTGGAAAAGAGATTATGACAAACAAGGTTGAAACAACCGGCGAAGCCAGGTCAATAATGCTTTCAGCCGACCGGAATTGTATTATTGCCGATGGTAAAGACGTATCGGTAATTACAGTTCAAATAAATGATCTAAAGGGATTAATGGTTCCAATGTCTGATTACCCTGTAAGCTTCTCCCTGGATGGTCCCGGGAAAATAATAGGTGTTGGAAACGGCGATCCTCTCAGCCACGAACCTGAAAGGTATTTCGAGACAGTTAAAGGCATAAAAATTGATGATCTCCGGGAACTGAGTGTTGCAGATTTGAACAACAGGCCTGAAGTAGCTACTGAGTTTGACGATTCAGGCTGGAAGGAGGCTTTTAAAAGCTCCAGAAACGATGATTGGCGTGTTTATAAAGATACGCTGCTAGTACTCCGTGGAAATATTGATTTACCTGAATTTACAAACGAAACGGAAATAAACTTATTTACAAAAAGCATCGTTGAAAATCAGTCAATTTATATAAATGGCCATATAATTGCGGCAGATGTCAAGCGTGATGCACCAGGCCAATCGTACAGGCTCGATCATTCAATCCTAAAACCGGGGAAAAATGTATATGCTGTAGTAGGTCAGCGGTTCAAAAAGAAACGTTTGTACGACGAACCCAATACAGATCCGGGAATGGTTCAGGTGATTGATCCTGCCGGACAGTGGAAAAGAAATACATTTAATGGCCTGGCACAAGTTATTGTGCAATCTGACAAACAATCAGGCGAATTGATTCTCAAGGCTTCATCAAACGGATTACAACAGGGGACAATAAAAATTCAGTCTCTTCCCTTTAAATAGTTTCCGGTTGATTGAAGTTAAATATTATGTTACATAAAACTATCAAAATAAAACTTAAATAAATGAAACAAAATATCAGATTTGGCAAATTAATCTGCTCGTCAACATTTTTGTTACCAATTTCGTTTTTCATTATATTGAACTTATGTATCGCCACTACATATGATCATCAGAACAAAATCAAAGAGACCTTTGTAACTGATTCCACCAGCCCGCATTTAGTTTTTCCTTTTGACGATGGCTGGCATTTCCGTATAGGAGACGACCCGGCTGCAAAACAACCCGGCTTCGACGATTCCCACTGGCGTATACTTAACCTGCCGCACGACTGGAGTATTGAGGACACGGTGAACCCTCCTCCAACAGGTGATAATAATGGAGGTTACTTTACTCATGGCATTGGCTGGTACAGAAAAAGTTTTAAGTCACCCGTCGACTCCTTGAAGAAAGTTGTTATTGAATTCGATGCTATTTTCATGAACAGCGACGTATGGATAAACGGTCAGTTCCTGGGACGCAAGCCTTATGGCTTCATCGGCTTTCGCTACGATATTACCGAATACCTGAAAAAGGACGGTTCAGACAATGTTATAGCAGTCCGTGTGGACGATTCGGCAGAACCTTCATTACGTTGGTATGCCGGTTCAGGAATATACAGGCATGTTCGGTTAATAACCACAGGATATACTCATTTTCGTCTCGATGGTGGTATAAGAATTACGACTCCTGAAGTTTCGCCCGGAAAAACTGTTGTAAAGGCCGATTATATAATAGACCCTAATTTCTTTACTGATGAGGAGTTAAAAGCCTGGACTAAAGATCCGTGGAAAGTTAAGACCCAGAGTAAAAACATCATATTACGAAGCAGCGTGTTGGAAGCGGAAGGTGCAATTATCGCCGGCACAGAGTCGAAACTGACACTACAAAGTATGCAGCCGGGCCAGCATGCCATACAAAGTATCAGCTTTGCTAACCCTCATCTCTGGTCAGACAAGACTCCTTACCTGTATAAATTACGCAGCACAATCTTACTGGACGGACGCATACTTGACGAAACAGTTACAACATTTGGAGTTCGCAGTCTGGAATACAATCCGGACCGTGGACTGCTGGTAAATGGCAAGCCCACCAAACTTAAAGGAGTTTGTCTGCATCAGGATGCCGGCTCCTTTGGTAATGCCGTTCCAACTGTCATATGGGCATACCGCCTTGGACTATTAAAAGAGATGGGGTGTAATGCTGTTCGAACAAGTCATCATCCATTTGCACCTGAGTTTTACGATCTGTGTGATAAGCTGGGTATTTATGTTTTTGATGAAGCCTTTGACGAATGGACCCGCGACTGGACTTTCGACTTTACCGAAAACACACGTGGAAAATCAAAATTTGGCTATCATCTCTATTTTAACCAATGGTACGAAACCGACCTTCGCTCGATGCTGCGCCGCGATCGTAATCATCCCTGCGTAGTTCTTTACAGTGTTGGAAATGAGATACCCGATCAGTTCAACAGTGATGGCTGGAAATTAGCTAAAAAGCTGATTGGGATTTGTCACGATGAAGATTCCACACGCCCGGCCACTTCAGCCTGCGACCAGTCTTTCGTCTCCTCACGCAACGGATTTATGGATCAGCTCGACATTGCCGGGTATAACTACATAGACCGAATTTACGGAGACAGTACTTATGTGCCTGAGCACAGGCGTTTTCCTCACCGTCTATGCCTGGGAACCGAAGTAAGTGACAAGGTATACAACTGGCTTGGTGTTCGCGACCACGACTATGTTATTGGAGATTTTACCTGGACAGGTATAGACTATCTTGGAGAAACAGGAAATTTACCTGACAGGGGTAATAATTCAGGTTTTCTTGACCTGGCCGGCGGAAAGAAAGCCAGTTTTTACCAACATACAGCCTACTGGAGAGATGATCCTGTGTTACAACTTTTTGTGCTTACCAGCGATAATCCCAATCCTGAAAGGCATTCCACAACGGCATTGCTCAAATGGAACTGGCCGAAAAATGCAAAAGTCACAGTTCGGGCTGCCACAAACTGTGACGAAGTTGAATTGTTCCTTAACGGCCATTCACTTGGACGCAAAGCCGTATCCCATAATGTATACTTTAGCGAATGGAGTGTTAATTATAAACAAGGTATACTAAAGGCCTTCGGATACAACAAAGGGCGTAAAGTTGCCACTTCAGAATTACATACATCAGGTTTGGCCTCAAAGCTCACATTAACACCAATTGCAGTGCCTGGTGCCGGTGATATGCTCTTATTCGAAGTTACAGTAATGGATAATGCCGGATTGACCGTAATGGATGAAAAAAAGGCTATTTCCATAGATGTGGAAGGTAAGGGACGGCTCATTGGAATCGATAACGGAGAACTTAACTATACTGGCCCGTTTAAGACCAACACCCGCAACGCTTATCAGGGCCGTTTGCTTGTTACTATTCAACGTACACCGGATACAGGAGAAATTCACCTTACAGCCACATCACCCGGACTTTCAGCAGCAACTTTGGATATTAAATAAACCTCTGATAATATACTATAAACTTTTAAAATAACTAACAATGAATACGGTAATGTCAAAAACGTTAAATATAACCTGTTCGTGCATAGTTGCAGTGTTAATGATTTCCGGTGTTGGTTGGAGTCAGACAGGTAAAGATATGATTCCCAAAATTGTAAATAAAGATGGACGACATGCCTTATTGGTAGATGGGCAGCCATTTTTAATGCTGGGAGGACAGGCCCATAATTCAAGCGGATGGCCCGGTATGCTGCCTCAGGTTTGGTCTGCAATTGAAACTATGCATGCAAACACTCTGGAAGTACCAATTTATTGGGAACAGATTGAAGCCCAGCGGGGCAAATTCGATTTTTCCCTTGTAGACACCTTGTTAAAACAAGGAGGTGAGCATAATACACGACTTGTACTCTTGTGGTTTGCCACATGGAAAAATGGCAGCAATCATTACATGCCGGAATGGATGAAACGGGAACCATTAAAATATCCTAACATCACCGATCGGAACGGGAGACCGTTCGATTCTCCTTCACCACTTACCGAGGATGCCATGGAAGCCGACGCAAGGGCTTTTGTGGCTGTCATGGGGCATTTAAAAAATGTTGACAAACAACATACGGTAATCATGGTACAGGTTGAAAACGAGCCAGGATCATGGGATTGCGTCCGCGATTTTTCTCCGAAGGCACAAAAGTTATTTGAAGGACCTGTCCCTTCAGCATTGCTTAAACCGGAATTACTTAAGTCATTAAACCGGCCCGTCGATGCCAGAGGAACCTGGAAAGAGGTATTCGGGAACGATGCTGACGAGTATTTTCATGCCTGGTATGTAGCTAGTTACATTGGTTATATAGCAGCAGCAGGCAAAGCAGTTTACCCGTTGCCATTGTATGTTAACACGGCATTACGAGATCCTCTCAGCAACCCCAGCGCCACAACATATGAAAGTGGCGGCTCAACGGACAATGTGATTCCTATTTGGAAAGCAGCGGCTCCGGATATTGATCTGCTTGCTCCGGATATATATCTGACAGGTAGTGCACGAGATTTGAAAGTGATTGAATTGTATGACAGGCCCGACAACCCGTTGTTCGTGCCTGAGACAGGTTCAGGGGATGAATATGTAAAATACTTTTATACGGTCCTTGAACATGGAGGCATTGGTTTTTCTCCATTTGGTATAGATGATAATGGACAAAATCAGGGAAAAGCTGAGATTGAATCACGTCTTGGTCCTGTGGCCAATGAATATGCCATGGCAGGTCCTATGATGAGAGAACTTGCCAAATGGGCTTTCGAAGGTAGGATAAAATCTGTTGTGGAACGTGAGGATCATGCAGATCAGACTATCGACCTGGGCTCATGGCAGGCAGTAGTATCCTTTGGAGTTTCGGATTGGCGCAGGGTACAAACCAATATTGTTCCCATCGGTAAAGCTATGATTGTGAAACTGGGGGAAAATGAGTTAATCCTTATAGGAACACATTGTCATTTTACCTTTAAACCTCTTGGAGCTAATGCTGGTAAAGCATGGCAATATCTAAAGGTTGAAGAGGGAACTTATAAAAATGGCACATTTAATCTTTTGCGAATCCGAAATGGTGATGAAACGGACTGGGGAGGGCCTCGAATTGGCTCTGTGCCTGCAGTACTTCATACACTGCTTATAGTTCGTTAAACAAGTTTTAAAGCGATCATTTTTTCTGAGTTTGCCCGGCCATTTAAGCCCAGGGCCCTGAAATTTTTGTCAGTGATGTACTATATAGCTGGTGCAATTTAAATTCTTTAAAAACAATTTTCCATATCGAATATTTCATAACTGATTTCGTTGGTTAACATTCAAATATAATTGATTATTAAGTTAATTACATTAGAACAGCTGTTCCAACCCATATATTTCCATGTTTATCAATGCCAATTGAATTTAGGTAATCACTAGTCAATTTGCTATTGTATGTATTAAATGTAGTCCATCCAGGATAAGTTGGTTCTTTTTTACAAGAGAAAATAACCAAAACAAATATGGGAATAAAAGCAATTTTTAGGATTGAATTTTTCATAGCTTATATCTTTGGTAACAATTTCCTTATTTTATGATACTTAATTTAAAGTGTAAATAAAGGTAAATAAGGTTGGAAAAACTAAGCGGTAATCACAAATTCTTTTGGGGTGGAATAATTGGTGTCTCCATTGCTATCCTTATTATTCTTTATCTGTTCCGGCCAAAAGTAAGAAGGCTATTTAATGACATGCGGTAAGTATGTGACATTCTACCGGGGTTTGTTCAATTCGTAAGTTAACAGGAAAATTAGAAATTCAGACGGTTACTTTTTTAAGTTACTTAAAGTGTTTTTGTAGTAAATCTTAGCTGCACCCCCATATGCAATTGTAAACAATTTGTGGCAAGCCGGATATATTTTTTACAAGCTCAATAGCCCGCATCACAATCAATTTTTGGTTCTTGAACAAAGAAAAAAAATCATTGTTCTACACAAAAAAACAAAAACAATATGCTATGTCCATTTCTCGAAAACCAGGGCTGGGTTTTATTTTCATTATGTTATTTTTAGATGTTACCGGTTTCGGTATGATAATACCAATCTTGCCAAAACTACTCACTCAAATATTACATGGTAGTTTAAGCGAAGCCTCGCTTTATAGTGGTTGGCTCATGTTCTCGTATTCGATTATGCAGTTCTTATTTTCTCCTGTTTTGGGCAATTTAAGCGATCGTTTCGGCCGAAGACCAGTATTACTACTGTCTTTACTAGGCTTAGGCATTGATTATATAGTACTGTCTATTGCTCCAAATATAGGTTGGCTATTTGCCGGGAGAATACTATCAGGTATTATGGGAGCCAGTTTTACGACAGCTTCAGCTTACATTGCCGACATTAGTAATTCAGAAAACAAGGCACAGAATTTTGGAATGATTGGAGTCGCTTTTGGCCTCGGATTCATAATTGGACCTGTAATTGGTGGTACTTTGGGACAGTTTGGTACAAGGGTCCCTTTTATTGCAGCAGCTATTTTATCATTATTGAATGTCGTTTATGGATATTTTATTTTACCGGAATCTTTGGATAAAATTCATCGCAGGCCATTTGATATAAAAAGAGCCAATCCTTTTGGTTCTATGCTTCTTTTAAAACGATACCAGGTAGTAGCCGGTTTGGTTGGTTCTCTGGTTTTCATTTACATTGCCGCACATGCTGTGCAAAGTACATGGACTTTCTTTACAATGGAAGTCTTTAAATGGAACGAGGCAATGATTGGATATTCACTTGGTGTTGTAGGATTGATGTTCGCTATCGTTCAGGGGGGTCTTATACGTATTATAAATCCCAGGCTTGGACCCAAACGTTCCGTTTATTTTGGTCTGGGATTATATGCTCTAGGTTTCATATTATTCGCATTTGCAACAAAAACATGGATGATGTTTGCCTTTCTCGTACCATATTGCCTTGGCGGAATTGCAGGTCCCGCCTTGCAAAGTATTATTTCCGGACAGGTTCCACCAAACGAACAAGGAGAACTGCAAGGTGCTTTAACGAGCCTGATAAGCGTAACATCTATCATTGGCCCACCCCTTATGACCAATACTTTTGCATTCTTTACAAGCAAATTAACTCCGTTATATTTTCCCGGATCTGCATTTTTGTTAGGTGCAGTACTCACTATCATTAGTGTTTATTTGGCAATACGAACTTTATCCTCGTATAGTAATAAACATCTGAGCGCATCACCAATAAAAGATTGATCAGTAATAGGTTTTCAAAATCAAACAGTTTAACAATCTAAAATATAAAAATTATGGCGCTAATTAATCCTCATATTAACTTCAATGGAAATGCCCAAGAAGCATTCAATTTTTACAAATCAGTTTTTGGCGGTGAGTTCTCAAAAATTGTACATTTCAAAGACCTGTCAAGCCCTGAATTTCCTGTAAAGGAAAATGAAGCAGATAAAATAATGCACATTGCCTTGCCTATTGGCAAAAACGTTTTAATGGGTAATGACGTACCGGAAAGTATGGGACGAACAAATGAAAACGAAAACAGGTCTAAAATATCAATTAGTGCAGAAAGTCGTGACGAAGCAGACAAATTATTCAATGGACTGTCGGCGGGAGGAATAATTGAAGCCGCAATTGGAGACAGTCCCTGGGGTACATATTTTGGTTGTTTTAGAGACAAATATGGAATTGAATGGATAGTAGATTTTGATCCAAATTATAAAGGACAAATTTAACCAAAGAAAAACTATAAATGCCAAAACTGTTTGTCAATGTCTTGACAAACCAAAAGCTTTAAATATAAATCAATTGCCAAAGATGAAAATTGGATGGATAGGTATAGGTACTATGGGAACTCCCATGGTTAGGAATTTATTGATCACTGGATTTCCTGTATATGTATATAACAGATCCCGTGAGAAAGAGAAAGAATTGATCAAACTCAGATCTATTTCAGCTGAAAGTATTTAGCAATTATAACAATAGGGTGAGGTGGTATTGACAATGGTAACTGATGTAATTTTTCATTGCTTATTTACTCACTTAAGTTTAAATCCTTTCTGAAATGTAAGTTGCAACTTCCGCCAACCTGTTACTAAAACCCCATTCATTATCATACCAGGAAGCAACGGACAGTAATCCTTCATTTTTTACAGTTAATTTCATGTCCATGAGCGATGAATGGGGGTCTCCTACTATCCTTGCCGAGGTCCATTCATCTTCCAAAACATCCATAATACCCAGAAGCTCTCCCTTTGCAGCTTTTCTGAATGCTTCGTTAACTTCTTCCGCAGTGCATGTTTTTGTGGTGATAAGGTTAAGTTCTGCAATACTTCCTGTCCTGGTCGGAACCCGATATGCTTTCCCGGAAACTTTGAGATCGTTCCAAATAAACTTTAAGGCTTTCGCAGCTCCTGAAGACGAAGGAATTATATTTTCTGCTGCTGCCCATGAATCACGAAGGTCGGACATCGGCTGATCAGTCAGAGATTGAGAATTGGTATATGAATGAACTGTGGAAAATAATCCATACTCGATGCCAAACTTCTCCTTAATAACCTTGATAGGCGCTGCTAGTGCATTAGTGGTGCAGCTACCCATACTCACAATATAATGCCTTTTAGGGTCAAAATTATCTAAATTGATTCCCTTAAGCAGCACGGCATCACAATCATCAAGTGTTTTACTGGGCGCGCTGACTAAAACATACTTCGCTCCGTGGTCCAGGTGAGCCTTAGCGCCTTCACGCCTGGTGGCCCGGCCCGAACAGTCTACAACCAGTTCAACACCTAATTTTCCCCAGTTCGGAATACCTTCTAGGGAGTTCACATAGGAAATTTCATGGTCATTCAGTACAAACCCCTCTTTGGTGGTATTCACAAAACCATGCCAGCGACCATAGTTAGTGTCGACGCTGAATAATGCCGAGAGTGTTTTTACATCTTTTATATCTGCTATGGCTTCCGGCACGAAAAGTTTACGGTCCAGGCTGATACGTAAAAATTGGCGGCCGATCCGGCCAAAGCCATAAACTGCAATTTTTTTCATAGTTGATTTTATTAATTATTCTTGGTTTATAAACACTTTACTGGCTGTTTTGTTACGTGTCAGACAGCTGTTTCGATAGTGGAACTTTCATAATGGTTATTTATACTCAGCTATCCTAAATAAATTATTTTACATGTTATGCTAATATATTAAACGAGGCTCTTCAGGTCTCAACTTTATGTCTTTTAAATAATTTGTACTTCTACTATATTTCATAGTTCCAGCCAGCTTTTATTACATTATCACTTCTCCTTACTATCATCTTTTTGTTCTTTTTCAATTTCCTGTTGTTCCGATTTCTGATCCAGGTCCTCTTCTTTTGGTGTAAGATTTTCACCGTTCAGATGTTTTTTATATTTTTTAAGGAAATTGGCAACTTTTGTTTCAGTTGCAATTATATATATATAGGAACCTTCGCTTTTTGGAACATTTTGCACTCTTTGGGCCAATGTTAGTTTTCTTATTATGTTTATAAAATCGGTATTGGATGAAAAAACCTGCATTACACCGTGTGAATAACCAAAATAATAATAGTGAGTTTCGTCAGGTTTAAGATAAATATCCATAAAATCACCACTTCGTTTCCGTGTTATTTCTATATATCCGTCAATCATTTTATTGACTTTCAGGTTAATTATGTTACCTATCCCTATTTTCCCTGTGGATTGATATGAATTTGTTGTGCTGTTCCATTTTAACTGAACGTTTGTAAGATTAAGTGTATTTTGTATTTCTGAGGGGATTGATATCAGTTTTCCTCCCGAAAGTTTGGTCAGGAATGTATCTGTTTCTGATTTTCCTAATTTTTCGTACATCGACCTCAAAAGCACTGACCGTGAATAATTTACCGGGCCCAGATTAGGTATGCTGTCTATTTCATTGGTCATTAATTGTATAGCTGACTTATCGAACATAAAATCTATACCTATAACAGCATCTATTTGAATGTCATTTGTATTTAAATTATAATACAAATTCCCGTAGGT
>CAVYAE010000094.1:0-14975 GCA_963766305.1 uncultured Bacteroidota bacterium
AAAACCGGAGTGATTTCAATTTAGTTCTTCAAACATTTGGTAAAAACTTATGGATAGTTGATGGTCCTGATGTCCGCGACATGTTCTTAACATTTACTACCCGAATGACGATTGTGAGGCTTGCAGACGAATCTTTATGGATAAATTCTCCAGTTCCTGTGTCTTTCGATATGCTCAAACAAATCACAGCCTTGGGGCCAGTAAAATACTTGCTTGCAGCGACCCCAAGACACGTCTGGCGTTTGGATGAATGGCATACCTTATTTCCGGAAGCCCAATTATGGGTACCACAAAAATCTTTATTTACCCTAAAGAAAGGGCATCTTTCTTTTACAGGCATTCTTGGAAACGAACCCTATCAAGGTTGGGCGAATGACTTTGACCAACTTGTTTTCAAGGGTAATCCCTTAATACAAGAAGTCTTTTTTTATCATAAGGCATCTAAGACTGTCATACTTGATGATTTAATTCAAATACATCACTTTATTAAAGGCCGTCCATTTCTTAATGCATTTATTAAATTCGAGGGTGTCGCATCACCTGATGGCGGAGTTGGCATTGATTTAAGACTTTCTTTCACTAATCGAAAGTTAGCACGGCAATCTTTACATAAGCTTCTTTCATGGGACTTCGATAAGTTGATTATCGCTCATGGTGGTTGTATAGAGAAAAATGCTAAACCATTTGTAGAAAAGGCATTTCATTGGCTATCACTCTGATGTGATATAAATATTTTTAAATATAATACATTGATTAATTTTTATGCATGGTCATTTCATTATACAAATATTAGTTATTTCCTTATTTATAATACCAGGATAAGTGTCTTGCACTTACCCTGGCTTGCAGTGATATTACTTTTTTACCAACAATTTAAAAAACTGATCCAATTGAGGTAATATAATAATTCGGGTTCTACGATTCAGTGCTCTGCCATTCGTGGTCTCATTGGAAGCAATGGGGTCATATTTTCCATGTCCGGAGGCTGACTAATCAATAGCCACCACACATTGCAGCCCACACGAGCCGACGCTCAAACCAAAGGCTTGCAAAAGAGCTGGAATCTTGCCACCGCACCAGTGTAAATTTGTATCCATCCGGTAATCTACAATAGCGGATGGATACGAATACTTGTTGTTAATTGGTGTTAATCCCAATGTGTTTAATTCTAATGGTAGTTGTCCATTACATATAGTTTGTAAGTATAATAGTGTTTATTTAGTACAATTATTATTAAATTATTCTGATCATATTAATGCAAGAGACTACGAAGGATGTATTCCACTTTATATTTCCGTTTCTTATGGTTATAATGATATTGTTGAATGTTTATTAGAAAATGGAGCAGATCCAAATATTTCAAATAATTTTGGAACCACTGTATTATCATGTGTTTGTTTTAATGAAGATTACGGTTTATTAAATGCTCATATAAATCATGGTGCTGATATAAATTTTCTTGATCATAATGGAAATAGTGTATTTGATATTTTAATGGAGGAAGGTGAATTAAAAATAGCTAAATATTTAAAATTTATACTTAATCATAAAAATAAATTGAATAGATTAAAAAAATAGATTTAAAATATTTATTTCAATTGCTTTAAATAATAAATTTATTATAATTTTGGATTCAAATTTAAAAAATTTAGAAAAATGGGTCAAAATTTATTTTCGCACATCGAAATCTTAGCATCTGAAAAAGATGAACAGTACTACATCCAAGATGAGGAAGGAAACCTTTCTCCAATAGCACCGGGAAAAATTGGGAAAGTAATTTTAAAAAGCAATAAATCAGATTTATACGATCTAATATTTTCAAAAACCAGAATCGGACTGGAAGAAATAAAAGACCTTGAAAGTGTGGATTTTGTTTCATTAAAAGGAACCCTTATTTCTTTAATATATGAAAATTTGAATTACAAACTGAAAAAAGAAGCAAAATCCGAAATAGCTGATATCATCAAGAAGTATAATCTCAAAGAGATTAATGAGAGATCCAAGAAATAGGAGTGATTTAATTTTACTAAAAAATAGATCCTGCAACTTTAATTAGTTAGCAGGATTTTTTGTTTTGTGACATACCAGTTTCTTAAAATAGAAATAATACATTTTTTTTATTTAATATATTTTTTATATGATTGAATTAAAAAAAACAATTAGGTTAATGTGAATCTTGATAAAAAAAAGACCCTATTAAACTATCAAATTGACAAATTTTTAATACTATTTAGGGAAATTAATGATGAAATTAAATATGGAAAAATTGTAGAGAAATTATTTAAAATTGATTTAAACTTAGGAAAACTACAATTCAAAGATTCAATTGTTTTTCCTCAATACGTTTCATTTCCTATTTATAATAATTGTTCTAATGATTTTATTATAATTCAACAGGATTATTTACTTGAATACTTAAATAATGAAACATGTAAGGTTTATGAACATATATTGACATTGGATAATATTAAAGAAATTGAAGATTTCTTTACAGAATTATTAAACTTTGATACTATTGTTGATGTTCAATAAAAAAATAATTAAAATAACCATGGAAGAAAAAATCAATTGGGAAGACAACAAATTAATTGCAAGATTATTCTCAGATGAAAAGTTTTTTCAAAAAATGAAAAAGCAATATCATGGAAAAATTGATAAGAAATACAATTGGATTTTTGAAGAGAAAAAAGAAAAGAAAATATCAATAAGTGATATTGTTGATGAATGTGCAAAGGGAACAGGAATAAAGGTGATAATTTAATTGATTCCAACCTTTGGTTAGAACAAAATTAGTAACAGGACAAAATATTTATCCAACTATAAACAATTAACTATTAATTGTTAGATAATTATTTTTAATACGAATTGGTACGTTCTGAATATTTACACGTTTTATATTATGAGTTAAAACTTTTTTATAAAGATTTCCATTCAACCGGAACAGTTGTGAAAAACTCTTCCGGTTTTTTATTAAATAAAATACCTTTTCATTGAAAAAAGACCACATTGCTTTGAAAAAAGTAAACTTTTGACCCAAATTATAATATATAGATAGAATTCAATTTTCGTGATGGTGATTGAAATACCGGACTTATAAAAATCTTCCTCCATTACAATTAATCATCTGAAAGTTTGACAAAAAATCATCATGCTATGAGTGTCATACATCGTTAATGGTATATTTAAATTAGTTGAAAATTCTTTCCCAACTTTAATATGAATTTTGATAAAATCCACATTATTTATTTAATAAAAAGGTATTAAAGTTTATAATGCTATAAATGACTACAAATCCCATGATTATTCCATAAATTATGCAAATTGATTGTCCTAATGTCCATTTACAATATTCATGAGGTGAAACGTCATAAACTTTATTAATATAATTCTGGACAGGGCATAAAAAAAGAAATGATAACGTACTAATAATTAATCCAATACAAAAATAAATGTTATCATGAGTTTTTGCCAACAAATTACCTATTATACTAAATATTATCCATTCTGTTGCTAAGTTTGATGAATTGAAATTTGCTTTTATATTGGAATTAAGTTCTTTATCATTTTTTACATAATTTAAAAGACTGTGACAAAAGAATATTCCAAAGAAACCTCTCCAAAATGGTTTAATCTCAGGTCTTTCCCTATCTCGAATAAATTGCCAGTTTTTATAAATCCAATAATTTTGAAATAAACCCAAGGAAATAAAACTTAAAATAACAAATCTAATTTTAGGTATGTAGAAAAATTTTGTATCCTGTTGATATTGGTTTTCAATATTATCTTGATTGTCAATTTGAATTGTGGGATCTCGCTCATTTAAAATATCTATAATAATATCATTAATAGCACTTGTAAATTTATCAGATTTTAAAAATTCTTCTAATTTCTCAGAAGAATATACCTTATAATCATCATAAATTTTCTGCTGTCGTAAATTATAACCTACTTTCATTTAAATTAAATATTTGGATTATTGGTATACGTAAAAATATCAATTTCAGTAAACAAAAATACATTAATTTCAGAAAGTTGAAATACATCAGATTCGGAATATGGAAATACCCAATCTCAAAATTTATATTAATCTATTTTATCTTCAAGTACAGTGTTTATAAAGGAAATAAATAATTAACCAATTATTTATTAATCAGAAGATTTTTCTATTTTTGAAATTAATATCACAATCCAACAATTTCAACTATCAATGAAAAAATATTCTTACCAACTATTCCCCTTTACCTTTATTTGCATCGGTTATATTATTATTTTAATATCGGTCTTTGCTCTTTATAATCTTCTCACTTCAAGATTCGATCAGGATACTTATAAACATTTAGGAGGAATAATTGGATTTCTAATTATGGGGTTAGTTTTTTGTACTTTTAAATCAATCATTTCAATTGATCCTGAATCAAAACTTATCTTTAAAAAATCAAAAATGTTTGGGATGTTGATGTCCAATGAAAAGGTCATAATTCCGCTTCACTGCAAAGGAGTTATTATTAAAGGGTTGGTAAAGAAGGGAACAGGATATTATGATTTGGTTCTTCCGGTTAATTATAAAATTAAATCATACGATATGTTTTTTCAAACAGAATATCATATAGTTAGAATAATTAATACTGATTTGGATAGAGCGAAAAAGATTGCAGAGTTTCTTAAAGCAAATTTAAACTATGATTACATAATTGAATAATAAATATTAACAACAATTCTTATGTCCAAAATAATTAACCCCGAAGAATTAGAATATGAAAACGACCCTTCAATGTTAGAAACATTTGATTTATTAACCTTATCACCAAGACTGTCAGATATAGTTGGATCAAAACATTTTAAATTTGATATTAGAAAATTAAATCCGGGAAAATACTCATTTCCGTATCATTTTCACCGGAATGCAGAGGAATTAACACTGATATTATCCGGTTCGCTCACACTTAGAACTCCCAAAGGACTTGAAATAGTAAAGCAAGGTCAGTTGGTTTTTTTTGAGATGGGTGAAACCGGTGTTCATCAATTTTTTAATCATGATACAGTTCCTTGTGTTTATTTGGATATTAAAACTACTCTGGGTATAGATGTTGTTGAATACCCTGACTCAGGGAAAATTAACATATCACCTTTTGGTGAAATTTTTGAAATGAAAAGTAAGGTAGGATATAACCTCGGGGAAGAAAACATAGAAAAAATATGGGAAAACCTTAAAAATAAATAGATTAACTTTAATCAAGTTTAAAATTATTAAACAATGAATCCATACCATTTACTGAACCGACCAAATCGGGAAATCACATCCAGAGAAGAAATTTTTAATTTTTTTAAAATATGATACTAAATTACTTTTTCTACCTGATTTACAATTTGTTTGATTTCATTAAACCAGCAAGAGGTTCAAGTTTTCAGTATCCAGAATATTCTGGATGGTTTATTCTTTCTGGATTTGTGTACTTAAATATAAGAGAATTAATATTTTACATCCACATTAAAGTTCCTCTATTTTCTGGTAACGGTCATTTAGATATGATATTGGAATTTATCTGCATTAATGTAATATTTTATTTTTGGTTTCTATATCGGAAGCGTTATATAAAAATTATTGAGAAATTTAAGGGTGAAAAAAGTTATTTATTTGGTTTAGGTTTACCTCTGATTATAATTTACTGTATTGTAAGTCTTTATTTTTTAGTTTAATTTGAATTATATCCTTCAAAACAAAATTTATTATATATATCAAATGAATCCATACCATTTACTCAACCGACCCAATCGAGAAATCACATCCAGCGATGAAATTGTTGATATTTTAAAGAATGGTAAATTTACAACTATTTCAATGTGTTCTAATAATGAACCATATATCATTACTCTCAGTTATGGATATGATCTTGAAAAAAACTCTTTATATTTTCATTCTGCTAAACAGGGATTAAAACTTGATTTTATTAAGTCGAATCCAAATGTCTGTGCTACAATTATTGAGGATGGAGGGTATGTAATTAGGGAATGTGGACATAATTATCGGACTATTGTATTTAGGGGTAATATGACCATTGTAAATGATATTGAGGAGAAAAAACACGGAATGAATGTATTATTAAATCATCTTGAAAATGATCCGGTTGTTATTAGAGAGAAACTTTTAAAATCAGAAGGGTATGATTTAAAGATGGAGGTGTTAAAACTCTCAATAGTTCAAATAACCGGTAAAGCAGGTAAGTAGAATTTAACAAAATAAATTGGATTTTTAATTATGGTCATGTAGTTTAGTTTAAATAATATAAAATTGAATCAATGTTAAGAAAAATTGTTTGTATTATGTATTTAAGTGCAATTGTATTGTCAGTTTTTGGGATTGATAAAAAAATAATTTTCATTTCAAATAATAAAATATATAGTTATGATTTAAAAACAAAGGATACTATTAGATTAACACCTTTAAATTGTAAGATTAATGATTTTAAAATTTCTCCCAATCAAAAGTATTTAGCATATACCAAAATAATTAAAACTTATTTTGTGGAACGGAGTGATGAAGGTGTTGGTGGTTATTCTGGTTCAATTTGTTCTTTAATTATTTTAGATTTAAGGAAAAATGTTATAATCAAAGAATTAGAAGACACAAGTTATAATAATTCTACGATCATAAATGATTGGATTGATATCAATAAATTGCAATATTGTTATAGTGATGGAATTACAACAAGTGATTTTATGGTTTTTAATATAATTAATTCGGATAATTCTAATGGTTATGATAATACAGAATCTAATAACCACATATTTGAAGGAATAGCATCAAGTAATAGTAAAATAATAACTTGGGTAGAATTTAATAATATATCTAAATCACATTTTAAAGACACTACTTTTAAAGTCAAATTAAAAGCTTATATATACACTATTTCACTTGATGTTAAAAAGGAAAGATTATTATATTCAACTGTAATATTTAACAAAGAATCCTGCAAAAAATTAAACTTCTCACCTAATGATACTATATTAAGTATAGAAATTGATAAAAGAATTACCCTGTTAAATTTATATAAAAAAGACTTATTTAGTATAAAAGGACAAAATTTGACTTGGATTGATTCAGATAGATTTTTATTTAATAACGCAAATAATTTATTAATATTTTATATAAAAAGTGGAAGGGAAGAGATTGTTAATGAGAATAATAATTAAAGACATCTATAAAGAATCACATAATAATTTTCTATGTTGGAAATATAATTTGAATATGCATGAAAGTTTTTCCTGCAAATATATAATACGCTGAAATATAATGGAAATATTTCAATTAGTGAATAATATTGGTTATTGATCATTTAAAAGAAGCTTATATGGAAATTATTAAAAATGCAAAAAATTAAGAAGATTCGGGTAATGGTTGAAAAAATATTTTAATTTGCAGTAAAAACTATAACCTAATGAAGATGATTGAATTGAAATTCATTAAATCAGTATTCACTTCGCTGATAATATTAACATTTTGGTCAAATAATTCCTTTGGTCAATCTGAATAATACGCATCATATATGTATGTTGATCAGAATGCAACCTTTCAGGGAAAAGACCTGTTATTTTTTAGAGATACTTTCATTATGTCGAAATTAATCTATCCAGATTCAGCAAGGATAAACCATATCGAAGGAAAGGTCATTGTTCAATTTATCATAAGTATCCAAGGAAATGTTGATACCGTTGTTGTACTTCGATCTCTTGATAAAGAATGTGATGATGAAGTAGTTAATATTATAAAATCCTCATCGGGAATGTGGACACCTGCAAAATCTAACAAGAAAAATGTGAAGCAACAATTTGTACTTCCTGTAATATTTTCACTAACTGAAAAGAAAGTACCAATTAAGAAAAAAAGAAGTAAAATATTTTAGTAAATATATTGACCTTGAATTCAGGATGATGAAAAATTGGTTTTATGATTCAACTGTTTCATTTTAAATTTTCATCCTTTCACCCCATTCATGTCCAGTTCCCTTATGTTTCTTATGACCTTTCCTTTCAAAACTAACCACAGTTTTATCATCCTTAACTAACAAATCACCTACTGGTTCAATCAAAGATCTTTCATTATCAACACAATCCAAAATTTTATCAGAAATCGGATAAGCATTCAGGGTTTTTTCATCAATTGGGTTGAGTAATTTTGTGATTTCGAAAAGGTGACTATCCTTCTTCAACCATTTTTTATAGTGGGAATCATTCAGGATCAGAGGAAATTGTTTGATTCCAATTTTTACAAATTCACCAACTGGTAAAGTGACAACTGCAAACCCAAAAATCATTTCATCCATCATGTTCTTTTTACATAAATCCCAAAGACAACCGATACCGAAAGGACGTTTCCTATCCTTCATGAAGAATAGATATGGTTTTCCTTCGTCAGAATGAATGATAAAGTAATCGCACGGTAGAATTCCACGCATGGATCGGATTTGATTGCGAAAGTCCTGATTCATTATAATATCTTTCTTTATAATGCTATCATGTGAGGATTTGTTTGGATTTTCAACAGGTGCTTCATAAAGGATTTTTTCGGATTTCGACCCACATGGTATCATTCCATAACGATACTTTGTAAATTGATGTGGATTATCAGAGGATAGGAATAAAGTGTTCTGGGATGGTCGGATATTGTAACTTGGGGAATATTCGAGTTGTTCCAGTATGGATGATTCAAATTTCTTTGTTATTGATGGTACTGGTGAAACGAGTCCGAATATCATTTGATCGTGAGTTAATCATTGGTGTGGGGATAAGGTAGGGAAAATTCTACCAATAATTGGAGGTTTCAATTAAGATTACATAATTTTTAGTTTAGGATTAATACAATAGCTTATAGTTTTATAACGTACCTTAAAACATGAATACTATTTTTGGACATACTGAATTATCAAAAAAACCAAGTATTCCACCGGAACATAAAGTTTCAAAAATTAAAATATTTTCTGAATCCATTAAAGTGACACCTGAATATTTATCAACATTGAACCTACCTTTGTCTGATTTTAAAATTGAATATGATCCCCATACAAAAGAAAGATATATAAGTGGAAAATTGCTCCAATCAGATGATGTGCTTTGGTATAAACATATTAAAACTTATAATTCATCATATGCACCAACTTCATATATTGTTCCATTGTGGAATGAAACAAATGATATTATAATCATTAATTTCACTTTACTTTATACTTTGAGTATTATAGTTCGGTATTTACCCGAACTTTGGTATAGAATTACGTTAGGAGACTTAAACTATATAGGTTCATTGATTGAATATTACATATCAATTATTGACCATATTCTTCCTCATGAAATGTTACAAAGAATTGTTGGAAAGGATATTTATATACACCAACCCGGAAGTTTATATTTTGAAATAGTTTATTTAGTTAAACTTAAATTTTTATATACGTTAAAATTTATATGATTGATAATTGAAAATTACCTTTTTTTATTAAAGGTTATTTATTCAATATAAATTTATCCCCAGTTAATCTATATTTCTTACCTGAACTACCAAAATCCTATTATAAAGCAAATCAATAATCTGACTATATTTTTTCAGATCAGATCGGTTTTTATAATTCAAAAGTGCATTAATCAAGTCTTTCTTTAACTTTTGTAATGCATGAATACGTGTACCTGCGTAATCGGTAAATAAGTCATATGGTAATCTTACAACCCAATTATTGAATGATACCGGATTATTATTGAATTTAGCAAAAATAAGGTCAGGATATTTCAATATTGCATTTGCTATATTATTGGAAATTTCACTTCCGATTGCACCGTCTCTGTTAGTCCAGATGTACCATGATATATTAACAAAATTAGCAGGATTTGAGATGGTATCAATATATGACATGATTGACTGGTACTTTTCATTATTAAAACTGGTATCTCGCTTCTCCTGATCAATTTGTGAATAGGAAATGATTGAAATTAAAGTTAGGTATAAAAATAGGTATATCCTAATGAAGTTTAATGGCATATTTTTTAAAACAAATTCAGTTATATCCTTTAAAGATATACTGAATTAATATTAATAAAAATTTTTTCTGATTCTTCAATAGTTATTTGGAAATGCTGTAAAAGTGCTTCAATTAATATAATATATCTACTAAAAGCGGATATATTAGTTATTAACCTCCTGTTGTTTATTCCTTTCTTCCAACACTTTTTCTCTAACATGGTCAATTAACTCATTAGTTAGTAAACTCCTTGAAAAATATACTACCCAAGCATATTTATTAGATAACCTGTACATTAAAATTCCAGCTATTAAAAACAATACGGATGAGCCTATAAGTGAATACAATATGAGCTGATTGTACAGAAACGGAAATGCTACCAGTAAGGAATTAGAATTTAAGCATCTAAGAAAAACCTATATTACATTGATGAATAACCACACACATGGAGAAGCAGAAAAAATAACCGGTCAAAGTGGTCAGGAATTGATCGTGAAGCATTACCATGATCGGAAAGTTTTCGATGATGCAATTAAAAATTTCAGGATATTTAAAAAGGAAAATGAACCATCAATTTAAAGTTTCTGACTCCAAATCTGACTCCAGAACTGACTCCAGATAAAAAAAACCACTTTACAATTTTGTAAGTGGTTGATTTTCTGGTAGCGAGAGCCGGGCATGATCCGGCGACCTCATGATTATGAATCCTATGTTCATAACCTATTTACTGGGGTTTCAGAGGGGTAAATCCTGCATTTGAATACATTTTCCTACATTTGACTACAATAAAATCTGACTCCAGATTAATTTTGGAGGATTAAATCAAAACTGATATGCAAACAAAGTTATTGTTTCGAAGAAAAGTTTGGAGATAATTAAAATATTCTATATTTTTATCTCATTATATGATATATAATGAATAAAATTAAAGAGATACTGATTTTAAAAGGAATCAAACAGACATGGTTATCTCAAAAGCTGGGGAAAAGTTATAACATGATAAATTCATATGTTCAAAATCGAAGACAACCAAGTATTGAAGATTTATACAAAATTGCAGAATTATTAGACGTTGATATCAAAGAGTTACTTGTATCTAATAAAACAGAAAAAACAAATAGTGATGTATAATACAACAACAATAAATACAATTAATACTTTAAAATTAGAGCTTGATAAAAAACTTCCAATGAAACCGGAATATGAAAAACGGTTAAATAAAAAGTTTCGTTTAGAATTCAATTATAACTCCAATCATCTTGAAGGTAATACATTAACGTATGGTCAAACTCAATTACTTTTGTTCTTTGATAAGAGTTCAGGAGATATACCTATAAGCGATATTGAGGAAATGAAAGCACATGACATTGCATTATCTCAAATTGAAGAAATGGCAAAAGATAATGAGCGTCCTTTAACTGAGATATTTATTAAAGAATTAAACGAAATAATACTTGTAGCACCCTTTTGGAAAGAAGCAATATCTCCTGATGGAGTACCTACTCGAAAAAAAATAGAAATAGGAAAATATAAGACATCACCTAACAGTGTCAGACTAAGAAACGGAGAAATTCATGAATATGCATCACCTGAGGAAACTTCTGCTTTAATGAGTGATTTATTGAACTGGTATAATATAAATAATAAATTATTACATCCAATACAATTAGCAGCAGAATTTCATTATAAATTTGTCTGTATTCATCCCTTTGATGACGGTAACGGCAGGGTAGCAAGATTGATAATGAATTATATTTTATTAAAAAATAATTATCCTCCTATTATTATTAAATCTGATGATAAGGAAAACTATTTGACTGCATTGCAGAAGGCTGACACCGGCGACATCATTTCTTTAATTGAATATATTGAAAAACAAGCAATTTGGTCACTCCAACTTAGCATTAAAGCAGCAAATGGAGAAGATATTGATGAGTTAGAAGATATAGAAAAAGAAATTGAAATTCTTAAAAGAGATAAACTTACAAAAACAAAAATATTCAGAACTCCCAAAGTATCATATGAAGTTATTACCCATATAAATGATGATTTATGGTCACAAATAAATAAGGTCTTAAACAAATTTGACGACTTTTTCGCTGAATCAAAAAATGAAAATTACGTTAATTATAAGAAAGTTGAAAAGATTATTCATAGTCCAATATTTAACACTACTCGTTTATTTTCCGACAGAATTGAAAAAAAATACATGGTCTTTGGACACGATTTGGAAGAAGAACCAATTCAGAACCTACAATGGGTAAAAAAAATGTTATCTCTTAAATCAGCTTCAAAAAAAACTGACTATGAAATTTTATGTTCACTTGATTTAAAAGATTCAAACTATAAATTGGTCATTTCGGAATCAAATACTAATTCAGGTAATTTAATGAAAAATCAGTCAATTCTTTTTGAAAAAGAGAATGAATATAAAACACTGTTTATGTCTGATTCGGTAAATAGTATTGTGAGAATTATTTCAAACCATATGATAAATATAATTAAAGGAGGTGAATAATCAATTAGCAATGTTTTTAATGTGGCTTCATATGATTTGTAAATTCGACCTGATAATTACCCAGATGTCATTATCGGATAAGCGTATAGGATATATTGTTGAAACTCTGAAAAACCAATGTAACCAAACATCCTCGTTGTTTGTGGAAAGAATAAAAGGAGAAGTCGGACAAATTATTAATTTTATGAAAACTAAAATATTCAATGGTTCCCTATATTTAATCTTTATCTACTCTATATTACTAATTTCATGTAAATCGCAATGTAATTGTTCTTCAATTGATAAGACCTCCAAAGAAGGAATAATTTTATTCAAGATTTGTAAATATATAAACGACAATAAATTAAATGTTAAACCTGCAAATCCGTGTGAATACAAAATAATTGATATTAAACATGATACATTAAATGGTGTACCAATTAATAAAGTATTCTTGAATTGTTGTTATTTTGGAGATCAGGTCTGGTTTGATAAATCAATGAATAAAATTATTCGTTTTATTCCAAGTGATAAGTAAACAACAATGAAACCAAACATCCTCGTAGTTTGTGGAAAGAATAAAAGGAGAAGTCGGACTGCTGAATATATTTTTAAAAACGACAGTCGCTTCAATATTCGATCAGTTGGTCTCAGTCCAAAAAGCGACAGGAAGATTTCTGAAAAAGATTTGTTATGGTCAGATTTGATTTTAGTGATGGAATATAGTCAGAGAGTTCAAATTTCTGAATTGTACAGATCTTTGGAACTTCCTAAAATTGAAGTTCTTGATATAGAAGATGATTATGAATTTATGGATGAAGAACTAATTGAAATTTTGAAAGAGAGGATAAATGACACCCTGAGAATAGTTTATAAATTGTGATTAAGGATAATCTATAACATTAATAACCAGAATGAAAAAGACCGAAATAATTTTAGGTATTATAGCATTAATAGGTTTAACCTTGACCGGTTGTAATAAATGCAAAAATTCCGAAGAACAGAAATATTTTTACGAAACTTTAAATAATAATTCGACTTCACCAGATTTTATTGTTATTACTGTAGTTGATAAAAAAACAAAAATCTCAAAAGAGATTTGTTGTGAAAGCAATATATTCCAACATACATATATTGAAGATAATACTTCAAATAAAGATGCAAAAACTATGATGGATACCTATCAATCTGCTATTAAGCAGTTTGATTTGATTCTAAAATCTCATTCATGTGACCACATTTTTTATTTTACTAAAGATGAATCATTAAAAAATTTAGGGTTTTATAATTACATAACTGATTCTTTGGTTTTCTATTCCAATGCTCATACATTAGCAATTATTGATTCAATTAAGAAAAACTTCAAAACTGACAAACAATTACTATTTAAAAATTTTTTTAAAACTTATAATATATATTTAATACATGTATTAAATAAAAATGGGATTTTCTGTGGTGTAGATGATGAATCAGGGAGTATCATAATTAGAAAAATTATTAAATAGGAGAATACGTTTTAGTATAAAATATTATTAAGGTGATAACAAATCAATCATATAGATCGAGACCTTTTTTGGTCAATTTTATTTTTATATTACTTACTTTGGTCGTTTTTAGTGTCTCATTTAATTCCTGTTGTATTAATAATTATTCCCCGTATAAATCACTAATGTTTATTCCGATTTAGATTGGTTCTTCATCACTTTTGGTGAAAGTCTAGTAATAAAGTACACTATATTTAAACAGGGACAAGACCTTGCTTCTTTTCAAATGAAATTCCAATTTTGCTCATAATATTATATATCTGAGCATTTTGAAACTCCACTCCATAAGTACTTTTTATCCATTGTTTAATAATAGGACCAGTCCATTTTTCGGAATTGTAACCATAGTTGCTTGGCTTTTGATTGACTATTGACGATTTAATTTCTAAAAGGACTTCTTCTGATAAAGTACTATGCCTACCTCTTCCTTTCCTGTCCTTTAAACCTTCAATACCTTCTTCTTCAAAACGATGTACCCAATTGGTGATTTGCTTAAAACTAATATTATGTATTTCAGATAATTTTCTACTTGAATGGCCAAGCGAAACCAGATATACTAAATTGAGACGTACCCCTACAGTATATGATTCATTGTCATTCAAAAGCTTCTTTATCTCTATTGGATTTGCTCTATGAACTTTTAATACCCCTTTACCCATTATTTATTATTTTATTTACAAACATATGAATAATATGTGTAATTATATATTAGATTTGCGATATATGATTCCACCTTTTATCCTTCCTGCAAATGTAAAGCTAAAAGCTGTGAATATGATCTTTACCGAAGGTCATCTTTATTTAAATGTCTCTGCCTGTCAAATTGGTTCAAAGTGTCCTTTATGCAAAAAAACCAGTTATAGAGTTCACAGTAAATATACAAGAATGCTTGCAGATTTACCTGTTTCTGGACACCAATCCAGAATGGAT
>CAVYAE010000095.1:0-3216 GCA_963766305.1 uncultured Bacteroidota bacterium
CTTTCTTTTAATATTAATTTATAAAGCCCTGCTTTATAGTTTCGGATATTAAGTTTTGTTTGCAATGAACCTTTTGTAAGCTTTTCTTCATACACTATTTGACCAAGCATATTATATAAAAACAGTTCTCTCTGCATTAAGCTGAGTATAAGTTATAGTTGTTTGGCTTGTAGCAGGATTGGGATAACAATTAAAATTGTTCTTGGCATTTATTTCATTAAGACCGTAGTAAATTAAATTACATCCCATAGCGGAATTATCTCCGGATGTAAACAATGTAGTTGAACTATCTTTTACACAAATCGGAATATGTATGATCAGGAGAACTTGTTCCCCAATCTAAAAATTCTATTAATCCTGTTGATGACCCTATTCCTTGTATGATATATCCATAAGCATAGTTCCATTCCTTTCTAAATTGAAAACCAATAAGGATTGAATCAACAGAAGTAACAGTCTGAATATTATCAATAGAACTATTTCCTATTATTGTATCCCCAACGTTTAAATTATAATCATAGATTAGTGAATATCATTGTTATTATTTTGATAAACAAAAAATGTTTTATTTGATAGAGAATCATTCCTCGTAATGCTCCTATATACCCCGAATAATCCCATTGCGGTAGTGGATCACAAGGGAAGCTGAACCTGTAGAAGTAAGGTATACATAGGATTTATATATTTTTTTATAATTATATGAATTAATCAAAGTATCGCCTGAAGTATAGTATTGAAAATAATAAATTGCCTGACAATCGCCTGTGGCCGGTTTATAATAACATTAATTCTCCAGTTTGCGGAATCGGGGAAAGAATGATAAACATTTGTCTGTCCGTTAAGGATTTTCAAAGTTAATAATAGTGTTATAAATAATAAATGCTTTTTCATACGTTTCTTACTTTAATTTGCAAAGATAATAAATAAAAATGATAAATGTTATTTAAAAATGTGATGGTAGTAGTCTGAGATTCTCTTTTGCTTTTCTAAGCGGAGTAAAATGTGTTATGTCATTCTTAAATATGTCTTTACCATAATATAGGTACAAAAACCCAGAGTAGGTTTCCTTTCCCCGAAAGGAAGTCTCCTTTTCCCGAAAGGAAGTCTCCTTTTCCCGAAAGGAAGTCTCCTTTTCCCGAAAGGAAGTCTCCTTTCCCCGAAAGGAAGTTTCCTTTCCCCGAAAGGAAGTCTCCTTTTATCAAAAGGGAATCTCCTTTTATCAAGAGGGAATCTCCTCTTCTCAAGAGGAAGTTTCCTTTTATCAAGAGGGAATCTCCTTTTATCAAGAGGAAACCTCCTATGCATAATAGTAACAATAAAATGTAAAATAGTTCTCTGCTATTTTCGTAAACAAATAAATAATAACAGGTTACTAAATATATCCTTTGATTATATTAATTTTCATTACAAAATTACATTTGTTAGTTTTTATAAATTCAGGAGAATTACTTTCTTCATATCAAGAGCAAAGTTGTACTATTATACACAACTTTATTAAAATGTTGGTATTTATAGTAATAAATACAAAATACTTCTTTAAATATAAAATATTTTAGTTAGCTTTATAAACATTTTGATTGCTGATATTAATTTTTTATAAATTTTAGTAAAAAACATACAGTATTATAAAAAATATTATTACTTTTGCTTCGTATTTTTACGAAATACAAAATAACTAATAATAAACGTTATGACAAAGGAAAATGTTACATATAATGAAGATATGATAAAGATGGCTCGCATAGCAAAAGCGTTAAGCCATCCCGCCCGTTTGCAGATATTAAGCATCCTTTCCAAACAAAATTGCTGTATAGTGGCAACATTGCAGGCGAATTTCCAATTGCGTTATCCACTTTGTCGCAACATTTAAAGGAATTGAAAGATTCGGGCTTGATCAGAGGCGAAATTAATCATCCAAATATTAAGTATTGTATTGATCCGGTTAACTGGAAGCTTGCCAACGAATTGTTCGGGGCTTTCTTTAAAGAATATTTCGAAATAACAAATTGCAAAATATAAGAAACAAATGAGAATATTGATATTATGCACCGGCAACAGTTGCAGAAGTCAGATAGCTGAGGCTTTTTTAAAATCTTTTGATGCAACACTTGAGGTTTATTCGGCAGGCACAAAACCAACGGAAAGGATTAATCCTTACGCTATAAGAATTATGAATGAAATTGGTTTAGATATTCATAATAATAAGCCAAAAGATGTTGATGAGTTCTTGAGTCAGGAGTTTGATTATGTGATTACCGTTTGTGATGGTGCAAAAGAAACATGCCCGATGTTTATTGGAAATGTAAAGAAACGTTTACATATCGGTTTTGAAGACCCTGCCGATGCAAAAGGTACAAATGAGGAGATTATGAAGGTATTCAGAAAAGTACGAGATGAGATTAAAGATAAATTTAAAGAGTTTTATAATAATAACATTAAATAATTAATAACAAATGGAAAACGACAAATTAAATAACACAGAAAATGAATCAACATGTTGTGGAGGCAGTTCTCCTTGTTGCATTAAAAGATGAAGTTTCTTCAATTCTCGATAACAAATCAGAAGAAGTAAAAGCTTCGGAAACAGTTGTCGAAAAATCTCATGGTGGTTGTGGCTGCGGATGCGGTTGCTAAATATTTAATTTATCCGGTAAGCGGTTCTAAATCGCTTACCGGATTTTTTTATTGTACAATAAACTAACCAATTTAACAGATTTTGAAAACAAGATTAAAGTTTTTAGACCGTTACCTGACCTTATGGATTTTTCTGGCAATGTTTATTGGTGTAATGACGCGGTCGCTGGCGAAGCCCAGCCCCTGCTTCTTCTGCAGGTGGCGCTCGTGCTTTTATTTGAGGTCATGATGAGTATGACGTTCTTGAAATCGACGGTATTGCCCAGGCCGTCGGTCAATTGGCCATCTTCAAAGACCTGCAAGAGGATGTTGAAGACATCCGGATGCGCCTTCTCGATCTCGTCCAGCAGCACAACCGAATACGGCGAACGCTGAACGCGCTCGGTCAATTGGCCGCCCTCCTCGTAACCCACGTACCCCGGAGGCGAACCGATGAGCTTGGAGACGGAGTGCTTCTCCATGAACTCCGACATGTCGAAGCGGATGAGCGCTTTGTCAGAGCCAAAGAGGAAGTGCGCCAGCGTCCGAGCCATCTCGGTCTTGCCGACACCTGTAGGTCCCAGGAACAGGAAGCTGCCGATA
>CAVYAE010000096.1:0-11386 GCA_963766305.1 uncultured Bacteroidota bacterium
TTTTTCTTGGAGTATTTGGTTTTTTCTTTCGCAGAAATTTAATAACTATGTTAATGTCAGTGGAATTAATTCTTAATGGTATAAATATTAATTTCATAGCATTTAATAAATATTTATATCCAAACCAGCTTGAGGGAATATTTTTCACATTGTTTATTATTACCATAGCTGCTGCAGAAGTATCTCTGGCTATTGCCATTATTATAAATTTATTCCGGAAATTCAATACTATTGATATTGAAGATACAAATACAATGAAATATTAGACCATGAATAATTATTTTAATTATTGTGCTTTAGCTATTTTAATCTTTCCACTGGTGAGTTTTGTTTTTCTGTCACTTTTTGGTAAAAGAATAAACCGGGCTATTTCAGGATTAATTGGAACACTCTTTCTTATTCTGACAGCTATCCTGTCATTATATGTCGCATATGGCTATTTCTTTGAATTTGGCAATCAATCAGGGAATTATGTAGCAAATACGGTTACCAAATTTCATTGGTTGCAATTCAATGAAAACCTGTCTGTTGATTTAGGTATCGTCCTTGATCCAATTTCAGTTATGATGCTTATAGTGGTGAGTTTTATATCTGCGATGGTGCATATATACAGTATAAATTATATGCATGGTGAAGAAAGATATACCATATATTACGCATATTTGTCGTTATTCACATTTTCAATGTTAGGCCTGGTTGTGGCAGTAAATCTTTTTCAGATGTACATATTCTGGGAGTTAGTTGGTATTTCATCATTTCTTCTTATAGGGTTTTATTATGATAAACCCTCTGCTATTGAAGCTGCAAAAAAAGCATTTATAGTAACCCGTTTTGCAGATTTGGGATTACTAATTGGTATATTAATGTTAAGTTACGGAGCCAAAACTCTTGATTTTGACACATTAATAAGTCGTCTGACAACTTCCGGGTCACCCTACCTGTTATCATTAAAAAGTTGTTCCTTTTTAGGTTTGTCAGTATTGTCATGGGGTTTATTACTTGTATTTATGGGTGGAGCAGGCAAATCTGCCATGTTTCCATTGCACATATGGCTTCCGGATGCCATGGAAGGACCTACTCCGGTATCAGCACTTATACATGCTGCCACAATGGTAGTTGCCGGGGTTTATTTACTTGCCAGGTTGTTCCCGGTTTATGCTATTTCTGCCGGGGATGTATTGACTATAATAGCTTATATTGGATCATTTACAGCTTTATTTGCAGCTGTTATAGCCTGTGCCCAAACTGATATTAAGAGAGTTCTTGCATATTCCACTATATCCCAGATTGCATTTATGATATTTGGCATAGGAGTTGCAGGTTGGGGTGAAGGACACAATGAAGGTTTTACTGCTTCAATGTTTCATCTTTTCACACATGCCTTTTTTAAAGCTTTGTTATTTCTTTGTGCAGGTTCAGTAATACATTATATTCACAGTAATGAAATGAATAAAATGGGAGGGCTCAGAAAGATCCTGCCAGTGACTCACATAACATTTCTTCTGGCTTGCCTTGCCATTTCAGGTATTCCTCCTTTTGCCGGTTTTTTTAGTAAAGAAGCTATATTATCTTCTGCTTTTCAAGGTAACAGGATTGTTTTTTATATAGCATTGTTCACTAGTGGTTTAACTGCATTTTATATGTTCAGGTTGTATTTCAGAATATTCTGGCATAAAGAATTATCAGAACATAATACCGGAATTAATCCTGAATCACATACCCGGGCTATGAATATTCCAATGATTATATTAGCTATTGGTACTGTATCTGCAGGTTTTATCCCATTCGGAAATTTTGTAAGTGCAGATGGAAAACCACTCACATTGCCATTTCACCTTTCTTTTTCAGTGGCACCTGTTTTAATAGGAATAACAGCTATTATTCTTGCTTATATATTGTATGCCAGGAAAAATGATATTCCGGACAAAATTATAAATTTTGCAGGCATAGTTTATAAATGGATTTACTCTAAGTTTTATATAGATGAAATTTATTTGTTTATAACCAGGAAGATTTTATTCAATCTGGTTGGGCGTCCATTTTCATGGTTTGACCGTAATGCAGTTGATGGAATGGTAAATGCTTCCGGTTCAGTTTCCGCAGATTTGTCCGAGTCAATAAAAGGTATGCAGTCAGGGAGATTGCAGGCTTATACCATGTATTTCCTTGGCGGGGTTTTATTGCTGGCAGCTGTGTTAATTCTGAAATTTGCTTAATATATGGAAATTTTAATTTATCATTTGAAACGAACATGTTTAAGAATAAACACAAAAACTAATGTAAATTTCTGTGAGTTCCATTCGATCATTAAAATCAAAATTATTTTCGGATGAAATAGAATATAGTTTTAAAGTCGCAAAGATATATAATTCCTAAAGTTCTAAAGTTTTATTGTAAATTATGGATGTATTATCGGTATTACTAATTATTCCAATTATCACAGCTGTTTGTGTTTTATTTGCACAAAAGGATACGACAATTAAAATTATTGCATTGACTGGCAGTATAATTCAATTTGCTTATTCAGTGTGGCTTACCTTGTTTTATATAAATCTAAGGAATGCCGGAGTAAAAATTACTTCTCACATTATTGAATGGTTTGCTCCACTTCACATATATTATCGTACCGGAATTGATGGCATATCATTGGTAATGATATTATTAACCGCCATGGTTGTGTTAACCGGCACCCTGGTGTCCTGGAAAATTGAGAAAATGGTTAAAGAGTTCTTCTTTCTCATTCTGCTATTAGGATTAGGAGCTTATGGATTCTTTATATCCACTGATTTATTTATGATGTTTTTCTTTCTTGAAATAGCCGTGATACCTAAATATTTATTGATAAGTATATGGGGGAGCGGAAAAAAGGAATATAGTGCAATGAAGCTGGCATTAATGCTTATGTTTGGTTCTGCACTTGTATTACTTGGTATTTTAGGGCTTTATTTTGCTTCAGGGATATATGGAGGTAATCCTACCTGGGACCTTAACCAACTGGCTCAGATTAAATTTCCCCCGGAAGTTCAAAGAATATTGTACATTTTGCTATTTACAGGTTTCGGCGTATTTACAGCCATGTTCCCATTCCATACCTGGGCACCTGACGGCCATTCCTCTGCACCTACAGCTGCATCAATGTTTTTGGCCGGGATTTCTATGAAACTCGGAGGGTACGGATGCCTCAGGGTGGCAACTTATTTATTGCCTGACGCAGCTATGGATTTATCATGGATATATATTATACTGGCTTCAATAGCAATAATATACGGTGCATTCACAACTATGATGCAAAATGATTTAAAATATATGAATGCATATTCATCGGTAAGTCATTGCGGATTTGTGATTCTGGGGATTGCAATGCTAACCAGGGCATCTATTATGGGAGCATTGATGCAAATGGTATCGCACGGAATAATGACAGCCCTTTTCTTTGCAGCAATAGGAATGATATATGACAGAACCCATACACGTCAGGCGAATGAATTGGGAGGTATGTTAAAACAAGTGCCTTTTATAGGTACTGCTTTTATAATTGCTGGTTTAACATCACTTGGCCTTCCTGGTTTCAGTGGATTTATTTCTGAAATAACAATATTTATTGGGTCATGGGAACATACGGGACTGTTCTATAAAATTGCAACTTTACTGGCTTGTGCTTCAATTGTAGTTACAGCTGTTTATATTTTAAGAGCCATTGGAAAAGCAATATGGGGTACAATTACAAACAGGGAATATGAGAAATTAAAAGATGCTTCATGGAGTGAACGTGCAGCTTCCTTGTTATTAATTGCAGGTATAGTACTAATCGGTATTTTCCCATTCCTGTTGGTTCAGTTGATAAAGAATGATACTCTGACAATTTTCAATAAATTTATATCACTGGCATTAGCCAACTAATACTGCTTGTAAATTATGTCGTTAGATTCCTTTTTACTCTTAAGGTTTGAATGGATAATAAGTTTGATTATTTTCCTTTTAATAGTAATGAAACTTTTTGATGCTGATAAAAAAGCATCTGTATTTCTGGCAATAATTAATATTTTATTATTTATAAATTTTGCAGCTGGTTGGTTGCCAATCGGAAATGGTGTATTATTCAACGGTTTTTTCAAATCCGGGAGTTTAATAGTTCTGGAAAAAAATATACTCAACTTTGGACTGTTACTTATTTCAATGACGACATATAACTATCTGATTAATAACAAAAACCGCATTGAATTTTATATACTTGTATTAAGCAGTATGCTTGGTATATATATTATGCTGTCAAGCGGACACATACTTATGTTATACCTGGGGTTGGAAATGTCGACAATTCCTATAGCAGCTCTTGCTAATTACAATAAGGATATGAAAAATTCATCAGAAGCCGGGATTAAACTGATTCTTACATCCGCTTTTTCTACAGGCATTATGCTTTTTGGTATTTCTCTTTTATATGGAGCTGTGGGTAATCTGAGTTTTGAGTCAGTAGCTGCTAATTTGCATTATAATGCAATGACAATTTATGCATTCGTTTTTATTCTGGGCGGTATGGCATTTAAAATGTCTATTGTTCCATTTCATTTATGGACAGCTGATGTATATGAAGGATCCCCGGTAGGTGTTACCAATTATTTGTCGGTAATATCAAAAGGTTCAGTTGTTTTTATATTTGTTTCGGTTTTATATCTTGTATTTGGATGTTTAAAGGAGGCATGGCTTTATACACTGACAATATTGGGTGTATTAAGTATGACCATTGGTAATCTTTTTGCAATGAGACAGGATAATATCAAAAGGTTATTGGCTTTTTCATCTATTACACAGATTGGTTTTGTGCTTGTTGGCATAGCTGGTGCTTCGGCTACAGGAACAGCTTCTGCCATCTATTTTATTTTAATTTACCTGTTTAGTAATATTGCAGCCTTTGGTGTGGTAGGAGCAGTAACTGATGCGACGGGAGAAGAATCTATATCAGGTATATATAAAGGATTATATAAAAAGAACCGGTTTTATTCACTTATACTTTGTTTGGCATTGTTCTCACTGGCAGGTATACCACCCACAGCAGGATTTTTCGGCAAATTATTCCTGCTGTATTCAGGTATGGGTAATGGAATGTATGTTTTACTGGCAGTAGCTGCAATAAATCTTGTAATATCATTATTTAATTACCTCAGGGTTATAAGAACTATTTTTCTAGAAGCTCCTGAAGGTTCAAATTTAATTATCAAACAAAACAGATTGTTGAATGTTGCATTGATTATTTGTTTAATAGGGATATTACTGATAGGTTTTATATCTCCTATATATAATTACATAAATTCCTTTAGTTTTGGTGTAAATAACTGATTATTATGGCGATAAATCACTTTCATGTTATAGAGGAGATTAACGGAATCCGTTGTTCAATTATAGAGAAAGATATCTCATCTGAGCGTGCGTCCTTTTTGAACAACATACTTGAAAGCAGTGGTTATAAGGTTGAAATTGCCAATAACAACAATTTATATACAATAGGCGTTACAGATATAGTTTTTAATCCTGTACATGCTTTATACAGCAGGTCGCTAAAATCATTGGATGGTAAAGTAGTTACTCCGGCAATTTGGAATCAGAAAGCGCAGACCGGACAGTTTTATTGGGATTATAATATATAAGGCAGAGGATTTTTGCCTGTAATAAGTATCTTTAACCATCAAATTTATTAGTTAATTCATTAAAAACTTAAATTGTTGGACATAAAATATTGAATATTCGACATTAATGTATTATTTTCGGAACCGAGAAAATAATTTACAATTTTTAAATTATGCTTAGCGATTACTTAAGTAAATTATTATTTGAACATAACCGGGTAATTATACCTGAATTGGGCGCATTCTTATTAAGAGGAGAAGAAAATAAATCACTATATTTTAATGAATTTCTGAGATTTAACGATGGCTTGCTGGTTAGCTATGTTGCTGAACAGGAGCAAATCGAATTAATAGATGCTGCCAAGGCAATCAAATCATTTTCAGACGATACACTATACAAACTTCATAATGAACGTTCAGTTGATATAGAAGGTTTATGTACACTTTATCTGGATAGTGATGATAAAATTCAGTTAAAAAATATTCATCTAAAATTATCAGATGAACATAATACAATTATTCAGCCAGAAAAAGAAAACAAACCTAGTCAGAAAGACCAATTGACTGTAAATGAAAATAATAGTCAAACGGGAAGTATTAATAATATGGATAAAAAAGAAGAAACAAATAATACCTCTAAGGTTAAAAACTCAAAGATATCAGACAACGATTTAATAGTATCATCAAATGATTCGGTAATATCCTACGCAGAATCAGTAATGTCTTCAAGGGTAAATAAAGATGAAAATCAAAACAGGTTTATTTCAGTAATAACTTCCAGAAACGTTATAATTATTGCAAGTGGCTTATTTATTGTTCTTTTACTGGTATATTTACTTTTTGCACATCAGGAAAATAATTCAAAAAAACCAGCCAATATTAGTTTTGGGAAAGATACCTTAGCTGAAAAACTGAAAATTATCAAAAAGAATAACATTGTTAGCAAAAATTCATCCGGTATAAGACATGATACAATAAACAAATCAGATTCAGAAATGACTTCAATGACATCAAAGCCTCCTGTTGAAAATAACGTTTCCACAAATGTATTATCACACAAGGAAATATCCAAAGACGAAACAATTAAGAAAAGTATTGTAAATCCATCACAGAAGCAAAGAAATGCAACAAAATATTATATAGTTGCAGGTTGTTTTTCACAGGTAATGAATGCTGAAAAAATGCTTGCAAATTTGAAATCTGAAGGTTATGGTTCGGAAATATTTGCAGTAATTAATAATCTGCATTATGTTTGTTATTCATCGTTTTACACTAAAGATTCAGCATCTTTGGAGCTGGGTAAATTAAAATCAAACGGAAAAACTGAAGCCTGGATATTGGAGTATGGTCAAAAATAGTTACTTATTAAGAGAGTGATAAATTTATTCTTTTATTGATACTATAAATTACAGTAAGTTAATGCAATATATATTATTTCAAAAGATTTGACGAATGTTTGATCAATGGGTAAGTAAATTTTATCAGAAATATTAATTTTACTTGGAAGGTTTCATCTATTACTGAAACTCCATAATAAATTAATTCATACAGCAGTAAAATTTCTTACAATATGGCAGAAATTGCCCAATACATCGATAGAGCAAAAATTGAATGTCAGGATATTGGAACCTGGGAGTTTAATGTAAATACAAATGAAATTCTGTTTGATGATCAATGGCTTGAACTTATTGGATATAAAAGAGATGAAGCTGTTTTTGGGCGGAACTTCTGGGAAGAACGAATTCATCCTGAGGATAAGGCGATTGTTTTGGAATGGTTTGATAACTTCATTAAGGGAATAACAGATAAATATAAACTTGAATACAGGTTAAAAACAAAAGAGGGATTTTATGTCCATGTTTTAGATATTGGATCAATTATTAAACAGGAAGCATATACCCATTTTAAGAAGATAAAAATACTAACGGTAGAAGTTTCCGGGAAAATAACCATTCAAAGTGAAATAGAAGAAGAAAAGTATAAGTCAATATTTGAACATTTAAATGATGCCTTTTGCCAATTTGATTTTTCAGGTCAAATTACAGAAGCAAACATTAATTTCTGTAAATTATTTGATATACTTGAACATGAAATTAAGGAAAGTAATGTACAGTCATTTTGTAATGTTAATTTATTAAATTATTTTTTTAGAGATTTAACCAATAATACAGATAAACACAATCCTTTTTTTGAAACTACAATAATTACCAGGCACGGAAAGGAAATACCTGTAAGTGTTAGTTCAAGAATTATAACAGTTTCAGGAAATGGTATAATTCAGGCTTTCATAAGGGATATATCAGAACGCCGGAACATAGAGCAGGCTTTATTTGACGAAAAGCTAAGGTACCAGGCATTAGTTGAGCATTCACCAATGATAATAACAAGATTTGGTAAAAATTTAAGGTGTCAGTATGCCAGTCCAAACATTGTGGATATGTTGGGTATTAAATCTGAAATGATAGTTGGAAAGAGATTACTTGAAATGAATTTTCCATTCAGCCTTTCTAAATACCTTGAGGAAAAAATAAAGTGGGTTATTAAAAAGAACAAAGTATTAAAAATAAATTTCTGTCTTGACATACCAAGTGAGGTTAAGCACTTTGATGCAATACTTGTTCCTGAAACTATTCCAAACTCATTTGTGGATTCGGTACTTATAACTTATAGTGATGTAACTGAAAAGATTAATAGTGAACGGGAGTTAAATTATTCTAAGCAACGACTTGAGGAATTAGAAAAAAGAGTTCATTTTGGCACTTATGAAATTGATTTAATGACTGGGGTTTCTAAATGGTCTAATGAGGCTTTATTAATTTATGATCGTGATCCGGCAGGGATAGCTCCGACGCTCGATGAATTTTATTACGATTATTTACACCCTGATGATTTTTTGCTTGTACAGCAAAGTATAAATGATTGTATATTAAATGCCAATAATGTCAATATTTCATACCGGATAAATACTTCAAATGGAGGTGTTAAATTTATAAATGATGTAATAATAGCTGAATTGAACAGAGAAAATGGAAAACCCGTAAAATTGCTTGGTACAATTACAGATGTTACTGAAAAGAAAATAATAGAGAACAGGTTAATGACCGAACATGATGTTTTACAGGTTATAATGGATAATGTTCCAGATGCTGTTTATTTAAAAAACAGACAGGGTCAATTTATAAGGGCAAATAAAGCCTTGTCAGATTTTCTTTTACTCGATGGTCCCGAACTACTTATTGGAAAAACATCCTATGATTTTTTCCCAAAAGAGGTTGCTGATTCTATCACTGAAGTTGAACAAAATATTTTCAATATTGGTATACCTTCAGTGAATCAGGAATATGAATTTGAATTTCCTTCAGGTAAATACTGGCTTTCCTCAACTACAGTAGGTGTCAGGGATAACAATGGCAATGTTACGCAAATTGCCGGTATTTCAAGGAATATAAATCAGTATAAGTATACCCAGGAACAGTTAAAACAGGAAAAAGAAAAAGCTGAAGTTGCAGACAAGTTAAAATCTGCCTTTTTAGCCAATATGTCGCATGAAATTAGAACACCCATCAATGGTATTATTGGGTTTGCAAATCTTCTTGAAACCAGGGAATTTCCTAAAGATAAACAAATAAGGTATTTAGGTATTATTAACAATAGCGGAAAACTACTTTTAAATCTAATCAATGATATTATAGATATTGCCAAGATTGAAGCAGGCCAAATAACAATAGAATATTCAAATGTAGACTTAAAGGAACTGATGAATGACATCTACGATTTCTTTTCCGGAGTAAAAAAACGCAAGGAAAAAGAATTGGTAGATATTTATGTTGAAATGCCTTCCGAAAATAAACATCAAACATTTTATACAGATCCTTACAGGCTTAAACAAATAATTAATAACTTAATTAATAACGCCTTAAAATTTACCGAAAAAGGACAGATAGTTTTTGGATATAAACCTGAAGCCGATAATATATTGTTTTATGTTAGGGATTCAGGAATAGGGATGTCTGAAGAAGAAACCGGAATAGTGTTTGAGAGGTTTAAACATAGTCGCGTCGCTCTTGATGCATCATTTTTCCGAGACGATTATCGGCACGTCACCCGCCGACGCCACCCCGGCAAAGCTTTGGGCGCCCCACCGGCCGTCGCGGCGGGCGTCGAAACCCGGCAGCCGCCCGACAGCCCGAGCGATTTCCGCCCGGAACCATTCTGGCCGGGCCGATACCGAATCATCGGTCCGTTGGGTCGAGGCGGGATGGGCGACGTGTACCGGGCCGACGACCTGAAGCTGGATCAAGCGGTGGCGTTGAAGTTTCTCGCCCGCGGCCGGGGCGAAGCCCCGATTGGCTGGCCGGTACCAGAACGAAGTCCGGCTGGCCCGCAAAGTCACGCATCCCAACGTGAATCGGGTCTATGACATCAGCGAGGCGGACGGGGAGGTCTTCATTTCGATGGAGTACGTCGACGGCGAGGACCTGGCGTCGCTGCTGCGGCGCGTCGGCCGGTTGACCGGCGACAAGGCGACCAGATCGCCCGGCAGTTGTGCCGGCCTGGGGGCGGCCCACGATCAAGGCGTGCTGCATCGCGATCTCAAGCCGGCCAACGTCATGATCGACGGCAGAGGACAGGTGCGGATCGCCGACTTCGGCATTGCCGCCCTGACTTCCCAGGCGGAAGAGCAATGCCCTTGGCGGGCACTCCGGCCTTCATGGCACCGGAATTGTTCGCCGGCGGGCACCGTCGGTCCGCAGCGATCTGTATTCCCTCGGCATCGTGCTCTACGAAACGATTACCGGGAAAAGCCTTTCGCAGGCACGGCGGCGACCTGCGGGCCCACGACGACGACGGCCGTTCGGCCGCTCCGCGATCGTGTCCGAAATCGATGCTGCCCTGGAACGGGTGATCCTGCAATGCCTGGAGCGAGATCCGCAGCGGCGGCCCGAATCGGCCTATGCGGTGGCGGCGGCGCTGCCGGTGGGGACCCGTTGGCCTCGGCGATGGCGGCGGGCGAGACGCCTTCGCCCAGCATGGTGGCCGCGGCGGGCACGGCCGGTGGAATGCGATCGGAGCAGCCTTCGGCTGCCTGACCATCGCGCTGGTGGCCCTGTTTTTCTGTCGTGAAATTGGCCGATCGAACTTCTTCTTGCCCCAGGCGGGCTGGCGAAATCGCCCGCCGTGTTGGCCGACAAGGCCGAGCACATCATGGCGTCGTTGGGTCACGAGCCGCCGGTCCTGAGCATTGGCAAGGCTTCGCCATCGACCGGGGCTACTTGCAGCACGCCGCGGTAATAGAAAGCCGCAGCTGGCATGTTGGAGAATCTCTCCGGCGATCGCCCCCCGGCGGTCTGCTTCTGGTATCGCAGCGGAGGCGATCAGATCGTTTCGCCTGCCTTGCTGGGCGATCCTTTGCCGGCACACGTCTTCCCAGTCGGGCCCGGGATGGTCACGGTAGAGGTTGGATGGCCGGGGCAATCTGCTGGAATACGGCGCCTGTCGCCGGATCAGGCCAGACGGTTTGAGGCGACTTCGCCGGCGGTGGAATGGTCATGGCATGTTTCAACTGGCCGGCCTGTCAATCGCGCAGATCAAACCCGTACGGCCTGACCGCGCCCCGCCCATGTATGCCGATTCGCTGGCGGCATGGGCAGGCACTATCCGGGAAAGCAGGGGATGCCGCTCCGCGTCGAAGGCGCGTCGCTGGGGAGCCGCGCCGTTTTCTTCCAAGTCGTCCCGCCGTGGGATCAGGACTGGAGCGATTC
>CAVYAE010000097.1:0-9136 GCA_963766305.1 uncultured Bacteroidota bacterium
AGCCCTCATGCATATTTGAATACCTATATTTAAACTTTTTTATTTGTTAATTCTTTTATTTATCCATTGGATTAAAAAGAATAAATCAGATGATTCATTATTAAGGAACTTTTTAAAAAATGAAAGATATTAAATTCAATAATTTTTAGAATTCAAAAAATTAAAAGATTTTATTATTATTTCAGGTGTATTTTTTAAATTACTTATTCAGTTTAGGTGGTAGTAATGATTTATCTTTATAGCCTGTATTTTCCTGTACCCATATAAAAATATGGGGTAATACAAATAATGCAGCAAATACAGAAGCTACCAGACCTCCTATTACTGCTCTGCCCAATGGTGCAGTCTGTTCACCAGCCTCACTTAAGCCTAAGGCCATTGGAATCATACCGGCGATCATTGCCATGCTGGTCATTAATATTGGACGTAACCTCATACCAGCTGCAATAATACCTGCTTTTTGTGTATCTTTATATTCTAATCGTAATTTTTCGGCATTTGTGACAATCAAAATAGCATTGGCAACTGACACTCCGATTGACATAATAATTCCCATATAGGATTCAAGGTTAAGGGTATCGCCACTTATTAGCAAAGCGATCAATGAACCAAATAATACCGCCGGAACGGTTGTTAACACTACTAAGCCAAGTTTTGGGGATTCAAAATTAGCCGATAACAATAATAAAATAACTATTATTGCAAAAATAAGTCCTGTTTGCAAACTGTCAAGTGTTTCGACCAATAAACCTGACATTCCAGCCATTTCTGTAACTAACCCTTTAGGTGGAGTTCCCAGTGAATCTATGATTTTCTTAACATCTTTTGATGCTCCCCCAAGGTCCTTTTTATAAAGGTTAGCACTTACAGTTAAAAACCTTCTTGGACCCACTCTGTCATATTCTCCGGGTGATGTGGTAATACTAAAATCTGCCACATCCATTAAAACCGGCCTGTTTTTACCTTTTAAAAGCGGTATTTCTTTCAGTTCATTTAAGTCATTCATTCTGTATTCAGGTATTTGAACCTGTACCTGGTAGGTGTAGGCAACATTTTCATCAAGCCAAAGGTTTTTATTGACAAAGCGGCTTGAGGTAGTACTGGCTGTAACAGAATTGGCTACTGAATTTACTGATAACCCATATTGTGCAAGTTTAAACCTGTCGAGTTTTATTATAATTGTAGAATAATTAAGAGGTTGTTGTATTTGAATATCTCTTAAATAATGTAAGGCATTTAATTTTTTTAATAATTTTTTAGACCAGCTTTCTATATCTTCCAAATTTTTACCTGCTACTCTCACTTCAATGGGGGCAAGAGCACTTGTCCCATAATTTTTTCGGTTAGTTCTATAGGTTCAAAACTAATATTAATATCAGGCAGCCTGTTTTTTATATTTTTTCTGATAATATCTTTCAAATCGTCAATAAGGTAGTGGTATTTTTCATTTATACTAACTTGTAATACTGCTTCATGGGTTCCGGAATTAAATACATATAAGTTACTGGTTCCAAAACTACTTGGTACAAGTCCGATATAAGCTGAACTAATTGCAATGTGATGTTGAACGGTAGTATCTATAATGTCAATTATATTCTTTGTTATTTCTTCAGTACGCTCCAACCGCGTTCCTTCCGGTGCTTTAATGCGAATCTGAAACTGACCTGTATTCATTTTCGGGAGCATATCCTTACCAATAAAAATAAAACACATTCCAGCCATAATTAAAACTACTATGAGATAGATAAAAATTATAATGTTTCGTTTTTTTTGCATTTTTTGCAACCTGTTCATATAACTGCTTTTCAACCCGGTAAAAAAATTGTCTGGTTTTGTATGTATTTTGTTTTCTTTTAAAATCCAATTAGATATTACAGGCACAAAGGTCTGTGCCAGACAATATGAAGCCACCATTGCAAAACCTATAGATAAGGAAAGAGGAAGAAACATGGCCCGGGGTATACCTTTCATTAAAAATGACGGGGCAAAAACAGAAATTATACACAACAGAATAAGAAATTTGGGGAAATAAATTTCCATGCATGCCTCGTAAACAGCCTTCGGTTTATCTTTTCCCATATCAAGATGCTGATGTATGTTTTCTATAGTAACAGTTGCCTCATCAACCAATATACCTACGGCAAGAGATAATCCACTAAGTGTCATTATATTAATAGTTTGACCAAAAAGTCTTAACAATAAAAGTGCTGATAAAATAGCAATAGGTATGGTAATAATTACTATAAGACTACTTCTTAAATCACGCAGGAAAAGCAACACCATTAAGCCTGTAAGAATGGCTCCCAGGATTCCTTCAGACGCAAGACTTTTTACTGCATTAATGACAAATATGGATTGATCAAATTCATAAGATATAGTAACGTCATCAGGAAGAAGAGATTGCATTTCAGGAATTTTTCTTTTCAAAGCTTGTACCACTTCCCATGTAGAAGCATCAGCTGTTTTGACAACAGGCAGATATACAGAACGTTTACTATTAATAAGTGCAAAATCAACAGTCATATCTGCCCCATCCACTACTGTTGCTAAATCCTTTATAAAAATTATCTGTCCGTTTTTATCTGATACAGGAATATCATTAAATTCACTGACGGTTTTTTCAAGCGAATTCATGGTTGTTACAAACATAGTATTCCCGACACGTAAATACCCTGAAGGTGCCATTACGTTAGATTTTGCAATAACATTAATCAATTCATCCGGGGAAATGCCAAAACTTCTTAACTTTTCAGGTTTAAAATCAATAAGTACCGTACGTACATTACTACCGAATGGTGGAGGAGCAGATAATCCATTTATAGTTGCAAACATTGGCCTGATGCGTGTAGTGGCAAGGTCATAAATATCTTTTAAAGATCTGTCAGGCGAAGATAAAACTAGCTGGCCTACCGGTAAGGAAGAGGCATCGAACCTGACAACCTGTGGTGGTAAAGCACCCGGGGGGAAAAATTTCATGGCCCTGTTTACCTGCAGTGCTACCTGGGCAGAGGCTTCAGCCATGTCAGCGTCTTCATAAAATGTCAGTTTTAGTAAATTAAGTCCCTGAATATTTTTACTTTCTATACCTTTGATACCATTTATATATAAAAACTGATCCTGCATTCCTGTAGAAAAGAAACCTTCCATCTGTTGCGGAGACATACCACCATAAGATTCAATTACATATATTGTAGGCAGGTTAAGTTTGGGAAAAATGTCAATAGGAAATGTTGATAAAGCAACAATGGAAAAAATTAATACACTAATAACTATTACAGTTATAGTAACAGGTCTTTTTAATGCAGCTGAAACCAGGTTCATTATTATAATTCATTAATTATTCAATCAAATCACCTTCTCTAATATCACTTTCAGGTTTAATCAATACTTCCATGTTTTCATTAAGCTGTCCAAAAATTTCCGTAGTTTTTCCATCTGTAATGCCTTCATTTACATCTATAAAATGCGCATGCTTTTTATTATCAAGTTCAACAATATATTTTCTTTCTGTATTTGTAAGTATTGCGGTATATGGAACTATAAATGAATTTAAACCTGATGTTTTAACAGGCACCTTTACTTCAGCGTACATACCTGGTTTAATATCCGGTTCATTTACCACATCAATTTCTATAGCTTCCGATCTATCCTGATCGTTAACAGATTGAGATAACCGACTTATTTTTCTTTTGAATTCTTTATTTGGTAAGGCATTAATGTAAAAACTTACATCACTATTTTCGTCAATTTTATTTACATAAACTTCAGGCACATAAACTGTCAGACGTAAAACATTGGTCTGTTTAAGAACAAGTACCGGATCTTTAAATGGACTGTTAGGTCCTACAAAAGCTCCAGGATGTACATTACGTTGAGTTATAACACCATCAAAAGGAGCAACCAGGGTAAGATAATTTTCCATGGCCTGGAAGGCGGCAACATTTGCTTCTTCAGTTTTTACAGAAGCTTGTGCTGAAATATATTCATTATGAGCACTTTCCAAATCAAAAGGTGAAACACTTCCCGGCGTTTTGGCTGTTTCAGATAACATATCGTTTCTTTGTTTTTTAGTACTTAAAATAGCCTGGGATTCTACAAGTTTGGATTTGGCTAAATTAAGCTGCTGATCAATTTCAGGAGCTTCCATTTGCAACAATACCTGTCCTGTTTTCACAATAAATCCCCGGTCAACAAAAACATTTTTTACAAAACCGTTTACTTTTGGGAAAAGGTCAACCTGTTGGAAAGGGAAAAATTCCCCGGGAAGTGTAATAAATGATGACATGCTTTTTCGTATAATTTTAAAAGTGGAACTGTTCTTGTTGTTGCTATTTTTAAGTACTACCGGAACCTGACGTTTTCCACAAGAATTTATAAGTAAGATAAATGCTATAAGAATAATTAATTTTCTCATATTATATTTATTTGTATAAATTGTGTATTACTAAATAATAATATAATCACCCGTTAACTTAATTACTTAACCAATAAGTTTTTCGGCATCAACGATTTTTCTTTAAAACCCACATTATTTTGCACCCAGGTAAAAATAAGCGGTAATATAAACAAGGCTGCAAACATTGATGCTAATAATCCTCCAATCACTGCGCGACCCAGAGGTGCAGTTTGTTCACCTGCTTCTCCCATTCCGAGGGCCATTGGAATCATTCCGGCTATCATTGCCAAACTTGTCATCAATATGGGCCTTATTCTCATACCGGCGGCTGTAATTGCAGCCTTTTGGGCATCCCTATATTGAAATCGCAAAATTTCTGCATTGGTTACTATTAGAATTGCATTAGCAACAGATACTCCTATAGACATAATAATTCCCATGTACGACTCAAGGTTAAGAGTATCCCCGCTTATAAGTAAAATTGTAAGTGATCCGAGTAATACTGCAGGAACGGTCGTTAAAACAGTTAATCCTAATTTAAAAGATTCGTAATTGGCAGATAACAACAATAATATTACCAATATAGCAAAAGCCAATCCTGTCTGAAGGCTGTCAAGTGTTTCTGTCAATAAACCGGACATACCGGCCAGTTCAGTAATTAGTCCCTTCGGGGGTGTACCAAGTGAATTAACTATTTTTTGAACATCGCTGGAGGCTCCTGCTAAATCCTTTTTATATAAATTTGCACTTACGGTTAAAAACCTTCGTGGTCCTACTCTATCATATTCTCCGGGAGAAAATTTAATTTTAAAATCGGCAACATCAGATAATATAGGCCTGTTTTTACCTTTTACCAGAGGTATTTCCTTTAAATCGTTAAGGGAATTCATGCTGTATTGAGGTATCTGCACCTGTACCTGGTACGTATATGCTACCTTTTCATCCAGCCATAAATTTTTATCTACAAACCTGCTGGAAGTAGTACTTGCAGTAACTGAATTGGATACTTCGTCCACAGTTAAACCAAACTGTGCTAATTTAAATCTGTCGAGTTTTATTTCAATAGTCGGAAATGCAAGAGGTTGCTGAATTTGAATATCCCTTAGATAAGGAAGACCATTAAGTTTTTTTAATAGCATTTTAGACCAGTTTTCAATATCTTCAAAATTTTTACCTGCAACCCTTATTTCAATTGGAGCTGATGCACCCTGACCCATTATTTTCTCGGTAAGTTCTATAGGTTCGAAACTTACTTTAAGGTCAGGTAGCCGGGTTTTAATATTTTTTCTGATAATGTCTTTTAAATCATCTATTATATAATGTTTCCCGGGATTTAAACTTACCTGCAAAACAGCCTCATGAGTTCCTGAATTGAAAACATAAAGGTTACTAGTACCAAAACTGCTGGGGATCAATCCAACATAAGCCGAACTTATTGCAATATTATGATTAACGGTACTGTCAATTATTTGAATTACTTCTTTAAGTCTTTCTTCTGTCCTTTCAAGACGAGTTCCTTCAGGTGCCTTTATCCTTAATTGAAACTGGCCTATATTTGTTTTAGGCAACATATCCTTACCTATAAATAAAAAACACATACCCGCAAGAATTATTACTAACAGTAAATAAACAGCAATAATAAGGTTTCTATTCTTATGCATTTTTTCTAATTGGTTCATAAACCTGATTTTCAATCTTTGAAAGAAATCATTATTTTCAGGATGTTTATATTCTTCTTTAAGCTGCTCCTCTTCTTCATTAAGTTCATCTTTATTCAAAACTTCTTCTGAGTCACCTGAATGACTTTTATGTTTGGAAATAAACTTTTCTTCCTTTAAAACCCAGTTTGTCAACACAGGAACAAGGCTTTGAGCCAGAGCATAAGATGCAAGCATAGCAAACCCAACAGAAAGAGACAGAGGCAGAAACATCGCTTTGGGTACTCCGGTCATAAGAAATGATGGAGCAAAAACTGCAAGGATACTTAACAATATTAGCAATAATGGAAATGATATTTCCGTACAGGCATCATATACAGCCTGAACTTTTGATTTACCCATTTCAAGATGCTGATGAATATTTTCAATAGTAACAGTTGCCTGGTCAACCAGAATTCCAACTGCAAGGGATAAACCACTTAAAGTCATAATATTAATGGTTTGTCCAAACAACCTTAATAGCAATAAAGCTGCCAGAATAGACACAGGTATAGTAATTATTACAATTAAGCTGCTTCGTAAATCCCTTAAAAAAAGCAAAACCATTAATCCGGTCAGAATAGCGCCCAAAGCGCCTTCAGTGGCAAGACTCTTAACTGCATTTATTACAAACACAGATTGATCAAATTCATAAGTTATTTTAACATCATCAGGAAGAAGGGATTGCATTTCAGGTATTTTCTTTTTCAAAGACTGTACTACATCCCAGGTTGAGGCATCTGCAGTCTTTACTACCGGAAGGTATACCGACCTTTTACCGTTAATGAGTGCATAATCTACTGTCATATCCGCACCGTCTTTAACAGTAGCAAAATCCTTAACAAATATTATTTGTCCGTTTTTGACTGTAACAGGAATTTCACTAAAGTCATTAACTGTTTTTTCAAGTGAATTCATAGTAGTTACGAACATTGTATTGCCTATACGTAAATACCCTGAAGGGGCCATTACATTTGACTTAGACAGTATGGAAATCATTTCATCAGTAGATATTCCAAAACTTCTTAACTTATCAGGATTGACATCAATAAGGACTGTACGGACATTACTTCCAAAAGGAGGAGGGGCAGATAATCCATTAATTGTTGAAAACATTGGCCTTACTCTGGTGGTTGCCAGATCATAAATATCTTTCAACGATTTGTCTGGAGATGACAAAACAAGCTGACCGACAGGTAATGAAGAGGCATCGAACCTGATAACCTGCGGAGGTAAAGCTCCGGGTGGAAAAAATTTCATGGCTCTGTTTACCTGCAGAGCTACCTGAGCTGATGCCTCAGCCATATCGGTATTTTCATAAAAAATTAATTTTAATAAGTTTAGCCCTTGTATATTTTTACTTTCTATTCTTTTAATACCGTTAATATATAAAAACTGGTCCTGCATACCGGTGGAAAAAAATCCTTCCATCTGTTGAGGAGACATGCCCCCATAAGATTCGATAACATAAATAGTGGGAAGGTTTAGTTTTGGGAAAATATCTATTGGCAGGCTCAATAATGCAACCAATGAAAAAATTAGAACACTCAATACAATAACAATCATTGTAATGGGTCGTCTTAGAGCAGATGTAACTAGGTTCATTATTATACTGTTTATTAACTATTATTCTGATAGATCCCGGCTCTATTTTATATTACTTGTAAATATATTCAGATCACCTGCAGCTGCTGCCTGTTTTAGTAAGGCTCGCCAAAGGTTATTGTAAGCTGCCAATTGATCTGCTTCAGCACGGTTTAATATATACAATGCCTGTGCAATTTCATAATAAGTGCTTAACCCTGCATCATATCTCGATTTTGATTGCTTATACGCATCAAGTGCAGCACGGTATTGTATAGGACTTTCTTTAACTTCTTCAAGTGCATTCTGAAATTCAAGATTTGCCTGGTTTAATTGTTCTTTAGATATTATATATGCTTCATTGTAATTAAATTCAGCAGCATTGGCAAGAAATGATTCACTTTTATATTCTGAATATATTTTGTGAAAACTGGTCAAATTCCAGACAAAACTAACCCCCAACATATAATTATATGCTTCAAAAGGAACACCTTCAGAAAATCCTGAGTTTAACACATAATTATTGTTGACTTCCTTAATTCCTGAACCCCGGGCCCATCCTGCTCCAAGCAAATGTATAGAAGGCAGATAAGATAATTTAATATCTTTTGCCCTTGACTGAAATACATCAATATTTATACTGTATAATTGTAATAATGGGTTATTTAATAATTTACCTGTATCAGGATATTCAATTGCTGGAATAACAGAAATAAAACCAGAAGTGTCTGTGATAAATTCTTTATTTATTCCCATCAAGCTCATAAGATTATATTTTTGGACCTTAACATTTTTTTTACTTTGCAATAAAAGTAAATCGGCTTGAGAGAGTTCCGCTCTTGCAACAGAAGAGTCGACGCCGGCTTTCATGCCACTTTTCGAATAGGCGTAAGTCATTTGGTAAAATGATGATGCCCGTGAATAGTTCTGTTCTTCTACGGATTCGAGTTGTTCCAAAGCAATAAGTAACAGATAAGCATCTGCAACCCTTATTTTAAACTGAAATAATTCATTATCATAATCATATACACTTCTTTTCAATTCATTTTTAGCAACATTAACATCTGCCCTTACTTTTCCAAAATTAAAGAAGCTCCAGTTAAATAAAAGAGTTCCAAAGCTGCTCCAAACAGGTTGATTACTAAAAGTTTTCAAGGTTCCTGAAATAGGAATAGCGGTACCTCCATTTGAAAAATAAGCTCCATTTACATTATTAGCAGTTGAATATAAATCCTGGTCCTGTATATATAAATCAGGTATATATTCATCTTTTATGGATTTTAAATGATATTCCGAAGAATGTTGAATAGCTTCTTTAGCTTTTATTGAAGGATAATTATCTGCAGCTATTTCAAGGGCTCGCATAAGAGTAATTTTTTCAGGTAACTGACCCCAATTAAACCAGACAGACAACTTATTATTAAACATAAAAATAATCTCATTACTGTAAAATAATTAT
>CAVYAE010000098.1:0-6899 GCA_963766305.1 uncultured Bacteroidota bacterium
TCACAGCTTTCTACTAAAGACAATTACTATAGTACTTTTATATATAAATTAAAATCCATTGAAAGTATAATAAATAGGTATATTTAATGCGTATATACGTTTAACATTTATTTATACTTATGAATATTGGATATGCCAGGGTTTCAACCCAGGATCAAAATCTAGTAATTGGTGATTTGAAAAAATATGGTTGCGATAAAATTTACCAGGAACAAATAAGCGCATCGATTGAAGATAGACCTGAACTAAAAAAGATGGTTTCACACTTACGAAAGGGTGACACGGTAATTGTATGGAAACTTGACCGGTTAGCTCGATCATTAAGGCATCTTTTGAGTCTGGTTACTGATTTTCAAATTGAGGGTATCGGATTTGTAGCCTGAAGGATCAGATTAAGACAAATACAGCTCGGGTTCGTTGATCTTTAATATTCTTACTTCGATTTCCGAATTTGAAAAGGAAATTATAAAGGAAAAGACAATTGCCGGTTTAGTAGATGCACGTAATAGGGAAGAGTAGGCGGTCGCAAGAAAAATTTATCAAAAGAAGCAAAAGTGAAAGCTTAAGCTGTAAAACATTTGTATATAGATGAAAAAAAATCAATTATGAAATTTGCAATGCGGTTGATATTAGCAGGGCAACACTTTACCATTATTTGGATTACATGAAAGTGAACAGGATGGTTAGAAAAAGCGAAAGTTTTATAGTATAAAACGGGATCAAGAAAATGCCAGGCCAGTTTCTAACCAATGCCGAAAGAGAACGCTATGAACAAGTACCTGCATCGATTTTAGAAGAGGATTTAAATCAATATTTTTATTTCTTTAGCCCATGATATAATTTTTATAAAGGGACAAAGGGGTAATGCACAAAGACTGGGTTTTGCCTGCCAGCTTAGTTTAATCCGGTTTATGGGATTTCTTCCGGACAATTGGCAGGATACTATACCCTCCATGGCTTTAAAGCGCTTAAATTACCAACTCAAAACAAAGCAAGCTGATCTAAAAAATTATAGTGAGCGATACAATACTCGCTCAAAACATTTACAGCTAATATTAAAGTATTTAGGTTATTCAAAGTGTGCAATTCTTGATATTGCCGAATTGGAAACATGGCTCCTGGAACGTGCACTTGAACATGATAAACCAACCTTATTATTAGAATTAGCTTGTGAAAGACTTATTCTTAAAAAAATCATTCGGCCATCGATTGGTACACTGGAAAGGTTAGTGGTTACAGTAAGAGCTCGTGCATATGCTGAAACTTATTCAAGACTAGATGGTATTTTAAATACTGAATTGAAATTAAAGTTAGATGCAATATTAATTGTTGAACAAAACAGCACTTTTACTCGCTTTGCCTGGCTTAAAGAATATCCAAATTCAAATAAACCGGTTAATATAAACAAGTCTTTAAGAAAATATCAGTTTTCTTGATTAAACTTGGAGTACACGGATGGGACATAACTATGTTAAACCCTAACCGGAGAAAATTTCTCGCACAAAAAGCCGCAGGACAACTAATCAGGAAATACAACGAATGAATGATGAAAAAAGGTATCCCTTACTTGTCGGTTTCCTAAGTCAAAATTTAATTGATGTTACTGATTCAATTATAGATATGTTTATTGACTACATTGAAGATGTTCACCATACTTGCAAAAGACAGCTTGAAAATTATCAGAAAAAGACAGCTAATGCCAAGGATAGAGCGATGGAAACTTTGTGTATGGTGGCAACTTATTGAATGAAATACTCAGGTCAAAAAAATAAGAGAAGATAGATTATATGAAAAAATACTTAATCGATCGAGCAAAGAGCTATTTTATAACTGAAAAAATCTACGTCCCTCCATTTTGGAAACGCCTAACTGAATAAGTATTTCAACAACTTTTTAAAAACAATTACATTTCATTCGGCTATACCAGATGATGATTTTTTACATGCAGTAGAAATTGTTCTAAGCCTTCAAAATGGCAACTTTACGGTTACTAATACCAAAGACATTAAAAAACTCAACAAGAAAAGATTGTGAATCAGCTTCTTCATTACAGGCATCTTCCCATTCTTTTGAGAATTTAATGGCACGTTCTTTTATTTCATTCCATCCTAAAGCCATTGCTAAAAAGAGTAAATACTCGTTAAATAGATAATTATCAAAATTATTCAGCTAATGTAATGAAATCAGAATTTAAAACTTAACGAAATATATAAACTTTCATTTATTGGACCTCCTGAAAGGGTCGTTTGAATGAACATAAAATTATCTTTTAAATTGATATTCAAACCAAATACCAAATTTTGTATATTATTTCCTTATCTGGCTACTTTTTCTTTACTTTATATAGTTCTATTAAAACGTTAATTATGAATTATATTTGGAATAGAGTTTTTGAAAAAGGACAAGAATCAACAGGTTTCGTTGATATTTATTCTTCAAATGTTGAAGGTAAAAATGTGAAAGCAATCGTTAATTACTTAACACAATTACCTGATAATGATAATAATAAAAAAGTTCACGTTACTTTATTTTTTCAAGGAACAAAATCAGATGTTACTGACGGATTGTTTCATTGGATGTATGATGATATTTGTCAATCTGTAAAAGAAAATTCTCGGCAGAAATTCAAGCGAGAATCAAAACCATTAGATCAAATATCTACACAGACCTTTATTGTTAAGAATATTCCTGAATTTGAACACTTTTCACATGCTGATTATGGATTTGTTGACCCTCCTCACAAATCATAAAATTGAGAAGATATTTAAAAGTATCTCCCACAAAGACCTTTTTTGCCTTAGCTCAGTACCCGACTAAATCAATAGTGGAGATAAGTTAGTTTTATATAAAAATCCAAAAGCATATAATGGGAACCTCTTTAGAAAACATTCCGTTAAAGTATTCCGATCTTATTAGCGAGATTGAAACAGGACAGGTAAAAATACCACAGTTCCAACGTAAGTTTGTTTGGGGTATCAAAGCCTCTGCCAAACTAATTGATAGCATACTGAAAGGCTATCCAATTGGTACTTTTATATACTGGCGAACAAATGAGCGTTTGCGCTCCATTCGAAGATCTAGGGAATTATCAAATTGCCTGAGCCAAATCAAGGAGAAGTATGTTAATTACGTTATTAGATGGACAACAACGGTTACTATCTTATTTGCAACACTTAAAGGGTGAAGATTCAACGAAAGAGGGAAATATCGAAGATTACGATGAAATCTATCGTACATCTTTGCTTCAACCTGAAGGCGAAGAAATTGTTATAACAGAAACGAATGCTTGGAATGAATATCAAACTGACATTATCAAACTAACTGATTTGATGAATGGAAGTTTAATGCAATTAGTTGCATATCCACAAATATATCACGATAATATAGAACATTACAAAAAAGTACTTACTGGTTATACATTCTCAATTATCAACCTTAAAAATGCACCAATAGATGTTGCAACTGAAGTTTTTACCCGTTTGAATGTAGGTGGCAAGGCATTGACTCTTTTTGAAATTATGGTAGCTAAAACATACCATGTATTTCCTCCTGACCCAAAGGAGCCTGACTGTGAATCGAAAACATTTGATTTAGCTGAAAAATACCAAGAACTCACAACTGAGTTAAGTGCAAGCCATTTTGATACCATCCCATCTGCTACCATTTTACAAGTTATAGCGATATTACTTGAAAAAGATTGTACCCGTAAATCGATCCTTAAGTTGGATAAGATGCGTTTCATTAACATTTGGGATGAAGCAACTGAATGTATAAAAAGTAGTATCGACTTTTTCAGAAGTTATGGTATAGCGGTTGGCCGTATTTTACCTTATAATGCCTTGTTGGTACCATTTAGCTATTTCTTTTACATACATAAACAAAATCCAACAGGAGACATGAAAAAACGCTTAGAGGACTATTTCTGGCGTTCTTCTTTAGGGTTCAGGTATTCTTCAGGTGTTGAAGGAAAATTGGCACAGGATATTGCGAAAATTGATAAAATCATAGCTGGCGAATTACCTAAGTACGAATGGGTAGTTAATGTGAATGAAGAATTTGTTGAAGCGCAGGGATTTTTTAGTACAGGCAAATCGTTTATTAAAGCAATACTATGTCTGTATGCAAAACAAAAACCTAAGTCGTTCGATAATAATTTAGATGTAATTATTGATAATAGTTGGTTGAAGATCGCATCAAGTAAAAATTATCACCATTTCTTCCCTAAATCATGGTTGGCAAAACATAATAAGGATACTGATTATGTTTATGTAAATCATATTGTTAACATAACCATTGTTGATGATTTTTTAAATAAAAATACAATAAAAGCCCAAAGTCCAGCAAATTATATGAAGCATTTTTTCAAAAAAAATGATGAGTTAGCTGAAACAATGAAAACACATTTTATTGATATTGAAAAAGATGGTATATGGGAGAATGACTATAATTTATTCTATGATAATCGTTTAAAACGAATAACTAAGGCATTGCATAAATTCATAATTCCCCAAGAGCAATCTTCCGAAAACTTAGAGATATATCAGGATATAGAAGAACAGGAAGAACAAGAAAGTTAATAATTTGAAATCACATTTAAAGTACCTGGTACCGATATCGTATCCGGATCTGGCTTGCCGGTTCCAAAATGTGAAATCACATTTATCAGCTGCAGGCAATCCGGAAGACATTCCAGGACATAAATCTGATTTCACTCAGTCTTGAAACGTTCACCCCAATTGTCAAATACAATACCTGATGCAATAACACAGAAGCTGCTGCAAAAAATACAAAAGGCGATGCAAATTCTTGTTTGAACTCTTTTGTATCCCTTTCCTATGTACATTGTATTTATTGATACATTCGCTCACAGAAAGAAATATTAAAGATCATAAACGGTTGTTCATCCCGTATCGGGCCAAAAGTAAATTAGGACTATATAAATATGGCCCAATGGTAGCATAGCTGTTATGTACTGCAATGTGACTTGTTAAGTACTTGGGGTAGTACCAGCATCCGTGCTCTCAAACGCAAAGTAGCATCATATTTACATGTATATTAAAATATTACAAAGTTTGTTGATAAATTAGAAAACTAATTTATACAAAATTTATTAAGTCTTAACAAACTGATAGTTACATTCTATTTTTGCCAAATTATTTGATTTGTCGAATAAACACTATATTTAACACATATTCTGATTGTTATAGTATTACTTTGCACTTCATGACAGGGATGCTGGTATTGGGCCTTGTTAATAAGTATAGGCAATTTATGATAAATAACTGAGCCAGTAGGTAAAATATTTCATATAAAATCGTAATATTGAATACATATTATTAATATTTTGACGGAATTTTACAATGGTATGTTCAACTTATTTTGTAAATTTTAAGGTTCAAAATTGATTTTAATTTAATTTAGATTAAATAAATATAAAACGGGATATGTAATAATATGAAAGAAGAAGAATACCATATACAAACACCTCTAAAAGACACCGATTTAAGTAAAAGTACAATCAATATATTAGAACGGAATAGAATTAATTGTATAAGAGATCTATTAAATTATCCACCGGATGACGATATAACCTTTATTGATGGTATAGGGAAAAAGAGAATTGCAGAATCTATGTTTTTGGGCTTGATAATGGACTTTTTAATTAAATCGGATAGCGTATCAATATCGGAATCGGATGCTTTGGTTAGCTGGTTAAAAAACATTTGACCTTTAATAGCTGTAAAGCCCCAATAATTATGGCGTTTGTTATAACTGTCTATTTCTGTTTTAAAGGAAAGTAAACTAATATCACCCTTTAAATAGGTATTGATAATTTCTTTTAAGTCGGTTATAGCATTAAGTCTGTCTTTATGAAAATCGTCCTCAAACACTATTTTATTTGGGGTATTCGAAGTATTGCCCAACGACTTTTGATAATCGAGCCATATTTGAATAATTTCCTTTTTCTTTTGGGTTGATAGTTCCATAAAATTATTTATTAGGATAATGCTCATTAAATTGATTTGGGAAAAGTTTCTAATTTTTCCTTTAATTCTTTTACTTTTTCTATAGCATCTTTAATTTCACCTTCAAAAAATGGTGCTTCTCCTGCATGAGCGCCAGGATTTAATACTCTATCCTTAATCTTATCAATTTCTTTAAGCAGTTCAAATACATTATTCCCCTTATTATATTAAACCGAATATATAACCTTACATAATAATTACTATATTGCAGTAAAAAACTGTAATGAAAAAGTTAGAAATTAAGTCCCATACGGTCGAGGAAATTGAATCGATCTTAAAATCAAAAGAAGACTATAAAACTGCCTGTAGGTTAGTGTGTATTTTACAGATAGCGAAGGGGGAAAGTAGCCGGAAAGCTCAGGAATTATTGCTTATAAGTCATAATCAAGTTTGTATATGGGCAAAAAGATTTAATGAACTTGGCATCGATGGTTTAAAGGATAAAGTTAAAACGGGAAGGAAATCGGGATTAAGTGGAGATCAGTTGCAATCTTTAAAGAAGCTTATCTTGAATGAATCGCCAGAGCAACACGGGTACAATTCCGCCACCTGGACGGCACCAATTCTTTCTGATTGGTTATATAAAGAATGTAATATAAAATATTCCGATGATAACATTTATGTATTATTGAAAAAGAAGTTAAACCTGAGGCATAAGAAAGGCAAGGGTTTTTATCCTGAAGTGGATGTTGTGAAACGAAATGAATTTTCACGATCAATAAAAAAAACTTCTTGAGGTTGGTAATAGGCCCAGTAGTAGCGTAGCTGTCATGTACTGCAAAGTGGCTTTACAAACATCAAATATACAGCATCATATAAGGCTTTGAATGGAATTTATTTTATTATATGAGGTAATACAAGCATCTGTGTCAT
>CAVYAE010000099.1:0-106701 GCA_963766305.1 uncultured Bacteroidota bacterium
GCGGGAAATGATACTTGCCGATGATGTTGCTGGACGCGAAAAAGCTTTGGCTAAACTGTTACCCATGCAACGCAGTGACTTTGAAGGTATCTTCGAAGCAATGGATGGTTACGGAGTTACCATTCGTTTACTCGATCCCCCTCTCCACGAATTTGTACCTCATGAAGAAGAAAATCAAAAAATAATGGCGAAGGAAACGGGTATTTCTTTGGAAGCCATTAAACATAAAGTTGATTCCCTGCACGAATTCAATCCAATGCTCGGACACAGAGGCTGCCGCCTTGGTATCACATATCCTGAAATAACCGTTATGCAAGCCCGTGCAATTATTGAAGCTGCATTAAACATAGCAAAAAAAGGTAAAAAGGTATTACCTGAAATTATGGTGCCTCTGGTTGGTATTACCAGGGAACTACAGCTACAGGTGGATCTTATCCGCAGCACTATTGAAAAGGTATTTGCCGAACGTGGAGAAAAAATTGACTATTTGGTTGGTACCATGATAGAAATCCCCCGTGCTGCCTTAACAGCCGATGAAATTGCTAAAACAGCCGAATTCTTCTCATTTGGCACAAATGACCTTACACAAATGACTCTTGGTTTCAGCCGCGACGATGCCGGAAAATTCCTGCCACAGTATATTGATTTAAATATTTACAAATACGATCCTTTTGTGGTTCTTGATCAGGCAGGAGTTGGTAAGCTGGTTGAAATGGGTATCAAATTAGGCCGCAGCACAAATCCTCACCTCAAAGTAGGTATTTGCGGTGAACATGGTGGCGAACCCATGACAGTGGAATTCTGCCATACTGTAGGTATGGATTATGTAAGCTGTTCGCCGTTCAGAGTACCTATTGCACGTCTGGCTGCAGCACAAGCTTCAGTAAAAGAGAAAAAGTAACTCATCCATCCTTGAAAAGCGGCTTTTGGCCGCTTTTCTATCCCTCTGCTTATTTAATATTTGATAATAATAATAATTTAGAAAATGACAAATCATACAAAATTAAACAAATGGGTAAAGGAATGGGCTGAATTATGCCAGCCTGATGCTGTGCACTGGTGCGACGGTTCAGCTGAAGAAAATCAGAAGCTGCTTGACTTGATGGTTAAAAGCGGGATGGCAATCAAGCTAAATGACAAAAAACGTCCGGGTAGTTATTATTTTCAGAGCGATCCGAGCGATGTAGCCAGAGTAGAAGATCGCACCTATATTTGCTCCGAAAAACAGGAAGATGCAGGACCAACAAACAACTGGAGAGATCCGAAAGAAATGAAGGAAACTCTTACATCCATGTTCAAAGGCAGTATGAAAGGCCGTACCATGTATGTAATTCCTTTTAGCATGGGCCCTCTTGGCTCAAAAATTGCACACATTGGAATTGAACTTACAGATTCGCCTTATGTTGTTGTAAACATGAGAATTATGACCCGAATGGGTAAGGCAGTTCTTGATATTTTAGATGATGATGATTTTGTACCTTGTATACACTCGGTAGGTGCTCCATTACAACCTGGACAAAAGGACGTAAAATGGCCATGTGCCCCGATTGAAAAAAAATACATTTCCCATTTTCCGGAAACTAATGAAATATGGTCTTTCGGCAGCGGATACGGAGGAAATGCCCTTCTTGGGAAAAAATGCTTTGCCTTGCGCATAGCCTCAGTTATGGCCAGGAGACAAGGATGGCTTGCTGAACATATGCTTATTATGGGTGTAACCAACCCCCAGGGAGTAAAAAAATATATTGCAGCTGCATTCCCAAGCGCCTGCGGTAAAACTAACCTGGCAATGCTGGTGCCTACTATTCCGGGATGGAAGGTTGAAACAGTGGGTGATGACATAGCCTGGATGAAATTCGGAGACGATGGCCAACTTTACGCTATTAACCCGGAAGCAGGTTTCTTTGGCGTTGCTCCGTATACCTCCATGGAAACTAATCCCAATGCTATGCTTTCTGCCAAGGCGAACACCATATTCACAAATACAGGTTTAACACCCGACGGTGATATCTGGTGGGAAGGAATAGGATACGATATGCCCGAAGGTACTCTTACATGGACAAACGAGGTTTTTGATCCTGTAAATTGCAAGGTGGTTGCTCACCCGAATGCAAGATTCACAGCCCCTGCATACCAGTGTCCTGCAATAGACAAAGATTGGGAAAATCCAAAAGGAGTGCCTATATCAGCTATTTTATTCGGTGGCAGGCGCCCCGGAACATTACCACTTGTTTACCAGTCATTCGACTGGAATCACGGAGTATTTATTGGTTCCATAGTTGGTTCGGAAGTCACTGCCGCTGCCATAGGATTAAAAGCAGGTGTGCGACGCGATCCTTTTGCCATGCTGCCTTTCTGTGGCTATCACATGGGAGATTATTTTGGTCACTGGATTTCAATAGGTGAAGCTGCAAAAGATAAAGCCAAGCTTCCTAAAATATTTAATGTAAACTGGTTCCGCAGGGACCCTAATGGTAAATTCCTGTGGCCAGGTTATGGCGATAATATCCGCGTAATTAAATGGATTTTTGGAAGGGTTGAAGGATCAGTTGATGCAGATACTGCAGCAATTGGTTATCTGCCAAAACCTTCTGACATCGATACTAAAGGATTGAACGGCGTGGAAAATAATTTACCGGAGTTGCTTAAGGTCGATAAAAATGAATGGCATACAGAACTTGCGCTTATCAAAGAACACTACGATAAATTTGGAAACAAGCTACCTGTTGAATTACAAAAACAGCTAAACAGGCTCGTTGAAAGATTGATCTGATATTTTACTGATATTTTACAACTACTAATTAACTTCTTAAAATGTCCAAGATAATTATTTGCCTGGCTCTGGTATTAATTTTATACCCAACCCGGATTTTTGCACAGGAAAAAAATACCCTTAAAATTAATGACAAGGATTATTTTGCAATGCCGGGACTCAATATCATGGTGTTTGACGATATTTATCCAGAAGGACATCAGGGTGGAATAAGCATTATACAGAACGGGGTGAGGGTAGCCACAAATGGTGATATTTTTCTTGAACCTGTTTCAGGTCAATGGGAGCCTTTTTCTAAATTTCATCACAGGGATATTGACAAAAATAATAATGAAATAAGAGTATCTTTAAGCTACCCCGATTCCAGCAAAAAAACAGGATTTAACCCTGTTATTATTCCGGACATTTACTTTACCTATACTGTCAAAGTTAAACCACAGGGCGACTCCGTAAGGATAACGGTTGATCTCGACCAGCCATTGCCTCACCAGTGGATAGGGAAAGTAGGGTTTAATCTTGAATTATTCCCTTCAGCATTATTCGGTAAAAGCTGGTACCTGGACAAACATTCCGGTATCTTTCCTCCACAGGCCAACGGTCCTGTTCAGCTCGACAACAAGGGGGAGGAACAGCCATTACCTTTGGCCATAGGCAAAAGGCTGGTTATTGCTCCTGAAAACAATTACCAGCGTATGGTCATTGAAAGTAAAAAGGAAGATATTCAGCTACTCGATGGCAGGGTTAAATTTAACAACAGCTGGTTCACAGTACGTTCAAATGTACCGGAGGGAGCTACTAAAGGTGCCATAGAGTGGGTAATTTCAGCAAACGTCATACCGGGCTGGAAATATAAACCCGTTATACACGTGTCACAGGTAGGATATCATCCCTCCCAGCAAAAGACAGCAGTTATTGAGCTTGATGCATCTGATAGCTGTGCAGGCCAGGCCAGGCTTGTCAGGATTTCAGAAAACGGTATACCTGAAGTTATGCTCTCTGCTCCTGTAAAGCGATGGGGAAAATTTCTCAGGTATAATTATGGTCAGTTCGATTTCAGCAGTGTAACCCGCGAAGGAATATATTCTGTTGAGTACGGTGATTCGCACACTGAACTTTTCCGGATAGCCGGCGATGTTTATAAGCGAAATGTATGGCAACCTGTTCTTGATTTTTTTCTGCCCGTCCAGATGTGTCATGTGAGGGTAGAAGAAAAATACAGGGTATGGCATGGAGTATGTCATCTTGATGATGCTGTCATGGCCCCTGTCAACCACAACCATTTTGACGGGTATATACAGGGGGCGTCAACGCTTACTAAATATAAACCCATGGAACCTGTCCCGGGACTTAATAAGGGAGGGTGGCATGATGCCGGTGACGACGACCTGCGAATCGAATCACAGGCCGATGAGGTATATATTCTTTCTTTGATTTATGAAAATTTTCACGTCACAAGTGACAATACTTCTATAGATGAGGAAAACAGGCTGGTACAAATTAATCTGCCGGATGGCAAACCCGACATTCTTCAGCAAATTGAACACGGATTGCTGCACATCACCGGTGTATATAATTATTTAGGCCGGTTATGCCGTGGAATAATATCCCCTACCATTCATCAGTATACCATGGTTGGAGATGAATCGAATCAAACTGACAACCTGGTATATAACCCCATGCTTAAAGCAAATGAGCGTACTGCCACACAGTCTGGTAAAGCTGATGACAGGATGGTATTTACAGAAGAAAACCCCGGCAGGGAGTTTGGTGTAGCAGCAGATTTAGCAGCCGCTACCAGGGTTTTAAAAGATTATAATCCTGACCTTTCCAGGGAATGCCTTAGAATAGCAGAGGAACTTTGGAAAAAGAACCAGCCCAACATGCCAAATAAACCAGGCAAAAGCCTTCATGCGGCCATAGAGTTGTTTATTACTACAGGAAAAGAAGAATACAGGCTTTTTATACTTAGCAACAAAGATTATATAGTTTCACACATACCTGCCCTGGGTTGGCTAATGGGGAGGGTATTGCCAATAATTAATGATGACGGCTTAACTGCAGCAGTCAGAAAAGGTGTTTCTGATTATGCGGCGATAGTAAAAGCTGAAGAACAACAAACACCATTCGGCGTGCCGTATAAACCATATATATGGGGAGCAGGCTGGGATATACAAAAATTTGGTGTAAGACAATATTTTTTACATACAGGATTTCCTGATATCATTGATAAGGAATATATTCTTAATGCCCTTAACTTTATTCTTGGATGTCACCCAGGTGAAAATACAGCATCTTTTGCTTCAGGTATAGGTACTAGGTCCATGACTACCGCTTATTATTTTAACCGGGCCGACGGGAGCTATATCCCCGGAGGTGTGGCATCCGGAACGGCTCTCATACGTCCCGACTTTCCTGAACTTAAAGATTTCCCATACCTGTGGCAGCAAGGTGAATATGTTATGGGAGGTGGCTCTTCAAATTTTATGTTCCTCGTCCTGGCAGCAGATAAACTGTTGAATCCATGATTAATTTCCATCTGTGTAATAATTTCTTCTGAGATTGCCAATATTTTAAACTATGAAACATTTAATCAACTATAGATTAAATTGTTTATTTGTATTCCTTTTATTCTTTTCATGCGATATAATTCATAAACATAATCCATCAAAAGAATATTCAGAATTAAATAAACGTCTGGCACAAGGATGGAATACATGGAATACCCGTAGTGTTTTATCTCATGTTTTACTGCCACAAAGTTTTGCAATCAATCTGCAACTGCAAAACAGATTAACCAATGAAATTCTAAGAGAAGCCTTAATAGGAAGAAGAGGTGCCGGTGTTGAAAATGTAATACCTGGGGCTCACTCTTATGACGGATCCTATACTGATCTGAAAGTGGAATGGAAAAGTGAAGAAATAAGTGTTGAAAGTGCCTCAGAAGGAAACAATTTAACACTAAAAATAAGTCCTGTAAAGAATCCCTGTAACATCGATCTTTTGATTAACCCCAAAGTCTTGTGGGGTAAACAGGGAAACTTAAAAATTGACAAGTATGGCATTCATTTTAATAAAGATACCAGCACTATTAATATTTATATAAATGGCTCATATAATGTTGTTTCCGATTCACTGATCAGATGCCGGCTGACACATACATTATATCTAAGTACCTTTGTTAATAAAAAGGATTCCGCCCTGGAACATATAATTTTGGAGGCAGGCGTAAAGCAATTAAATAATAAATCAAAATATAAATCAGACAGCGTTTTATATGATGCTATGGAAACAGTTTTAGCCTGGAATATAATATATGATCCAATACATGAGAGGGTTATTGCTCCTGTCAGCCGTTTATGGAATTGCAATTGGAAAGGCTGGATACTATTTGACTGGGATACTTATTTTTCTTCCTATATGTTTGCCATTGACAATAAAGATATGGCATACGCAAATTCATTAGCCATTACAAAAGAGATATCAGAAAAGGGTTTTATTCCAAATTTTGGTTCAGGATACTACAAATCCGAAGATCGTTCCCAACCACCGGTTGGTTCAACAATAATTAAAGAAATTTATAAAAAATATCCCGAGAAATGGTACCTCAGGGAAGTATTCGATGATTTGCTTAAATGGAACAGATGGTGGGAAAATAACAGGGATTATATGGGATATCTTTGCTGGGGTTCAAATCCATATACAGATGAAAATATAAAAAAATTTCCCCCTCAGATTAAAAATCCAATCGGAAAAAAAGTTGCAGCTTTATGGGAATCCGGCCTTGATAATTCACCAATGTACGATGAAGCAGTTTTTGATACAACCCGACATTTGCTGTTACTTGCAGATGTCGGACTCATGAGTTTATATATTGCTGATTGCAAAAATCTTGCGGAAATTGCCGGTATTTTGGGAAAAACTGCAATTGAGAAAGAGTTGCTTTTAAGAGGTGAAAAATATTCTAAAAACCTTCAAACTTTGTGGAATGAAAAGTTTGGTTTATTTTTAAATAAGGATTTGGTTACAGGAAAATTCAGTTACAGACTTTCTCCGACTTTGTTTTACCCCCTTTTGGCAAAATTACCCGGGCAATTGCAAGCCAACAGGATGATAAATGAACATTTCTATAATCCCGGGGAATTTTGGGGAGAATGGACCATGCCATCAATTGCCTTTAATGACAATGCTTTCAAAGATAACAATTATTGGAGAGGAAGAATTTGGGCACCCATGAATTTTCTTGTTTACCTTGGTATGAGAAATTATGATCTACAACATTCAATAAAAGATTTAAAAGAAAAATCTTTTAAATTAATTCTTAAATCATGGAATGAAGAGAAGCATGTTTATGAAAACTACAATGCAATAAGCGGAAAAGGAGATGATGTGGGCAGTAGTGATAAATTTTACCATTGGGGTGCCCTGCTGGGTTACATATCATTATTGGATGATGGTTATTATTTGCCAAACAAATAGCTGCTAATTTATATTTTACCCCTAGCTGGTAAAATAATTTATAAACATCTGTTGACTTAAAACTTATAAGTTCAACCCCATTTAAAACAGGAATTATCACAAATATATACAGCTGAGAAAGTTAATTGAAAATGCAATGGTTATTTCCTGTAATTCTTCTTCTTAGAGGTAAACCGTTTTTTACGGGATTTATTGTGGTTATGTTTGGCAGGATCATATAAAGGTACTTCGCCAAGATGTTCAGGGACAACAGCTTTTGGAACAGATTTACCAAGAATGTTTTCTATATACGAAAATTTCCTTTGTTCGTCCTCAGTGACGAATGTTATAGCTTCACCGTTTGCTTCTGCCCTGGCTGTCCTCCCTATGCGATGTATATAATCTTCACCATCGTTTGGAACGTCAAAGTTAATCACAAGGTCAATATCTTCAATGTCTATGCCACGGGATAAGATGTCAGTGGCTACCAGAATATTAAGTGAATGACTTTTAAAACTTGACAATACCTTTTCTCTTTCAGCCTGTTCCAGACCAGAATGTATCTCTTCCACCTGAAGGTTTATCCGTTTTAATTCCTTAGTGAGTTGCCTGACACTATGTTTTGTAGAACAAAACACCAAAATACTTCTAAACTTTCTGTCTTTTATAACCTGAAGAAGAAGTGGAATTTTCTGGTTTTCGAATACAAAATATGCCGACTGTGCTATCTTTTCCGGTGGTTTTGAAATTGAAATATTAATTTCTACCGGATTATGAAGTATCTTTTTAGATAAATCCCTTATTTTATGGGGGATGGTAGCCGAAAACAACAAGTTTTGCTTTTTTTCCGGCAAATACGAAATTATTTTCATGATATCATCATGGAAACCTATGTCCAGCATACGGTCAGCCTCATCCAGAACCAGGTATTTCAAATATTTAAGGTTAACATACTGTAGGTTCAGATGTGCTATCATTCTGCCTGGAGTGCATATGACTACATCAGCTCCTTGTGTAAGGGCCTCCTTTTCCCTTGTGAAAGAGGAGCCATCCCCTCCCCCGTATACAGCTATTGAACTTACCGAAGTATAATACGAAAAACCTTCCATCTGCTGTTCTATCTGAATAGCCAGCTCACGCGTGGGAACAAGAATAAGAGCCTTGATTGAATCGTCGTGATGTATAGATATAATCCTGTGGATTATAGGTAATAAAAAAGCAGCAGTTTTCCCTGTTCCTGTTTGCGCTGTAGCCATAACATCCCTGCCTTCAATAATTGGGGGTATTACCTGTTCCTGTATAGCTGTTGCTGTTTCATACCCTATTGCTTCTATTCCCTCTAACAATTTATTATGTAATCCTAATTCCTTAAAAGTCAACTTTTACAATTTTAAATGTAATTAATCAAATATATGTCAATAAAATAATACGAATATATCTAGTCAAAGATATGCAAAATTTATATTATATATAAAACAGGTCCCGCTTCCTTGTGCCTGCTGCATATTTGAAAATAATCATTGTTAATCAAATATTAAGTTTTATAAGTTTAAATATTATCCCGGTTGAAAAATGTATTTTTGCGCCTTAAAATTTATTTCTTTTTGATGATAACAGTTTCAAACCTCGAGATACAATTTGGGAAAAAACCATTGTTCCAGGATGTTAATTTAAAATTTACACCCGGAAATTGTTTTGGTATAATTGGTGCCAATGGCGCAGGTAAATCTACATTTTTAAAACTGCTTAGCGGTGAACTTGAACCTTCAAAAGGATCTGTAACTATGGGCAAAGGTGAACGGCTGTCTGTTTTAAAGCAGGATCACAATGAGTTTGATGAATTTACCCTACTACATACTGTCCTGATGGGTCACAGCAATCTGTTAAAAGTGATGGAAGAAAGGGAAGCCATATATACCAAAGAAAATTTTTCGGATGAAGACGGACTCAAAGTTTCGGAACTGGAAGAACATTTCGCTGAGATGAATGGATGGAATGCTGAAAGTGATGCCGCCAACCTGTTAAGTGGATTGGGTATAAGTGAGAATCTGCATCATTCACTTATGAAGGAACTCAGCGGTAAGGAAAAGGTGAGGGTACTGCTTGCACAGGCTTTATTTGGCAAACCTGATAACCTGTTACTTGATGAACCAACCAATGATCTTGATCTTGAAACGGTCATGTGGTTAGAGAATTACCTTTGTGAGTTTGAGAATACTGTACTAGTAGTATCTCACGATCGTCATTTTCTGGATGCTGTATCCACACAAACTGTAGATATCGACTACGGACGAATCACGATGTTTAGCGGAAACTACAGTTACTGGTATGAATCGAGCCAATTGGCCCTGCGGCAGCAACAGACACAAAATAAGAAAGCCGAGGAAAAGCGTAAAGAACTTCAGGAATTTATCGCCCGCTTTAGCGCTAACGCATCAAAGTCACGACAAACTACAAGCCGGAAAAAAATGCTTGAGAAACTTTCAATTGATGAAATCAGACCCTCTACAAGAAAATATCCGGGAATAATTTTCAACCAGGGCCGTGAGCCCGGAAATATAATTCTGGGGGTAAATGATCTGAGTAAATCAGCAGAAGGCAACCTGTTATTCAAAGACGTCACATTCAGAATAGAAAAAGGAGATAAAATTTGTTTTGTGTCCAGAGACCCCAGGGCAGTAACCAGCTTTTTTAATGTAATTACGGGACATGAACTTCCGGATAATGGGACATTTGAATGGGGCATCACGATAACAAAAGCCTATCTTCCTCTTGACCAGTCTGAATTCTTTAATACAGATCTTAATCTTAAAGACTGGCTGGCTCAGTATTCAAGTGATTCAAGTGAAATATATCTTCGCGGTTACCTGGGAAAAATGTTATTTTCAGGTGATGAAGTTTACAAAAAAGCAAGTGTACTGTCGGGAGGTGAGAAAGTACGATGTATGATATCACGAATGATGCTCCATGAAGCTAATACCTTAATCCTCGATTCTCCAACCAATCATCTTGATCTTGAATCAATCCAGGCATTTAATAATTCCTTACAACGTTTTAACGGTATTATACTTTTGACCTCGCATGACCGGGAGTTTGTAGATACTGTTTGCAACAGGGTGATTGAATTAACACCTAAAGGAATAATAGACAAACAAATGGAATATGATGATTATATCGTTGATGAAAATATAAAACTGCAAAGGGACAAAATGTACTTGTAAATGTGCAAATTACAAATGTGCAAATTTGCAAATGTAATAATATAGAAATTCATTCGGTTTCAACAAAATCAAGCTCCCTGCCATAAGTTTCCTTTACAAAAAATAAAGATATAAGGGAAAGGGTGAAAAACAGGGCCCCTGTTATATACTCCTGCTGTCCACAGGCCGGAAACCGGTGTTAAAAATCCTACCAGGCCAGTTGAAACAATAGTAAATCCTCTGACGAAATTAGGGGCTGAGGTAGTAGCTGTGGCCCTTAAGTTTGTACCAAATTGCTCGGAGATAAGAATCATAAAAAGTGTCCACAATCCTCCATTTGGTATTCCCAATAAAAATATTACAAAATAAAATAAAGTGCTTGAGGCGTTAAAAAGAGAATAATAACAAGTGGTTAAAATAATCAAAGTTAACAAAGATGCAAGCAAAGCCTTACGCCGTGATTTCCATAACTCGCTTAACCATCCGCATATAAAACTTCCAAAAGCAATACCCAGGTAGCCAAACATTACGGAAGTTGATCCTTTTACTACCCCATGTATGTGCAATGCGTCCCTGGCAAATGAAGATGCATTAATAAATAATATACTAACAACATACCAGTTTGGGATTGAAATTAATATACTGAAAACAAACCTGTTAATTCTATTTTTATTTTTAAATAATGAGAAGAAATTACCTTTTACTACCTGCTCGTATTTAGCCTTAACATACATTTCAGGTTCATATACAAGAATACGCAAAATGAGCAGCATAAATCCCATTCCGCCTCCAACCCAGTAAGCTACCCTCCAGTTGAACAACTCAGATATAAAAAAAGCCAGTATAGCTCCTAAAATACCTATACCGGCAACTATACTGGTTCCTAATCCTCTTTTATGTTTGTCCATTACTTCTGATATAATGGTGACACCTACTCCGAGCTCACCTGACAAACCAAAGCCTGAGATTAAACGCAGCCATTGGTATTGCTGAAAATTTGTCACAAAACCATTGGCAATATTTGCTGTGGAATAGACTATTATGGTAATGAACAAAGTGGATAACCTCCCGCGTTTATCTCCTAAAATGCCAAAAACTATACCTCCAATCAGCATGCCGGCCATCTGCATGCTAATCAAAAAGTTCCCTTTGTAAAAAATATCCTTGCCGGAAGTTATACCTATATCTATAAGGCTTTTGTTTTTAACTATACCAAATAATATAAGATCATAAAGATCAACAAAATAACCCAATGCAGCAACCAAAACAAACAAGTTAAGTAATTTGGTTGCGTTCTGATTTTGCATATACCGAAGTAAGATAAATGATAATATCTGCTATTTATATAATAAATCCTGACCAGTAACGCCTTTCAGGGAATTACTTTATTGATTTCAGGGCTGCTGTATAATCGGGTTCCTGTGTTATTTCGGGAACCTGCTCCGTATAAATAACATTACCACTTTCATTTATTATCACTATAGCCCTCGAAAGCAGGCCTTGCATCGGTCCGTCAGCTATTTTAACTCCATAACCCGAACTAAAATTATCGTCTCTTAATTCTGATAATGATATAACGTTCTTAAGACCTTCGGCAACACAAAATCTGTTATGCGCAAACGGCAAATCACGGGATATACATAATACAACAGTATTATCAAGTTTTTCAGCTTCGGAATTAAACTTACGAACAGATGAGGCACATGTACTAGTATCAAGGCTTGGAAAAATGTTAAGAATTACCTTCTTTCCCTTAAAGTCAGATAGGGTGGCATCTGATAAATCAGTTTTAACAAGTTTAAAATCAGGTGCTTTTGATCCCAATGCTGGAAGACTGCCTTTTGTATGTATCGTATTTCCTTTTAAAGTTATTGTCGCCATAAAATATATTATTTTAAATTATATAAGTAATTAGTTTCAAAGGTAAAACAAAAGGCTATAGAAAATGTTTTTTAGAAATTAATATTAACTATATTTGATTTGTAAATCAACAATATATGATATTTAAGGATGAGGATAAATTTTCTTGTTATTTTATTATTGTGTATTGCAGGTAACGTATACGGACAGGTTACAGAAACTGCAATGGTTACTGTTCCCGGGTCTTTAAATACAGTTGCCAGGGCATATCTCTCAAAGGTAAACAACCTTACAGTTACCGGAACAATTAATGCTGTTGATTTCACAACAATGAGCGATAGTATGCCATCCCTTACTGTTCTGAACTTAAGTGGAACAACTATTGAAGCTTATACCGGCTCTGACGGTACCAATTATGGAATTAATTATTCTTATGCAGCTAATTCCATACCTGTTTATGCCTTCTATAACCAGTCAATATTAACAACAGTTACTTTACCATCCAATGTTACCTCCATTGAAGATTCTGCTTTTTTTGGATGTTTTGAGTTGTCAGGTTCATTTGTTATTCCTGCGTCAGTTACAAGTGTAGGATTGGGTGCTTTTAGTTCCTGCAGTGCATTAAAAGGTTTTACAGTCGATTCAGGAAATAACAGTTTCAGCAGCTTAAACGGGGTATTATTTAATAAAACCCAAACTACTCTGCTTATATGTCCAGGAGGCAAATCAGGCACTTACAATATTCCTTCAACTGTTTCAGCTATTGGCCCGGTAGCTTTTTGGGCATGTACAGGACTCACCGGATCATTAATCATCCCATCTTCAGTAATATCTATTGGTGAAGAAGCTTTTTATTTATGTACCGGGTTTAAAGGTTCCCTAACAATCCCATCTTCAGTCACATCCATTGGATCCGGAGCTTTTAAATTTTGCACCGGCTTGTCAGGTTCATTAATAATTTCAGATTCCTTAGCGTCTATTAATGAATCAACGTTTGAAATGTGTACAGGTTTTACAGGCTCTTTGACTATTCCTTCATCAGTAACTTCCATAGGACAGAATGCTTTTTCAGGATGTTCCGGTTTTACAGGTACATTAGCTATTGCTTCCTCTGTAACTACTATATATACAGGGGCTTTTGAAGGCTGCTCAGGATTTACCGGTTCGTTAAATATCCCAGCTTCTTTGAATTCAATAGGCTCTTCAGCATTTTATAATGATTCCGGCTTTAATGGTACGCTTACTATTAACAGTAAACTTGCAAATATCGGGGATTATACTTTTTATAATTGTTCAGGATTTACAGGTTTGTTAAATTTACCTGTTTCAGTTATATCTATTGGAAAAGAAGCATTATTTAACTGCAAGGGATTTACTGGTTCTCTTAATCTTCCAGCATTGGTTACTTCGGTTGATTATAATGCTTTTTTTGGCTGTTACGGTTTTTCGGGAACTTTAACTATCTCATCATCTATATCTTATATTGGAGATGAAGCTTTTGGACAATGTTATGGATTAAATTCTGTTAATTCACTGAATCCTATACCCCTTACCGGAAATTCCATTGGTTCAAATATTTTCCTTACCGATAATATTACTAATTTATATGTCCCTTGCGGAGCTGTAAATATTTACAAATCAGCATCACAGTGGAATAGTTTTACAATAGGAACCTATGACAATTTTGTTCCTATAACAGCCAGTTCCGGCTATTTAACTCCGGGTTCATCTGTTACTTTTACTGCTGACACTGAATGTATAGATAAACCAGTTACTCTTCAATGGCAGGTTAACGGTAAAAATGAAGGAACAGGTGATATAACCTTCAGTTATTTTCCGGAAAACGGTGATACCATATTATGCAGGGTATCCTTGGGAGACACTACCTTAACAAGTAATTATATAGTAATGAGTATCTCTGCAGGTTTGAATATTGTTCAACCTTCATCATTCTCCATTTACCCTAATCCAAATGATGGTACGTTTTACATTAAATTCTCCAATCCTGATGATTCAATAATAAACATTACCATTACAGATATAACAGGAAAAAAAATATTTGAAACCAATACCTCAGGGAATTTGTTTAAATACTCAGGTAATCATTTAACATCAGGTTTGTACATTTTAAATATAAATGGAAATTCCGGTAAGTTTATAGTAAAGTAATAATCAAGTGGTATAATAAAATAAAATGAAAAGTATTCCTTTATTCATATTACTTTTTTTAAATGTTACAATATCGGCTCAGACAAACAGGGCCAGAGTATGGATTAAATCTGAAAATGCAAAGCCGGCTATATTGCAAAATGCTGGCAATTTCACCAATAATGATAAACTCAACAGGATTTTTAAAAAACATAATGTTTATTCATATGTTCAGGAAGCTCCATTTGCAAAAAACCCTGAACTACGTAAAATATATGATATTAAATATTTTGATGATGAAGATTCAATGAAAAAGGATATAATAAATAATGCAAATGATTTATTTTCAAATATTTCCTCTCATCCGCCTGTAATACATTTTTACAATCCTTCTGATTATTTTTGGACTCTTACTCTTCAGGATACACTGGAATGGCAATGGAACCTTTATAAAACTAAGGCTTATAAAGCCTGGGATATAACGCATGGATCTTCAGATATATACATTGCCGTGGAAGATTCCTGGTTTGATCCTTACCACCCTGATCTGACCTATAAAATTAACAATCCAAACGGACACCCCTATACGGATCCATATATTGCCAGTTTAAATGACGGGTCTGATATTACTTTTGACACCGATCCTTCTAAGGATAATCATGGCACAACTACTGCTAGTTTTGCAGGAGCTCAGACAAATGGAGGTGGTCAGATGGCATCTGTTGGATTTAACACTATGTTATATGCATTGGACGATAATGATGGCACTGCCGGGGCTGCCTATGCTGCCGATGTATTGCATGCTGATGTATTGTCTATTAGTTGGGTATATGGAATTTCCAACATTGCCTGGTGTTATAATAATCCTGAATATAGCAGGGCGGATAAAACCACTGATTCATTGTATATAGAAGAAATTTTAAATGCAGGAACAATAATTGTTGCAGCTGCGGGAAATGGATTGGAGGGACCTTCATGCAGTACAAATAACAATAACCAACCCCCCTTCGGATCCGGTGTGCCTTTTACAAATCTTTTTGACAACAGGGTAATAATGGTTTCCAGCACAGATTCTATGGACAACCATCAATTTTTTCTTAATGGAACAGAAATAACTCATTCCTATTATCCGCAGGTAGATATATGTGCACCGGGTTATAATGTTATCGGAGCAGCCTGTACTGAAAATTCGAATGGCACTGCCAATACCTGGCCTTATTATGGTGGGTTTTGCGGAACATCATTTGCTACTCCCCAGGTTGCCGGAGTATGTGCACTTATGAAAAGTGTCGATCCTTTCCTCACTCCTGCTGAAGCCAAAGCAATTATCAAAAGCTGCGCAGATCCCATTAATGATGAGGCCAAATATGCAGGTATGCTCGGTGCCGGACGTATAAATGCATATAATTGCGTTGTTATAGCCGGAACAAAAAATATGAACAACTCGGAAATGACAGGTACAAACACATTTAAAGCAGGATATTCAGCTAACCTCACAAATGTTTCAGTTAAAAATAAAGCAAATATTAATGTGGTAGCAAGGTCTATTATTAATCTGGGTCCCGGATTCACAGTAGAAGCCGGCAGTTCCTTCAGTGGTACTGTAGTACCAAATACTGTAAATAGTAATAACTGGTAATAAAATATTTAAAATTATATTCCGATGAAAATACTAAAAGTTTTTCTTGTTGTTGCCTTAACGATACTCGATGTGGGAATATATGCTCAGATAAAAGTACTAAGTACAGGTGCCGTTGCAACCGGATCGATAATTCCAACAGGATACGATGCAAGTTTTTATGGCAGGTACTTCTTTTTTGGTAACAACAGTTATAAGGGATGGGATAATACCATTTTAAAATTTGATTTCAGTAATCAATATCCAAGATTATGGTCTCCATCAGGTACCCTGGTATTTTACAACAATGATAATAGAAACTTTAATGACATACAGATTCAAAACTGTTATCAAATTTCTGATAGTAATTTAGCAACTAATATTCAACCACTTAAGAATTGTTTAAATTACATAAAACTATTAAAAGGTGTGTCTTATAACTTAAGAAATACTGCTGATTCAATAACTAAGACGTCAGTTAGTGCAATTCAATATGGGTTTATTGCCCAGGATGTTCAAAAAATATTTCCAAACCTGGTTACTTCAAATGACAGCTCAAAAAGTGAATTACTAAACTACACAGGTTTGATTCCTGTGTTGGTAGAATCAATTAAACAATTAACTATAAAAGCATTAACTGACAGTACAAATTATTCAAATGCATTAAGCTATTTAAAAAATAAGATAAGTAATGATAGCTTGAATTTTGCTAATCAAATTAATGCGTTAACTACAAAGTTATCTAAATGTTGCGGAAACTCAACCACAACTAATGAAAATAATGAAGTTCCCCATTCAACAATTTATGATAATTCCAGGAATATTAACCAACAGTCTGCTTCTTTAGAACAAAATGCACCTAATCCATTTAATCAGAATACATCAATTGGATATTATATACCTGATAATGTAATTAATGCAGTCTTATATATTTATAATCTGGAAGGAATCGAGATAAAATCCATGCCTATTGCAGACAGAGGAAAATCAAGTATTACCGTTTATGGAAACAGCCTTGTTGCAGGTATGTATATTTACACATTAATAACAGACGGAGTTGTTGCTGATACTAAAAGAATGATCCTTACAAACTGAAATAATTTTAAATTTTAGATTTTAGATTTTTGATTTGGGTGTAAATATTAAATCAAAAATCAAAAATCGATTATGCTTCTTCTATTATTACGATCTTATCTATCTTATCTCCCTGCCTGATGGCATCTATAACTTCAAGTCCTTCATATACCTTTCCAAAACAGGTATGCTGGCGGTCCAGGTGTTTGGTGTTGGTTCTGCTGTGACAGATAAAAAACTGTGAACCTCCGGTGTTTCTACCGGCATGGGCCATGGATAAAACTCCCCTGTCATGATACTGGTTTCCACCATCAAGTTCACATTTAATTTTGTATCCTGGTCCGCCTGTACCTGTTCCGTTTGGACACCCCCCCTGAATTACAAAATCAGGGATTACCCTGTGAAAAGTTAGTCCGTTATAAAATCCGGATTTTGAAAGTTTTACAAAATTTGCCACCGTATTAGGGGCATCTGTATCATAAAAATCAACTTTCATTACACCTTTTTGCGTATGTATTTCACCTTTTGTCATATTATTTCACATTAAATTTTACTTTACCAACAGTTTCATTCCCTAACTTATCATAAGCTTTAATAGTAATGTCATTTGAATTACCAAATCCATTCAGGAAACCACTAAATATTACATAAGGTAATTTATTTATAGAATAAAGCATATGGTCATATCCTGCTCCCAAATCAGTAGCCGCTACAAACAGAACAACATGTGGAGGGTATAACTTCACTGCAGTGTCTTTTTCATCACCGTTTCCTACTGGCAAAGTACTAAACCTGGGATAAATAACCGGTCCTGTATTATCGGTTATAACTTTAAAAGAAGAAGTAGTTGTGTTATCAACATTATCAGTACCTGTAAATTTAATAAAATGTGTACCTTCTTTTTCTATAGAAAAAGGTTTATTATAAGTACTTTCGGTACCATTATCTATACTGTACTGAATATTATTTAATCCCGATTCATTATCGATAGCGCTCAGGTGAATAAGGGTTTTGTTGTTTATATAAACAGTATCCCCTGAAATAAACACGGGACCTGTAAATGAATAATGCATCACAGGACCAGAAAGATCTATGTAAGGTATCTTTAAAGGATTCGCATTGTCATTTATTTCACTTTTGTTATTTACATTGTCAGTAGCATAAACTTTAACATTAAAAATTCCTTTTACTGAACTTAATAATATTGGTTTATTATAAAGCGTAAATTTCCCGTTATTAATAGAATAAAATACTTCTTTAACACCGGCTTTATTATCAATAGCAGTGATTTTAAGCATTGATTGACCGGAAGAATACTCTTTTCCGTTAACCAGAATACTTTTCCCTATAATATCCTGAATAATAGTAGGCGGGGTTTTGTCCACATAAAAATTAAATTCATGGCTATCTTCCTGGTTACCAACATTATCAATTGAATAATAAATTAATTTGTGATCACCCTGGGTTAAAAGAGCCATACTGATCGGTCCTGAATAAGTATGTTCTGCATGGTCATCAAATTTAATAACTGTTCTGGCTATACCACTTGCATCAGGTTCTGTATTAATCACTATTGCTGATCTTCCCGATAATATATTATCAAATTTATCGCCCTGGATTTCTATATTGGTTTTAGGCTTGGTTTTATCAATTACTATAACAACTCTCTTAACATTTTCTGTATTTCCTACATTATCAAACGAATAATATTTTAAAATATACTCTTTTTCAATATTAAGACCCAACGGAGTGGTATATTCTTGATAATCAGAAGAATCTAGGGAGTACATGATCTTATCAACTCCTGATAGCTCATCCCTGGCGGTAATAGTTACAGGAATTGTACCATTCAGATGTATTTTGCCGTTCTTTTTTAAAATCTTAGTGTCTCCAAAATGTACAGATGAAACAGGAGAATGGCTATCAGCATATATTTCAAAAATAATATCCTGTTTTGGTAGTATAACTTTTTTGGTCACTTTATCTACAGCATAAGGTGATCGTAATGTATTAAGACCCTCGGTATCAAAATACATAGGATTTGCATATTTCGAAGTAGTTTCACTGTTAAGCTGTACTGTGCTTGTGGGGTCATCAGGGTCAGTGCCGATCCGGAAATAAACCGGCAGGTCTTTTTGTACATATATTTTACCATCAGGTGATTCGTACATTTTTTTTTCGGGTATAACAAGCTTTTGTGTAATTCCATTTACAGAAATACCTAAAATAAAATATATTATAAAAATCCAATTTTTCATAACCGGGTTCTTTTTCTTTTAAGAAGTATAAGGTACAAAATTAAAAGGCATCTTCAACATACTTTTAAATTCTTTCCCGGTAGACAGCATGTCATCGTCCATTTCCAGATAATGCCAGTTTGTTGAAACAACCAATCCTCTTTCAGACAAAATATCAAACAACGAAAGTATTTCTAGTATTATTTTTGAGGATGATGTATTAAAATAACTCAGACTAATACTGATTTCTGTAGACAGGTTTGGCTCCCTTAAATAATCATTTATCCAGTTAAGCACTGGTTCATAAAAAGTTATAACATCTTCAGGTAAGGATATTCCATTGATTTCAAAAATATTATTCTCCTTGTCCATAACAATTTTAGGAGTTGACTCATCAGCATTTATATTTAATTTTCTCATAATTGGTAATTCTTATTCTTTAAATTATTTATGCACTGTTACGATGGTTTCATAATAATTTTCCTTATGGTAGATAAAAAGATTTTTAAATCAATAGGCTTCTGAATGATATCATTACAACCTGCCTTCATTATATTGTCAATATCGTCCTGGGTACCAACAGCAGTTTGTGCAATTATAGGAACATCAGGATTGAAGCTTCTGATTCGCCTTGTTGCTTCTATTCCATCCATAATGGGCATGTGTATATCCATAAGAACCAGATCCAGTTCATTATTCCGGCAAAACTCGACAGCATCGCGTCCGTTTTCAACCCTGAAAATTTTTGCTTTTGTGGGTTTGAGGGCTTCAACCAAAAGCATAAAGTTTATTTCAACATCTTCTGCTATAAGGATTCTTTTATCATGCCAAAGTTTAAACTGAGGAGTATTGGATATCTTATATACCTCCTTAAATTTAAATCCTATTACTGTAACATCATCAATCTGCTGACGATTACCCTTGTATTGGACGTAATAATCTTCAAGCAATTTCTTTTGTTCATTTACCGGTTTATCACAAATTTCAATGATATAATTTCTGAAGACCGAACTGAGCATTTTCAATCCTTTCGGTCCACCCAGCTGATCATAATAACCATCTGTAAACATGTATATCATATCGTCCTCATCAAGCTCGAAGTTTTGGTTTGTAAACGACTCCTGTGAAGCTTTGTAAACACCTATGGGCATAGGATCACCGTTAAGTTGTATAAGGTTTTGTTTACGAATTATATATATTGGATTATGCGCCCCTGCGAACTGCAGGTGTTTACGTTCAAAGTCTATGATACATAAGGATATATCCATACCATCCTTATTTTCAGTGGGCTTGCCTGATTGATGCAATGAATTAATAACCATGTTTTTAAGCTGATTTAATATATCAGCTGCATTCAGAGAACGGATATGCCTGTTAAAAGTGGTTTTATTAATTATATCATTTAAGAAAGCAATACCGAGCATGCTCATAAAGGCGCCTGGCACCCCGTGTCCGGTGCAGTCAACCACAGCCATAAGAACTATTCCTTCCTTTTCTGTCATCCAGTAAAAATCGCCGCTAACTATGTCCCTTGGCTTAAATAAAATAAAAATTTCAGGCAGTGCCCTCTCAATAGCCGACACAGGAGGTAATACAGCATTTTGTATTCTCTGTGCATACAAAATACTGTCGGTTATTTTCTTTGTTTGTATATTGGCAAGATCTCTCTGGTGTTCAATCTCATTTTTTTGTTCCAGAATTTGAATGTTATTTTGTTCAAGCTTTATATTTGCTAACTTTTTTTCGCGTAAATGCTTCGATATAATAATAAGTGATGAAATAACAACCAGAAGGATAAGTGAAAGGGATCCTATGATAAGAAATACAGCTCTCTGTCTTGCTTTATGCAACTTTTCAAGATCATTGAATTCTTTTTGTTTAAGTTCGGTCAATTCTTTTTGCTTATTTAATAAATCGAGAGTAAGCTGCTGTTCATGAGTGATTTGTTTAATTGTCTTATCTTTACTTTGAATTTCTACCTCCTTGGCAAAAGTTTCAGCTTCTGCTTCCTTGGTGCGGGTATCCAAATGTTTTATTTCCTCTTTTTGCAAATGATTCTTAATAGTTGTCGCCAATTCAAAATATTCTTTGGATTTATCACTATTACCTAATTTATCATAGTTTTCTGATAAAATTCCATAACTGTTTTTTAAGGAGATTAAATCATTCAATTCCTGGGCAAGAGTTAAAGCTCTTTCCAGATTTTCGTTTGATTCAGTGTAGTTCCTGGCTGATTGCTGTGCCAAGGCGATATTTATCAAATCAGAAACAATATCAGGTTTCTTACCTTGTTTCTCATTTATCTTAAGCGATTTTTTAAAAAAAACTATTGCCTGATCGTAGTTTCCTGTTTGGGAATATATCATCCCGATATTAGTGCATAAATTTTTTACAGCGTTTATATTTCCCAGGCTTTCATTTGTTTGTATTGCTTTACTTAAATATTCCAGTGCTTTGGGAATATTGTTTGATTCATTGTACAGGAACCCTAATTTTACCTGACAACGTGCCAGTTCCAGTGAATTCCCTTCCTTTTCATATTTTAAAACCTGACTTTCCAAATTACCAATGGATTCGGTTTCCTGAGCTTTAACATTAAAAAAAGAAAAAATGCATATCGTAAGGAATATATTCCGTGTAAATAATTTCATTTCTTGTATTTATTTAGTTTTGATTATTATATCTCCTAAATTCTAATCATATTAAAATATATACATTGAAGATATTCACTGCCATGGGGTATTAATTATCATTTAATTAAATTTACAAAAAAACAACTGATATTATCAATAATTGACAAAAAATTTTTAAATACTGCACCTGGCCAACATTAGACCCTTAAAATTGTTATAAATTGGTGATTAAGTTTTAATGATTATGTGACAAAGCAAGTATAATTTTACCCGTACAAAACATTGGAAAAAATATTGAAAAAAATAAACACAAAATTTAACTAAAAATAACATAATCATGAAAAATATTTTATGTTTGATCCTGTTATTGTTAATTGGAACATACGGGTGTACTCAAAATAATAGTAAATTAAATAATGATAATAATATGAGTTATACAAAACTTACTCCGGAAGAAGAACGAGTTATTATACATAAGGGTACTGAAATGCCATTTACAGGTAAGTATGTAAATACATTTGACAATGGTATTTATGTTTGTAAAAGATGCAGAACCCCTTTGTACAAATCGTCTTCCAAATTTAAATCCGATTGCGGATGGCCCAGTTTTGATGATGAAATACCAGGTGCAGTTAAACGTACACCTGATCCTGACGGCATGAGGACTGAAATAACCTGTGCCCATTGCGGAGCACATTTGGGACATGTATTCACCGGAGAACATTTTACAGATAAAAATGTAAGGCATTGCGTAAATTCCATTTCTCTTGATTTTATTCCTGCGGGATCTGCAGTTAATCAATCATCCGATCCGGCCACAGATACTGCTATTGTTGCAGGTGGCTGTTTCTGGGGGGTGGAATATTACATGCATCAGGCACCCGGAGTTATATCTACTGAAGTAGGTTATATCGGAGGACATTCAAAAGGGAAACCTTCATATGAAGAAGTCTGCTCCCACACCACCGGTTACGCGGAGGCAGTAAGAATTGTCTTCGACCCTTCCAAAACCACATATGAAAAAATTGCAAGGCTGTTCTTTGAAATTCACGATCCCACACAGGTAGACAGACAGGGACCTGATTATGGTGATCAATACCGCTCTGAGATATTTTATTTGAACGACGAACAGAAACAGGTAGCTGAGAATTTGATTAATATCCTTAAAGGAAAAGGATTCAAGGTTGCAACAAAACTGGAACCGGCTACCACCTTCTGGCGTGCTGAAGAGTATCATCAGCAATATTACGAACATAAAGGATCGACCCCTTATTGCCATGCATATGTAAAACGCTTTTGACTTTGGTTTCTAATGACTGACGACTAATGGCAAATCACTGATTACTAATAACTAGCTTTTGGATATAAGTGAAAGATAGTGAATAGTATATATATAAAGGTGCTTTGAAATTCTGTAAATTTGGTTTATCAAGTAATTGATATATACGAGTTTTGTCCAATATATTAATGTTTAAAACCTGGTTGTTAATCTTTAAATTCATTTAAACCATTGTCGGTCCCAAACCATTTATTACCCTGGGCATCTATTAAAATGCAATAAACATTTTTCCCGGATAATCCCGAATTTGATTGATTATAAGTAGCCCAGTTGGAACCATTAAATTTTGCTACACCACCATAAAATGCAATCCAAATATTTTGGGATGAATCGAAATCAATTAGATTAATCGACGAGTACGGAAATATCCCGGAATTTGAATTGTTGTATGTTATCAATTTTGTCCCGTCATACTTGGTTAATCCAATGTCTGTAACAAACCATTTATTTCCTTGTTGATCAAAATTAATTGAGTAAATGAAATTATCTGCTAACCCATCATTCATTGTAAAGTATGTCCATTTTGTGTCATTAAATTCACACACTCCACCTCCGTCTGTACCAAACCATTTGTTTCCTTGTTTATCTATGTATATGCATGTGACCCAATTATTAGATAAACCATTTCCTTTATTGTAGTTTATCCAGTTTGTGCCATCAAATGTCGACACCCCTGCATCCTGTGTCCCAATCCAAATATCATTTAATGAATCTACTGCAAGTGATAATATAAAATTACTTTTTAATCCACTGTTAGTTTTATTAAATGTAATCCAGTTTATGCCATCATACTTAACCAAAGCGATATTTGACTGTTGATAATTGTTATATGCAGGATCTTGGTTGATACCAAACCATTTATTGTTATGAGCATCTACAGCTATACTTGTAACATAGGCCAGCCAATTGTTAGTTAAAGTATCAGTCACACAAACAGATCCATTATAATTTATTACAATTCCACCAGATGAAACCCAGATACTTCCATTCTTATCTTCTGCAATTGCCCTCACCTCAGGATCATGATAATTTTTAGTTACTTGATAAATTGTAGACCATCCTGTTAAATTCCTTCCCGGTTCCTTTTTGCAGGATAATAAAATAAGTGTAATTAAACCTAAAAACCAATATTTTAAGATTTGCGTTTTCATATTTTATTGTTTTTAAAATTCTGGCGACTAATGCCTAATGTTTAATTATAACTGTGTTATTTATAATATTATTTGATTGGTAATAAATTTGTTTTGTTACTAAATTAAAAGTATCGCTTGCTACAGTTCGCCCTGCCAAAAAACCTACGGCATTCGAAAAGTTACTGTATATGGGTACAGGAGAAGAATACATATTTATTGAATTCATCATAAATAAATATGTAGTTAAAAGCCTCTGATAATATCCCTCTGACAAGCTGACAAGGTGAACGGCAATCAAACTGTCTTCAACACTGCTTCCTGCAGAAAAACCAAAGGATTCAGTTTGCCCTTCAAAAAGCTTATCACTAAAAAATCCAAGAGATGGCCAATAAGTCCAGGTTGTATTGTCATTCCAATGATTATCAAATATTGGATTGTCTTGCAAAACAACAAGATTCCAGGTATAAGTTATTGGTCCAGTAATATTACGGCTTCTATAATATGAAGATTTCCACACGCTAAAACATTCGAGCCCATAATAATTTTGACGTCCCGGGGGGTCTTGAAAAGTTAATATAAATACAGGACTTACATTACTTGTCTGAAGCAGACTGTCTAAAAAATGATTACTCGAAGTTGGTCGGTTATTAACAGTATCTAAGCTCTTTATTGGAACAACATCCGGAACAATGCATGATGCAATCATATTTGGATGCCCTTGAAGTTTAACTACCATTTGATAATTACCTCCCTGTTGAATGACATGTTTATTTCCCTTTAAAAAATACCAGTTACCCCAGAAAAAATTAGCTTGCCGCCAATATACATAATTATCGTCATAAGGTCCTGTCAACGAATCCACAACTAACCCATCCTTTAATAACAGTGCGTGAAAATGACTGTAAAACCTGACTACGGTATCAGAATCCATTGCAAAAAAATCAGATACATTCTGGGTCGTCGATAAACTGGTTGTCTGACTGATATGTACTGTGGCATATTTCCCTGTTTGAAGATATGCCTCAAGGTAATAAGGAAAAACTGAAGTTGAATTACTACTTGCTGTTTCTCCTGATTTTTCGCATCCTGAATATATTATTGTACATATTATTACGATTATTAATATATAAGCTTTCATTTGAATTTATATTTGAATATCTCAATTTTCTAAAAAATAAAGTCTATATACATTTTACTTAAAATTAATTTTGTACGATAATGAAGGTATTATAGGGAACAAAGACTGCTGTATTACTATATACGCCGGCTGGTTTGGTCCTACACCATTCAGGTACAGGTTAGTGGCATATTCTATATTATAAATATTTTTATTGTTATAGGCATTATAAATACTAAAGGTGAAGATGCTTTCCCGGTTTTTCTTTCTTACATGGTAATTTATGTCCAGGTCCAGCCGCTGGTATGCAGGTAATTCGTATCCATTTCGCGAAACATAAACATAAAGACCTTCATCCAAAACATTTCCATAATTAACATAATTACCTGTATGATAAACCCATGTGCAGCTTCCTTCGAACTTTGCAGAAAATTTATGCATTAATACAACCTTAAAATCGTGCCTGTGGTCGAAGTCAAACGGGAAGGGGTTTCCGTTGTTTATAAGTGCAAACTGCCTTTGTGTTTTAGAAAGGGTATAGGTTATCCAACCAGTTGTGTTACCTTCTTTCTTTTCCAATGTCAGGCATAGTCCGCGTGAAAAACCAGTACCGGATGTTACTACATCCTGCCAGGAAGTGGCTGATAGATAAGATGCACCATCCTGGTATGCAAGTAGGTTATTGAACGTTTTGTAATACAGGTCTCCTTTTAAAGTATAGGTATTATTCAATCTATATTCCGAATTAAGGGAATATTGCATCGCCTCTTCCGGCAATACTCCTGTAGTTGAGGGCACCCATAAATCTGTTGCTTCACTGATACTGGAGGTGGTTAACAAGTGATTGTATTGATGAGCAACCGTAAAAGATAACCCAAGCTTTAATCTTTCTTTGAAATACTCAAGGTTTAAACGGGGATCAACATTATTGTAAAAGACATTGTTTTTATACTCGGTATACCTTAATCCGGCATGTAAAATAAGATTCTTGTGAATTTGTATGTCATTGTCAGAATAACAATCAATTTCATTTGACATGCTTAACACATTTCCAACTGTATTTGATTCATTGAACAATTGTCCTGTGCTGTTGAGATCACTGCTATAAGTACTTTCAACCCCAGGGCGGAAGATCTGAAGGTTATAGCCAATACCTGCCCTCATTGTTAGCACCGATGAATGAAACCATGTTAGGTTAGTATTTATGCCAGCATCATAAATTGTAGATTGATAATTACTTGTAGTATTAGAACTGGAAGTGTTAAATTCCTGATCGTATGAATTGCCTGAAAAATAATTGTATTGGCTGTAATGAGAAATTGTATAGAGGAATAATTTAGAATTGATAATATGGTTCCAGGTAACCGATCCAAGCCAGTTGCCCCAGCTTAAACTTTGGTCCTGGAAAAAATATGAAAAATCATCAGCATTGGATGTAGATCCATAGTCATAACTATTGTAAAAGCTGAATATTAATTTGTCTTTGTTACTAAACCGGTGCGTTATTTTTGCATTAACATCATAAAACTGATAACTGGCAGCATCGTATCCCGAAAAATATTTGATTAAAGGCGCGGCCACGATATCAAGATATGAAACCCGTGCAGACACAAAAAAAGTGGTATTTTGACCAAAAAGTGGGCCTTCCAGGTTACCTGACGATGCCAGCAACCCTACAGAAGCTGAGCCGCAAAGATGATCCGAATTTCCCTCCTTTGTCTGTATATCAAGCACTGATGATAAGCGGCCTCCATACCTTGCCGGAAAATCGCCTTTGTAAAGGGTAATGTCCTGTATAGCCTTATCATTAAAAATAGAAAAAAATCCAAAAAGGTGATACGGGTTATAAACAGGAACTCCATCCAGAAGTACTAAATTCTGATAATCGTCACCTCCCATCACTGAGAATCCGGCCTGCCCTTCGGAAGTAGACTGTATTCCAGGTAACAGCTGCAATGTTTTCAGAATGTCCGGTTCACTTGCAATTACAGGGAGTTTTGCAAGTTCACTGGCTAGAATATTTTCTGAATTATAAGATAATGGTCTGGATTGTCCGGTCACAGTAACCTCATTGATTTTATTGGAGGATTTAAGACCGCATATCAGAAAAGTATCATTTTTAACCTGGATCCTCAAAGTATCAGGGGTATAACCAACATATGAAACTTTTAGGACAGCCAGTCCCTTGCCGACCTCAGTGCTATAATAACCCTGTTCATTGCTTATGCTAACTTTCTGGGTATTTATGTTATATAAAGTTGCATTTATAAGTCGTTCCTTGCTTTGTGCATCCTGTATAAAACCTGAAATTGTAAAGTTTTGTGAATATGCAAATAAATTTATTAACAAAAAGCATATGCAAGCATGGGCCTTAATCATAACCTATTAATTTATGAAGTAGCGTATTTTACGCTACTTCTGCTTTATTAATCAATCAATATATATTAATTATTTAGTAATCTTTAGATTATCATTATCCCAAAGTGTAACAGCATCTGCAAGTTTAGAATAGCCCAAAGTTCCATAGGTTGCGCCAGATAATGATGATCCATCACCAGGAGCATTATAAACATATAATGGATCTCCGGAATAGGTAGGTCCGTCACACCACATATATCCAGAAATCCAGACTGAATTGTTTATATTAACCTGAAAACTTACATTTGAACATTTCTCAACTGTTTGACCAGCAGGTGGCCAACTACTTCCACTTTGATGTGTCAAATAATTTTGTACATCAATAAACCATCTACCAGATATGTTAGTTGCAACGTTTGCTTGAAAAACAATTTTATAATTTATACCTCCTTCATTGAATTCACCTTGCCACCAAGCATCACCACCTGGGAAATTGGCTGGGTCAGATGGGGTGGTTTTATTTCCGTCTAAGAGAAAATTATTCCAGTTTGTTACGATAGTATAATTAACATAACTCCTGTAAAAACTAAAATTAATAGATTGTTCCCATGTATTTAAATAACTCTGAGACTTCCTGTTAAGCACATAAGTAAAAGAATCGAGAGATTTAATATTCTTAAAAACCAATCTGCTATATTTTACTAATATTTTATATCAAATAACATACATGTGTTTTACAATAAAAATATTTACTTTAAACGAAAAACACATTTTTAATTGTTGAGTGTCTATTTACAAGTATTACTGCTAACTTTCTATATCTTGCAAAAGACAAATTATCTGTTAAAACTAGACGATGTTTCTATCAAATCCAAGAAAAATTAATTAAATTAATGTTAAAAACACCCCGTCAAAGTTATATAATTGATATTGCGTATGTTATAGAGTATATAATTAATGAGTTGCAATACTTTTAGTAAGATACAATTGATGTTAGTTTATATTAATTACAATTACTGATTATAATATCCTTTCGATCAATAGATTAAAAATAATATAAATACTAAAATATATTATGAAACCATTGTTTTCCCAATGAAATAAAGTGACCTGATACCAATACCATAATTATAATGCTTTTTAGAATTAGACCTAATGCATAAATTAGTCATTTATAATCAACTAATATTCTCTTTATTTCAAGAATTTTATCTGCTACCTCTACAGAGTAATTACCTGAGGAGGACTGAATGTGTTCGTACAAACCGAGTGAGAATTGGTAATTTGAAACTGCTGAAAAACGAAGGTTGGTCTCATTAAATATGTCAGCTTTAACTTTTAATAATTCTGCAAGGATTTTCAACTGATCAAAACTTAACGTAGAAAGAATTTCTTCGTTAAGTTGTCCATTTTGAACAACTTCGTTAAGGTTAATTTTAAGAAAATATTTTGCAGCCTCATCGATTAATTCCAGTGCTTTTTCATATTCTTTCCCGGATTTAAGTTTCAAAATCCGGGAAAGAAATGTAAAAAATTCCTCAATTATTCTAAGTATAAAATCTTTCTGGTACATAGACAGTTGAAATAAATAGACTGAGTTTATTTGTAAGTAGTTAGTATATAAATTATATTTCTATAAATGTAAGATTATTTCAAAAAAATCTTTATAATTTTACATGTTAAATAAACCGTTTCGAAACAAGCATCATCTTATTTTTAAATTATTTAATGCGAGTTCCATCTTGACATATAAATAAATTATTTCAGATGAAAAAAAGTAAAATCCTCACTATTTTAATCCTAAGTATAGCTGCTGTTATTTCTTGTAAAAAAAACAACGCCGACAACGTAAAGCCATCGCTTAATTTTTCAGAAACAGAAAAATCGGTACTCCTTTCTTCTAATTCCTTTGGCCTGACTTTGTTTCAGAACCTTGCCTCTTCTGTTAGTGCTGACAGTAACGTATTTATATCTCCTTTAAGTGTTTCCCTTGCATTGACGATGACATACAATGGTGCCGCTACACAAACAGCAACTGCCATGCAGACTACCCTGGGCTATAAGAATATGGATAAAACTGAAATAAATCAGTCATGTCAGGGATTAATGCAAACACTTCAAAACTGTGATCCCAATGTAATAATGAATATTGCCAATTCAATCTGGTACACAAATAAAAGCTTTAATGTTGAAGACAGTTTCATAAATATTAATAAAACTTATTTTAACGCCGAGGTTACATCCGCTGATTTTAGCAATCCTGCTACTGTTAATCTTATAAATAACTGGGTGAGCACAAAGACATACGGAACCATTAATCAAATAATATCATCAATTCCACCCGACATTGTAATGTTTTTACTAAATGCTGTATACTTCAAGGGAACGTGGGCTACTGCTTTTGACTCTTCACAAACGGCACCCGGAAATTTTTATCTGTCTGACGGCTCAACCACTTCAGCCAATTTTATGGTTCAACGAAGCAAGCTCAGTTATTATTCAAACAGTTTGTTTTCCTCAGTAGAACTGACATATGGAAATGGTAATTTCAGCATGGTTATTCTCTTACCAAATGGAAGCCATAATTGTACTTCAATTTTACACGAACTCAATCAGTCTAACTGGAATGCCTGGAATGCAGACATGCAAAGTAACACTGATGTTCAGGTTTACCTCCCCAAATTTACCTTATCATATGGTAATATGTTAAATAACGTTTTAACTTTAATGGGTATGGGGATAGCTTTTTCTGATACTGCTGATTTTTCAGGTATCGATGGCAAACATGATTTATCTATATCCCTGGTATATCACAAAACTTACCTTCAGGTAAATGAAAAAGGAACTACTGCTTCTGCAGTGACAGCTGTAGGTATTGTTGCGACTGTTGCCAATCCTAACCTAAGTCCCCAGCCTATTATTTTTGACGTAAATAAGCCATTTATTTTTGCAATAAAGGAAACCACCACCAACAGTATAATTTTTATGGGTTTAATCCAAGAACCCACAACAAATTAAAAATAAAATATTGAGTTCACATTTTCATTTGCACAACTGCACATTTGTGCAGTTTCACATCTGCACATCCGTACATCATTTCAGTACAGCCTCACCCGGGGATCTATAGCTGCATACAGAATATCCACAACAATATTTACAATAACAAAAATAACAGATATGGTCATCACACAGCCCAGGACGACAGGAAGATCATAATTTGTTAATGCATCGACTATCAAGTAACCAATACCTTTCCATGCGAATATGTATTCAATGAATACAACTCCTGCCATTAATGAGGCAAACCATCCGGATATAGATGTTATAACAGGATTTAATGCGTTTTTCAATGCGTGTTTATATATAACTTTACTTTCAGTCAGACCTTTGGCTCTGGCTGTTCTGATGTAATCCTGTGAAAGGGATTCAAGTAATGAATTGCGCGTAAGCTGGATTATTACTGATAACGGTCTTATACCTAGTGTAAAAGAAGGTAGAATAAGATTTCTCCATCGGTAATGGCAGCCTTCCCCAAAATCATCTATTACCACCAGGTTACCGGTAAGGTTTAAATGTGTGTAGCGTCCTAATACAAAAGCGAAAAACCATCCTATTAGTATAGCAGCAAAAAAGGATGGTAAAGACATACCAAGGGTTGAGAAAATCAATATTACCCTGTCCTTCCATGTATCTTTGTTTTTTGCAACCTGAATACCTAAAAATATGCCTAATATTGTTGAGAAAAACATTGAAACAACAGCCAGGATAAAAGTATTTGGCAGTGTTTCTGCTATCATTTCTGTAACCCTTCTTTTACTTTGATAACTGCGGTGCAGGTATGGTAATTTTATAACAAATGATAAATGACTGTTTAATAATGCAATAATTTTGAACGGGGCATATTCTGTTTTATCCAGATAAAAATAACTTTTCTTATTTAGAATTTCATGAACTGAAACAGGGGATACATCATTCAGATATTTGCAATATTGTTCCCATCTTGGCTTATCAAGTCCCAGTTCTTTTCTGATCGAAGAAATGGTAGCAGAATCCGATCGCTGTCCGGATATCATAAGTGCCGGATCACCGGGAAGAACATTAAACAGTAAAAATATTAAAGTTAATACTCCCCAAATAATAAAAAGGCTGTGAATGAATTTCCGGATTAAATATTTTATCAAATTATTTGTCTGTAGTTAAATTACATATATGTATTTATACAGTTAATTGTATAAAGTTTATTATTTTATATTTTTTTTCTGAATCTTAATAAGCAGATCACTATTAATAAAAATATAATGACTGTAATTCCAATCTTGGTCAATTCCTCATCATGGTTATATTTGGATATAATTTTTGAAAGGATGTTTCCTTTGAAATAAGCGGTATCCGGGAAATCATTATAATGCCATTTTTGAATTATTACACCATCCTTTAATAACATAAGTCCAGGATTCGAACGTGTTATAGTTTTAAGTGCCGTTTGGTCAGAATACACAAAATCAAAGGGCAGATTATAAAATGACTTGGTTTTCCTGACATAATCAGTATTGGATGAGGTGACAAAATAAAAATTATGATTATTGTCTTTTGAAAACTTATAATAATCTTTAATCTTTACCCATAAACCCGGATTCATCAATGAAATATCATACGATATGAAAATAAAGGAATAACCTGTGTCGGCCAAAATTTCATTTGTTAATTCTTCACCTCCTTCAGTGGTAATACTAAAGCCATGGATAGGAGGCGAATAACCTTTTTTAACAAGTTCAGACTTAGTGTTTACCCATTTCCAGGAAGTATCGCGCCACGGGTAATTTTGAAGTGTAAATTCTTTTGTAACCCCGTCTTTTTTATAATAAAGTGTTGTCTTATATTCATCTGAAGGTACACCTTGCGGTATAATCATTTTTGATTGAATATGGGTGCCAATATTATAAGGACGAAAATCGAGGATAGGATTATGATGGTAAGAATATAAAAACAGACTAAATGCCAGAAAAGCAGCAAAGATAACTATTACCCACTCTTTTACTGCAGTAGAATATGGTTTATATTTATGTCGTACCAGGAATATTATAAAGGCCAGTAAGAGAAGAAATATATTCTTATAAAAAGTTTGCCAGTTCGAGAGAACCAGGGCGTCACCAAAACACCCGCAGTCAGATACAGGATTAAAAAGGGCGCTGTAAAATGTCAATATTGTGAAAAACCCCATAAAAATGAGTGTGGCCCATGAGGTTAGCACCATTCTGAGTCCTGTAACCAGACAAAAACCTATCAGTATTTCAGCAATACTCTGAAGAAAGGATAATGCCAGTGCTGAATTTACCAACCATGGCATATGAAATACTTCAAAATACTCTGTAAATTTTATTGCTGAACCCATAGGGTCTATGCCCTTTACAAAGCCTGAAAAAATAAAAACCAGGCCAGGTACAATTCTTGCCAAAATCCGGAGGAATCTCATAGTTAGTCTGTTTTAATTATTATTTTCGAATTCACAAGATCAATAATCTTATCAAAAATTTTACCCGGAGGAAGCATTGTATCCTCATCCTCACAGCAATCGACCTTTACAAACCAATTATTAATAAGGGATAAATACATGTCTCTCACATTAAGCTGAAAATTTATATCTTCCTCATGTATGTCCCTTTTACCTTCAAGATATGACCTGTCTTTGCCGGTTCGATGTTCAGACAATTTTTGTTTTGTAAATTTAAATGGCACATCAAGAAATATATTTAAATCAGGGGTTGGAAGTTTAAAATAACCAAATTCGGTGGCAATAATCCACCTTTTCAACAACTCTTTTTCCTCAGGTAAATTTAGTTTGGCACACTGGTATGCAATATTTGAATAAACATACCTGTCAAGAATTACAGTATAGTTTTGATCAAGCCAGCCTTCAATCATAGGCTTTGCATTAAACCTGTCACCAGCGTATATCAGAGCAACCAAATAGGGATTTACATTATTGATTTCTCCCAGTTCCCCCTTTAGAAAACGGGCTATCAGATCACCAAACACAGGACTCCCCGTAACAGGAAAGTGTAAATAACGGCACTGATGTCCATTTTTATTAAGGTAATTCGTTAATAAATCAACCTGAGTGGATTTGCCCGCTCCATCCAATCCCTCAACTACAAATATTGCCATATTAGAAAATAGTACTAATTCGATCCGAAATTATAAATTTGTACTATAAAATTAGCTTTCTGATGGCTGTAATAGATAAATTTTTTGAAAAAAAACGTACTTTAAATTTCAGGGGTAAACTTGTTAATATTGATACTCCTATGGTAATGGGAATAATTAACATAACACCCGACTCATTCTACCTGGGCAGTCGAATAACTTCACCGTCAGGAGTACTTACAAAAATAGAAACAATGATATCGCAAGGTGTTGATATTGTTGACATAGGTGCAGTTTCCACAAGGCCAGGGGCAGTATATACCTCCGAATATGACGAATTAGAGCGGCTTACTCCGGCGCTGAAAGCCATTAATAAGGAATTCCCGGAATTATTGTTATCTGTTGATACCTATCGATCAAATGTTGCAAGAATTGCCGTGGAAGATTATAATGTAAGGATGATAAATGATATTTCTGCCGGAAATTTCGATCAGCTTATGCTTGAGACTATCGCTGATTTGAATGTCCCTTATGTTATAATGCATATATCCGGTACAATAGAAACAATGCATAAAAAAACTGATTATAATAATTTAATTCTTGAAATGATTCAGTATTTTGTAAAAAAAATAGAAATATCTGTTGGTTTTGGAATTAAAGATTTAATAATTGACCCGGGATTTGGATTTAGTAAATCACTTGAAAACAATTATAATATACTGTCACATCTTGATAAATTTAAAATATTTCAACTTCCTCTTTTAGTAGGCCTTTCTCGTAAATCGATGTTATATAAACATCTGGAAATATCTGCTGATGAAGCACTGAATGCGACAACGGTCGTAAATACTCTGGCATTACTGAAAGGTGCTGATATTTTGAGAGTTCATGATGTGAAAGAAGCTGCCGAGACAATTAAAATTGTAAAACTTTTTAATGACAATATTATTTAAATTTACTGAACACTTAGCACCAATTACTAAGCACTGAATTAAATGATAGACTTATTTATCAAATTAAGAATAGTTGATGTTATAGACATTGCTCTTGTGGCTTATTTAATGTACCAGTTATACATGCTCATCCGGGGTACAGTAGCAATGAATATCTTTATTGCAATTTTCATTATTTTTCTTTTCTGGCTGGTAGTAAAGGCATTAAATATGGAACTCCTTGGTATTATTCTGGGGCAGTTAATAAATGTTGGTATGATTGCACTTATTATTGTCTTTCAACAGGAATTAAGGAGATTACTGATGTTGTTCGGAACCAATTATTTGTCTCGTTATCTGTCATTAAATAAAACATTTTCTTTTAATTTAGATGATCAGAAAAATGTAAGGGTAAAATCCATAGCCAATGCGTGTAAAAGAATGTCAGAATCAAATACAGGAGCCCTTATTGTAATAACACGCAAATCGGCTTTAAATATTTATGCACAAACAGGTGAATTTATTAATGCAGATACTTCTACACGCTTGCTCGAATCTATATTTTTTAAGAACAGCCCTTTACATGACGGGGCAGTAATTATTATTGCTGACAAAATATCAGCCGTCCGCTGTATTTTACCAATGTCTGATAACCCAAACATACCGGCTAATTTTGGTATGAGGCACAGGGCAGCAATAGGTATTACGGAACAAACTGATGCTATGGCTGTTGTTGTTTCCGAAGAAACAGGTATAATTTCAGTAGCCGATAACGGTATACTTAGCAATAATTTAAGTAAAGAAGAGCTTTTACAGGTACTGGAGAAAAAAATATTAAACACCAGTGTAACTGCCAAACATAAAGAATTTAAGATGTAAATTTCTGAATTGCTACTTCAAAAAGTTTTCTTCTTTCTGAATAAAAAATGAGCTTTTGATTCTTCCTTTTTAATTAACCTTTCAATATTTTTTTGATGCGTAAGCAAGAGTAAAATAGAAATAACCAGGGAAAAAATTATAAGTGATTGAATTGAAGTAGGAAATACAAACATTATCAATAAAGGAAAAACAATACCTGCAATCATTGAACTTAACGAAACATATCTTGTAATAAACAAGGTAATAATAAATATGCCAAGAGTAATCAGAGTGGGCCAGAGAGCTATCGCCAAAACAATTCCGAATAAGGAGGCAACACCTTTACCACCTTTAAAACCATAAAATACAGGAAAAATATGACCTATTACAGCAAATGCTCCTAATAATAACTGGAAGGTAACGAAATAATTCGTACCCGGAGAATAATATCCATATATCCTAACCAAATTAACAGCAGCGAAACCTTTAAAAGCGTCTAAAATAAAAACCGGCACTCCTGCTTTCCAACCTAAAATTCTAACTGTATTTGTTGATCCGGCATTTTTACTGCCAAAATCCCTTATATCAAAACCGTAAAATAACTTGCTTACCCATACCGCATTAACAACAGAACCCATTAAATATGCACAAATAAATAACAGAACCACAATAATGTTCAACTGCATTATGTCAAAAATTTAAAAACTTTGCAAATTAACAAATAAAGTTAGTATTGTACAAATTTATTATTCCGGCCAGCCGGGTTATTCAACCAAAACAGCTGTACCATAGCATATTACCTCAGTTACACCAGACATAATTTCAGTAGATTCATACCTTATTCCAATTACTCCATTGGCGCCTAATGATTCAGCATGGTTTATCATAATATCAAAAGCTTCCTGTCTGGTTTTTTCACACAATTCTGTCAATATTGTTATATTTCCTCCCAAAATTGTTTGTAAGCCTGCACCTATATTTCCAAAGATAGAACGGGAACGTACTATTATACCTCTTACTACTCCAAAATTGGATTTTACAGGGTGACCGGAAATTTCAAAAGCTGTTGTTGTCAACGTATGGTTCATGGTTACGAAATATTAAGTGAATAAATATTTTTGGTTTTTAAATTTAGTTTCAAAGTAATTTGAAATAATGCTTACTTCAAGAGTCTTCAACTATAGAATTTTATCCTGATATTTGCATTTATTCCAACATTAAGTAATTCTGCAATATTTCCGTTATTAATTGCAATCTCCAGTAATCCGGCGGAATTAAATAATGCAAGCAATTCCCCGTTACTTGTTTCATTATAGGTTTTATTAATTTGCTTTATTTTATAATGATTACTTTGTACTAATATATCAAAACTTTTTCCTTTACCCACTCTGTTAAATAATTCTTTTGAAACATTTGTAATTAAATTATTATATGAGTCAATAAAGACAACACTACCTAAAATAGAATCTTCATTGATAACCGGATGGAAAGGAGTTTGACGTTCAATATCCTTTAACAGTTTTCCCAGATCTTCAATTTTATTGCCATTTGCTAAAAAGGCAGCTGCCGGAGCGAAAACATGGAGGCCGGGAAATGTAAAACATAAGTCGTTTTGAAATTTATCAATCCTGTATGCAGATTTAATTTCGTCTTCAATTATTAATCCGAGACTTCCATTATTTGCCCCTATAAAATAATGGTCATAATATTTAATTGCCATATAACCCATTTCATTAGTCATAACACTGTTTACATCAAAAATATGTATAGTACCTTTAGGGAAAAATTTAAATGCTTTTTGTAATACAAAAGTTCCCTGAACCATGTTAAAAGGACTTATCTGGAGGCTAATATCAACAATTTTTACATCTGGACAATTAGAATATAAGAATCCCTTGACTGCTCCGGTGTAAAAGTCATTATTTTTCCAGTCGGCGGTCAGAGTTATAATGGACATAGAGTTTAATAAGCAAAACTATTAACTTAGTGCTATTTTGTAAATAAAATGACTTTATTTTGATATAGCCAAAAATAAACATTAATGAATAATTTATGGTAGAAAAGCTGATATATTTAGACGGAGTTGATCCATTGGCGTTTTTTGGGGTAAATAACAACAGGTATGAGAAATTGCGTAAATCATTCCCACACTTAAAGCTGGTGGCCAGAGGTAATCAAATTAAAGTAACAGGAGAAAAATCAGAAATAATCAATTTTGAGAAAAAAGTTGATTTAATTATATCGTTTTACCAGAAATTTAACAGCATTATTGACACGGATATGGAACAGATATTAAATGACGAAGCTCTGGTAACTGACAGATTGAATGAAATAACAAATGACATTATTTTATATGGTATTAATGGTCAACCGGTAAATGCCCTCACGGTCAATCAAAGAAAAATGTGCGATGAATTTAAGAAAAAAGATTTGCTTTTCGCCATTGGTCCTGCCGGTACAGGTAAAACATATACTGCCATTGCACTTGCTGTAATGGCATTCAGAAGCAAATCTGTCAAACGGATTATATTAACCAGGCCAGCTGTTGAAGCAGGTGAACACTTGGGATTTTTACCAGGTGACCTTAAGGATAAACTGGACCCTTACCTTCAGCCTCTTTATGATGCACTTCGCGACATGATACCCCAAACAAAACTTGAATCACTTATGGAAGAAGGAACAATACAGATTGCACCTCTTGCCTATATGAGAGGGAGAACACTCGATAATGCCTGTGTAATACTCGATGAGGCACAAAATTCAACTATCAGCCAGTTAAAAATGTTCTTAACCAGAATGGGGCGTAATGCCAAATTTATAATTACAGGAGATGTAACACAAATAGACCTGTCAAACAAATCCCTCTCAGGTTTGCCTGTGGCCTTAAGAATACTTAAAAATATTAACGACCTGTCTATTATTTTTTTTGATAACAGGGATATGTTACGTCATAATCTGGTTCAGCAAATAGTAGATGCCTTTGATAAAACTATTGATAAAGAATAAATTTTTTTTGTATTTTCACCCCAATTAATTTGTAAAATCAGGATAATTTTTGTTATTATTTTGCAAATATAAATTGCATCCATATTGTCATAAATATGAGTAAAAAGATAAAAGTTGCAAAAAGTTCAAAAAAATTAATTATGATAGTTGAATTTGACCATGCCATTCAATCAGAATTAATTTCTTTTTTTAATGAGGACTATGAGTTAATTTGCATTAACACTGGCCCGGATGCGTTAGTGTACCTGCAGGAAACAAGGATAGCGGATTTAGTTTTACTTGATATGGAAATGCCTGGATTAAACGGCAGAGTATTTGTCAGGAGAATTAAATTTAATCCCAAATACAATAAAATACCTGTAATTTTAATTTCTTCAGTTAACAGCAGGCTGATAATAAATAGCTTTCAAAAACTGGGTATTGAAGATTATATAGTTAAACCATTTGAAACATCAGTATTGGTTGATAAAATGGTTAATATTCTTACACCTGCTAATTAAAGAATATTTATAATATGACACATGCTATTGTAAACACAAATTTCAGATTTAGCGGCCAAAAAAGCCTGTACAAAGGAAAAGTAAGGGATGTCTACAATATTAATGATAAATATCTGGTAATGGTAACAACGGACCGTATTTCAGCATTTGATATTGTACTGCCCAAAGGCATTCCTTATAAAGGGCAGGTACTGAATCAAATTGCTTCAAAATTCCTTGATGCCACTGCCGATATCGTTCCCAATTGGAAAATGGCAAGTCCTGACCCGATGGTCACTATAGGCCTTAAAACAGAACCCTTTAAAGTTGAAATGGTTATACGGGGTTATCTGACCGGACATGCCTGGCGGGAATATAAATCAGGTAAAAGGATCCTGTGCGGAATTGAATTGCCAGACGGAATGCGGGAAAATGAAAAATTCCCTGAACCTTTGCTTACTCCTACAACAAAGGCAGAAGAAGGTCATGATCTGGATATATCACGTGGTGAAATTATTAAATCAGGCCTAGTATCAGAAGAGGATTATACCTTAATGGAAAGTTACACTGGTAAATTATTTCAAAGAGGAACTCAAATATCTGAAGAGAAAGGATTATTACTTGTAGATACCAAATATGAATTTGGCAAAATAGGAGATAAAATTTATCTTATTGATGAAATACATACGCCTGATTCATCCAGGTATTTCTATGCTGAAGGTTATGAATCACGTCTTGCGAAAAATGAACCGCAAAAACAACTTTCCAAAGAATTTGTAAGACAGTGGCTTATTGAACATAATTTTATGAATCTGGAAAATCAGGTTATGCCTGATATACCAGATACCTTTGTAAATGAAGTTTCGGAACGATATATTGAATTATATGAAAATATAACCGGAGAAAAGTTTGAGAAAGTTAATTCGGATAATATATTAAACCGTATTGAATCTAATATTTTAAATTATCTGAATAAAATACTATGAAGTTATCAAAATAGAGTTATACACTTTATATTATTACTTCATTCAAAATACACAAATAATGCGATATATATTTTTATTTACAGTAATTATTTTTTTAATTCCTGTAAAGACGATATGTCAAGATAAAAATGGCAATGAAATAAAGGTTACTATATCAAAAGAAAAATCAACTATAAATGGTATCAGATATTACATTCACCATGTAAAAAAAGGTGAAAATCTGTTCAGGATTAGTTTGGCTTATAAGGTAAAGAAAGAGGTTATTTTATCTTTAAATCCTGAAATTGAATCTGAAAATATTAAAGATGGTCAAATTTTAAAAATACCTGTAAACCAGGAAGATAATACCACCCAATCTGCTAATAATAATATTCAGTATAAGGAATATAAAGTTAAACGGCATGATACTGAATACTCTATAGCAAATAAATTCTCTATCACACAGGAAGAATTAAATTTTGCCAATCCGCAACTTGATCCTCAGGATTTAAAAACCGGTCAGATTTTAAAAATCCCTTACGGTAAATATCCGGATGATGTAAAAACTTCGGTAATTGTAAAGGATACGGTTAAGGAATCTCCAGCGAAACAACCTGACAATATTGATAGTTATTGCGGTAAAAACAATACTTATCGTATTGCAATACTAGTGCCTTTCTTTCTGGATGTAAATCAGAGCTATAAAAAAATTGATACCTTATCTGACTCTTCGGAATCTGATAAAAAATATGATGAGGCACAGGATTATTATAAGCTGACTTTAAATTTTGTTGAATTTTATCAGGGTGCATTATTAGCTATTGACTCATTGAAAAAATGCGGGTTGAAAGTAATAATTTACACTTACGATGCCGGGAGGGATACTATTGCAATAAACAAAATTTTAGATAAACCTGAAATGAAAAACATGGATCTTATTATGGGACCATTTTATTCAGATGCCGTTCAGCAGGTGAGCAGGTTCTCACTGGTTAATAAAATAAAAATGATTTCCCCTGTTAAAAACAACTATTCCATTTTACAGAATAACCCATACCTTTTTGAAGTAATTCCCGGGTATAATGAATACGTCGATTACATGGTAAATTATGTTACAACTATTCCCAATAAGAATATAATATTTATAAACAGCAATAATTCAAATGATAAGGAGATTTCTGTTTTGTTTAAATCAAAACTTGACCAGTTGTATTATAATAATTATAAAATATTTAATTATAATGACGACCCTACAGCTATCAATTTATTAATGTCCAATCAAAAAACCAATATAATAATATTACCTACGGAAGATGAAGGTATAGCCAGTAATATACTGCGAATGCTTGATCTTATTGTAAATAAAGATTCTATAAAAGTATTCGGTTTACCGGTAGTTCTCAAATGGAAAAACATTGAAGTAGGTTACTACCATGACCTTGAATTTCATTTTTACAGTTCGTTCTTCGCTGACTATATGAATAATAAGGAATTAAAAAAGTTTTTGAATAACTACCAAAAATTCAATTATACACAACCATATTATCATACCAGGGAAAATTATCCGTATTACTTATATAAGGAAGGGTATAATTTTGCTTACCTGGGTTACGACATCACTATGTATTTTCTTTCTGCCTTATTAAAATTCGGCCCCGATTTCGAAAAAAAACTTGATGGCCAACAAATTAGTCTCCTCCATTCAAATTTTGATTTTGAAAAAATATCAGATGAAGGGGGATATATTAACAAAAAGGTAGATATTCTAAAATATACTCATGATTATCATTTGGTTAAAGTCAAGTAAGCCGGTAAGTAATTAATTATTATTTTATGCCTGGAATAAATGTTAAAAAATACACTAAACACTGGATATGGAATTATGTCCAGCTCACTGTTGGTGCATTTATACTGGCAATGGGTTATGTTTTGTTTGTTACACCATATAAAATAGTACCTGGTGGAATTTATGGTGTAAGTATTATAATACATTATCTGACAAAAAGTTTATTCCCTTTTGCACCAAATGGCCTTCCGGTCGGAATGACAGGATTTATTCTGGATATTCCTCTTACTTTATTTGGTATGAGAATTCTGGGGACTAAATTTGGCGTCAGGAATTTCATCGGTCTGGGTTTAACTTCCGTATTTATAGACTCAGGAACACTTGTCTGGGGTTACAACCCCCTGGTCACAAACGATCCGTTACTGTCATCCATATTTGGAGGTGTTCTTTTCGGCATAGGTCTGGGTTTGATTTTCAAATCAAAAGGTGCGACAGGTGGTACAGATACAATAGCCATGATTATTGCTAAACATACACGTGCACCTCTGGGACAACTATTGATTTATATAGATTCGACAGTAGTTTTGCTAGGACTGGTTGCTTTCGGTGACTGGAAAATTCCCCTCTATTCGTGGATTGTGATTTTTATAACCGGGAAAGTTATTGATGGTGTAATGCAGGGATTTAATTATGAAAAAACAGTTATAATAATTTCCGAACATTATGAAGAAATCAGGAAAAAAATATTGTTCGACCTTGACCGGGGGGGGACATATTTTCTAGGTGAAGGCATGTATGAAGGAAAACCAAAAAAGATTATTTACACTAATATAAGCCGTCGTGAATTAGGTACTTTAATAGAATATATTAAGGAAATTGATCCAAATGCATTTTTAACTGTTATGGATGCAAATGAAATTATAGGTCATGGATTTAAGCCTATTAAATAATTATTAATGATTATTACTAATTACAAACAAACATTTTGAATTAATGATTAATATAAACAACTATATACGCACTGTAAGTTTTCGTAAATGGACAAGAAAATCCTACGCAGTTTTTAACAGTCTCAGACTTGTAATTAAGATATGTGTTTTAAGTTCTGCATATTCTTTGGTAAAACCTTCCCAAGCCTTATTTGCACAGGTTGATTCTTCAATGGTTAAAAAAACTACAGAACTTGAAGAAATTGAAGTCAGCGGACAAAGAGAACCTGTAGTTTTATCGCAGTTATCCAGGATAGTTACAGTAATTTCTAAAAATGAAATCGAGCAGGCACCTTATATTAATGTAAATGATATGCTCCGTCTGGTGTCTCAGGTCGATATTCGCCAACGGGGGCCTAATGGTGCACAGGCCGATATATCAATTGAAGGCGGAACCTTTGATGAAACTTTGATACTTCTCAATGGCATCAATATTACGGATCCTCAGACAGGCCATTATAACCTTGTTTTACCCCTGGATATAGAAAGTGTTGACCGTATTGAGGTCTTAAAAGGACCAGCTTCACGGGTTTATGGAACAAACGCCTACAGTGGAGCAGTTAATTTTATTACTGGCCTGGATACTGTAAATTTTGCCAAAGCTGCAGTGACTGCAGGACAATTCGGGCTTTGGCGGGAAGCATTAACAGCTAATGAGCATTCGGAACATTTTACGAATTTTATTTCGGCATCAGAAGGTAAATCGGACGGTTATATACACAATACTGATTATAATTATGGCAACCTGTATTATTTAGGTAAGGCTGTATATAATCATAATAACGTGGCATTACAACTGGGCTATGCTGATAACACCTACGGTGCCAATGATTTTTATGGAGTTTCGGCATATTCAACCAATCAGCTCGATCATACCCGTACATACTTTGGCAGCCTGACAGGTGAATATGGAACCAGCATAAAAATAAAACCTTACACATACTGGAGAAGGAATTATGATCATTATGAATTCATACGCCAGGATCCCAGTGTATATCAAAATTATCATTTTACTGATGTATATGGTGCCGGTTTGAATTCATCATATGTAAATCCCTTAGGTAAAACTTCCCTGGGATTGGATTACAGAAATGAAACAATACACAGCACCAATCTGGGATATCTTACAGCTGATTCAATTAAAATAGCCAATCAGAACATATACTACGATAGGATGGATTCCCGGTATAACCTCAGTGTATTTGCCGAACAAAATGCCTCTGTATCTGATTTTTCTTTTTCAATAGGTGTTATGGCAAATTATAACAATAAAATAAGCGGATTAAATTTTTATCCCGGTACTGATTTAAGTTATAAAATAAATAAGGAGTTTAAATTATATGCTACTGTAAATAATTCTTTAAGATTACCAACTTTTACGGATTTATATTATCTGGGACCGCTGGCCAGAGGAAATGCCGGATTAAAGCCAGAGCTTGCCTGGACACTGGAAACAGGGATAAAGTTTGGTAATAAAATACTTACTGGTAATGCTACTTTTTTTCAACGGTGGGGCAGGAATATAATTGATTGGGTTTTCAACCCTGCTAACGGAGGTATTTGGTATGCAACAGAGTATCCTGCATTAAATACAAGCGGCATTGAGGTTGAAACCATTTTTTTACCTCAGAATATATTAGGGAAGCACTTTTTTATTGACCAGGTGCATTTTTCATTTTCATTTACATCAATAAGTAAACCATCAGATACTATTCAGTCTAACTATGCCCTTAATAACATAAAGTATAAATTTGTACTTCAGATTAACCATCGCATAATCAGAAACCTAAATGCCTCATGGGAATGTTTGTATCAACAACGCAACGGGTCATATGCTGATTACAATGCAAACACCAATACGTATTATGGCATGCCATTCAATCCTTATTTCCTTTTGGATGGTAAAATTAACTACCAGCTAAAATTTGCTAAAATTTATATAGAAGCTACCAATATATTAAATCAAAATTATTTCGACCTGGGCAATTTACCACAGCCTGGCAGGTGGTTCAAAGCCGGTCTGGAATTGTTTATAAAATAATAATATTGTTATTATCTTTAAAATTAATTATTGATTTTAATTACAGGAAGTTATAATTTTACAAGAAATTAATCCAAAGCAGTGAAAAAATTCTGGAATGCCATATTGCCTTTATTGAAGAATAAGTTTACCCTGACTTTAATATTATTTATTGGTTGGATATCATTTTTAGATCAGAATAACATGATAGACAGAATTCAGAATATGAATCAATTACATCAACTGGAAAAAGATAAGATATACTTTACCAATAAAATAAAAGAAGATTCCACTAAACTTCATGAACTAAAAACTGATTCCAAAAATCTTGAGAAATTTGCCCGGGAACAATACCTAATGAAGAAAGATAATGAGGATATATTTATTATCGTCGACAGATAATTTTAATTCGTAATCAGTAATTTACATATCTGCACATTTATTCCTTCATCTGTCATTTACTTTTTATTTTCCTTCCTGTACTTTTCATTTAATCCTTTAGATACCTCAGCAGTAATATTAAGTGTACTGTCGGCAAATAGTAATGTACTGGGAAAGGTATTAGCAAGAATATACTGATATCCTTTGCTTTTATTATAAATTTTAAGATAATCCATAATATTTACAAGTAGTTTGCGCTGACCGGCCTGGTTATCTTCAGCCTGTTCATTCCTGTATTCATCCTGTAATTTGTATAAGTCCTGTTCCTTGGCTCCCAGTTGCTGCTGCATATCCTGAATACTGTTTTGGGATAATAAACCTTTTTGAGCTTTAGCTTTAAAATCAGATACTTCCATCTGAAAAGCTCTTGATTTATTTGAAAAATCAGCATCACGCTGCTTTTGTTTTGTTTCCATTGAAGCTTTGACTTCATTGGTCATGTCATAATTCTTAATTAGAGTATCCAATTCAACATAAGCTATTTTACTTTTTAAAGATCCATTATTTGCAGAACCGGACTGGTTATTATCTGAAGCTGAATTCTTTAATTTATTGCATGAAGTAAAAGCAAATAGTACTGAAACAACAATTAAGCAACTGGTAATCAAGCGATTTTTATTCATGAATTATGGATTATTAAATATTTAGTGTAAAAAACAAATATAGTAATTGATTATTTAATATTGATAACAGAAATACCAAATATCTTGATTCCTGGTTCCAGCTTATGGTCTTATGTAACTATTTGATTAGAATTCGGGACATGGTACTGCCTGCAACTTTTTCTTTTTAGCGTGGAAAAATTCGTAGGTTAAAGAGAACTCATGTGCCCCGGCACCATGAGTAATAAGGTTAGAAATTGTAAAGTCGTAGCTGTAACCGCAAGAGAAATGCATAATTTTTATTCCTACCAAAAAAATCAAAGCATCACCAATATTAGAATTAAAAGGCGGTAAGCCACGGTACCAAAAACCTAAAGTCAAAGGACTCTGTGCCCAATATATACCTACGTCCAGCTGACGGTTGCTTCCCTGGTTTGTAAACATTCCTGCAATTGATACTGTCTCATCTACAGGTTTTAATAATCTCCCGGTTCTTAGTATGGTTATCCCGCCAAATAAGGTTTCTTTGAGAGGACTTCTGTTATTTTCACCCCAAAGTGTAAGGTTCGGCTGCAAGAGATGGTCAAATGTCAGTCCAAGCCATACCTTATCATTATAAAGCAAACCTGATGTACTGGCATCAAATCCCATAGTGGAATTTTTTGTAGGTGTTACAAATGTTGTAGCGGATCCAGGGTCATATAACTGGTCTATCCATACTGCTTTTGAATAATCTATAGATTTTTGAATAATATCAAAGCCTATTCCCGGTCGTAAATGGTATGTATCATTCAGCTTAAAATCATATGCATACAACAATCCTAACTCTACTGTGGATAAATTTACCCCACCCGCTTCATCATCCAGAATAATCAACCCCAGGCCACTGGCAAAATTAGAAAGATTATGGTCGTATGATACAGAATAAGTTGTATAACCCTGAGGTAAACCTGGCCATTGATTCCTGTAATCGGTAATAAACCTGTTTTGCTGAGTAGCTCCAGCAAATGAAGGTGCAAGATATAATTTGTTGGCATAAAACTGTGAAAATTCAAAATCCTGACCGGTTACCTGAGAAATCGTAACCACAGATAGGATAATATTTATCAGCCATTTAATAATATTTCGGAAATATATCAATTTGATTAATTTGTTTATTGGTTTATATGTTAATCAACCCCATCAAATTTGTAAACTTTTTCATTATCTCAAAAGAGTAACGGTCCCGGCCAGATTAAATGTTTGTCCATTTGTAAATTTACCTTTAGCTATCCAAACATATACATCACCCTTACACAATTGACCCTGATAATATCCATCCCAACCAATATTGATATTGGTTGACTCGAACAATTTTTCCCCCCACCTGTCGTAAATTTCAAGATCGTACTGAATTACATCTACAGAATATGGATAAAAAATTGTAGGGTCGGGTATGGATTTATAAGCTCCTCCGTTAGGTCCATTTGTACTTGGAGAAAATACATTGGGGAATTTTATTATTCCTCCTCCTATAACTGTATCTTCATTTACCATAATGGTAGAATCGTAGCAATTATTTTCTGTCCACACTCCTAAAGATACAGTATAAATTCCCAGATTCTGGTAGGTATGTACCGGTTCTTCATCTGTGGACTGCTGATTATCTCCAAAATTCCATAAATATCTTACTCCCAGCTGGCTTGTATTGTAAAACCGTACCTGAGCATCAGGCAATAAAGACAGGGTCGGTACAGGTGTAAACTGGACAATTGGCAGGGGGTATACTTCTACATCCTGTGTTGTTACGTCGGTGCCTCCATCTCCGGTTACTATAAGCTGAACATGATAGATCCCTGCATGAGGATAAACATGAGGCGGAGGGTTCTGATCATTTGAGGTGGCACTGTCTCCAAAATTCCAATTCCATGAAGTGGCCCAGGAAGAATTATCTGTAAATGTTATTGCCAGGCCAAGACAAATGTTGGACGATCTCACAAAATCAGCGATTGGAACAGGTGGCACTATTGTAATTTTAGTCGATGCCGAATCAGAACAATTATTATTCCAAACTTTAAGCCTGATAATATAATCTCCCCATGTTAAATAAGTATGGCTTTGTGGATCCTTTACCGATTCACTTGTGTTATCTCCAAAGTTCCACAGGTAGTTCCAGGTACCGGCATTAGTTTCATTTGCAATATTAACTGTAGCTGAAGGAAAATCCAGTACCCGGGGCAATGCACTGAATGCAGCTATAGGATCTGGATATACTGTTACCTTCCGTGAGGATGAATCAATACAACCATATTGTGAATAACTTATGAGATTAACGGTATAAATTGTATCAATAACACCGAGGTTAAAGAAATCATGAACAGGTTGTGCCAGATTACTTGTAACACCATCTCCAAAATTCCAAAGATATGTTGATCCCTGCTGAGTCTGGTTCCTGAATTGTACTATAACAGTACTGCAATTTGCCGTGTCAGGTTCAAAACCGGAAACAACCCTGGGATACACCTGAATTAATTGAGAAACACTGTCTGTACAGTTGAAGTTTGTGGAAACCGCCAAAACCAGCGGATATGTTGCTATACTTGATGTGGTATCATCGAATGTGTGGTTAACATTCTCAAGATCAAGAGTTGTCGTATCCGTACCATCTCCAAAATTCCAGAAATATGTATTGCCTGCTTCAGACATATTTGCAACAGATAACTGAAAAGGCGAACAACTGATTGAATTCTGAAAATTAAATCTTGCCTTGGGTTTGGGATATACAATTACCTGTTTGGTTATACTGTTTGTACAATTAAATTCAGAAGTGGCAGTTAGAGTTACATTATAAACTGAGTCCGTGTTACTGTAATCAGTATAGGTATGTGAAGGATTGGTCAAAACAGAAGAAGCAAGATCACCAAATGACCAGTTATACCTCTGGGCATAAAGGGAAGTATTTGTAAAATCAATTTTTATAGGATGGCATCCTTTGAGTGTATCCTGTGTAAAACCTGAATATACCTGAGAATATACCTGAATTGCTGTTGTCATGGTACTTGGACAATTACCATTATATGTTACCGTTAATGAAGGGTTAACAGTTAATACACCTCCGGCCTGATTAATAAATGTTTGTGTAAAACTATGTGCAGAGTTGTTATTGATAACACCATTCCCAAAATTCCAGAGAAATTCATTTGCGCCAGGTGATGATGAATCAATAAAAGCAATATTCAAAGGGGAACACCCGTCAGGCTGATCTACTGAAAAATTAGCACGGACATATGGGTAAACAGTAATATTTTGTGAATCTATACTATAGCAATTATATTGTGAATAAGCATAAAGTTTTGAGGTAAAAACAACCGGATTAGGAGAATATGGATTCGGATGTATATACAAATGACTGGCATTGATAGAATTAGACGATCCCCCATCTCCGAAATACCAGTTATAATGTGTAGGTACAGGAGTTGGTCCTGATAAATTTATAAAATTAATATTCAGAGAATCACATCCTTTTACAATATTATCCTGGGTTGAAAAATTTGAAACTACTTCCGGGTAAACAATCAGGCTTTTGTTTATAGTTTTGTTACACTGAGCAATATGGTTATACACAGTCAATCTCAGATCATAAGTAATCGGGGTATTTGTTTTATTAGTATAAATATGAGTAAATAAAGGTGAAGAGTTGTTATCCGTATTGCCATCACCATAGCTCCAGCTGTATTGTGTAACGCCACCAAGTGAGCCATCAGTAATTGTTACCGTATCAGGCGAACAAGCGGCAGGTTTATTAATAGCAACAACTGGTAAAATATAAGGATATACGGTAATTACCTGAGTTGTATCATAGGTACAATTGTCACTTGAAATTGCTGTCAATTTAACATTATAAAATACGTCATTTGAACTGAAATTCCGGAAAATGTGAACAGGTGACTTCATAGTATCCGACGATCCGTCTCCAAAATCCCATATAAAATGAACTGCTGCAGAGTCTGAATTATTATTAAAAGTTACAGGAGTAGAATCACAGACATTATATGAACTGGCATGGTAATTTGCCAATACCTGTGGATATAAGGTTACATTCCTGGAAAGTGAAGCTGAACAATTACCGGTTAAATCGGTCAATGTCAATGTTACCGTTATTTTCGAATTTTTATTGCTTGTATTAATAAAATAGTGAGTAAAAGTAGGCATTGTATCATTACTTACCGGAGATCCGTCTCCAAAATTCCATACATATCCGTATGGCGACGGAGTTTTTTTAATTCCGCCCGTGGATTTATTTGTTATGGTATCAGTAAACGGGGTACAACCGGAGGATGAACTAAGTGTAAAAGAAGGGTCGAGGAAAGGATGTACCTTTATATTTGTTGAATCAGCACTAACACAATTATTATTTGTGGTTACTGTCAGCCTGGCATTAAAAATTGCATCTCCGTCTGTATTATTTACATATTGATGTGTTACATTTTCATTATCAGAGGTCGAACCGTCTCCAAAATCCCATAAATACTTTGTTGAAACCTGATTTGAAAGGTTTGTAAATGAAACTGAATAAGGGTTGCATCCTTGTGTCCCACTGGTTGTAAAATTAGCCAAAGGCTGTGGGAAAACAGTTATAAATCTTGTCAGGGTATCTGTACAGCCAAATTTATTATAAACTGTAAGCTTAAATTTATAGACAATAGTACTGTTAGTATTATTATTATAAGTATGGACAAACTGTGCACCATTTGTAGTACTTGAATTCCCATCACCGAAATCCCAGTTATACTGCGAAACTGCACCGGATGAATTATTAGAAATCTTTATGGTGAATGGGGCACATGCAGTAACAGTGTCGACTGTAAAATCAGCCTTAAGGAAAGGATAAACATGAATATTCTGCCTTACTGTATCAGTACAGTAATTTGGTGACGTAGCAACAAGTTGCACATGAAATATGGTATCTTTATTGTCAGAACTTAAATCATAAAAGCTATGTCCGGGATTTGTTATTGCTGAAGATCCATGGTCACCGAAATTCCATGCCCAATTTAAAGTATCGCCCCCTGATAGTTTAGCAGAAAAACTGACAGGTAAAGGGTTGCATCCTACTGAATCAGAAACACTCATATCGGCGTTGATTTCAGGATAAACAGTAATTACCTTCGACATCTCGTTTGAGCACCCTTCATTATCATCAACAATTAAGGTATAGGTATAATTTATCGGACTATATGGAGTAGTTTTATTATTAAATTGCTGGGTGAAAGATAACTGGTTAGTCGGGGTGAAAAAAACCGGGGCATTATTGTTTTCCTGGTATTGCCAGTAATTATTGATGTTACCAATTGACTGATTTGTAAACTGAATAGCTGCCGGAGCGCATGCAGTTGTCTGGCTGGTTTCAAAATTTGCCGTTACAGGCGCAAGTACCGTTGTATTAATTTGTATGGTAGTATCACCAAAACATTCCGATCTGTGTATTTTGACAAAAAAACTACTGTTACCAACAGGTGGGAACACATGAGTATTATCATTTGTCGGATCAGAGATATATGTGGCCGGTCCGCCCGGTGCACCATATGACCAGGCATAACTAAGACCACCCTCGGCCGCCAGTGTTATGGTATCACCCAGACAGACAATATCGTTATTTGTCTCGGTGTTAGCAACCCTTGCCCCGCCCGACTGAACATTATAACTTGAAAAATATCCGTATTTGTCTGTTACTCCTGAAGTACCGTTAATCATTCCCATATGGAAAAAATCATTGGTATTCTTAATAGTATGGGCTTGTCCCATATGTGTTATTGCATTAAAATCCCTGTAGGCAAATTGCAAAACTGCCCATCCTGAAGGTATATTAGGTTCAAACCAACTGCCGGGAATTTTAAAGGGAGGGGTACCATCCGAATAATAAAGAGTAAAGAAGTTATATGATTGCGTTGGAGAGTTAAAAGGAACGGTGGTATCGTAAGGTATCATAAGATTCACCTGGATATCCTGTACAGAACCTGATCTGTAAAATGGAACAGCTGTGGATCCGGTACAATTTGTTATGGGAGGCAGAACTGCTCCTCCAATTTCACAACCGGTGCCTGTAATGTGCCACACATATATGTCCGGTCCGTTAGATTTTATAAAAATAGATGTTTTATTTGCGTTCCCAATATCCACCGAATAATAATCTTCCTGTCCTGCATTCAGTGTTGCAGTTGTATACAATAAGGTACCATCCTTACCATAAAAATAAACAACAGTATTTGGTTGTGTGGCCAAAACAAATATCTGTTCAGCCTTGTCAGGATTATGGTCACCATTGGGAGCAGGATTAATTGACAAGGTACCTGTCATCACGCAATATTTATTACCTAAAATACTTACCGGAACCAACTGGTTACCTTCAACGTCAAAACAACCGGCCCCGCCATTAGGTTCTGCAATTACCGTGTCAGCTACTCCCTGGGTGTCATCATTTTGAGTAACAGCAATTGGTTGATTACTTACAATATGAGTACCTGTAGGGTGAAGCCAGCTCGTGTCAGATTTACCTATAAGTGAAAAACTTTGTCCGTGGTTTAAATTCACCACTATAGGGTTGTTATTGGCATATCCCTCAAAAACAGGCGTTGCAGGGTTAGCAGGAGGTGGCAATACAGGCGGGGTAATTGTAACTGTTGTATTATCAACAGTTGCTACAATATCTATGGCACATTTTGGTTTAGGGTTATAATTATTCTGGCTGTTATTGTTACAGCCCCAGATATTTTGGAAAGGAGTATAAAATTCTGTTCCCAAAGCATTTTGACCTTTTAATACATATAGTTCCCTGTTCCAGTAAACATCATAATCGTAGTATACAGTAATGTCATTGTCGGATGTTATTAAAAACCCCTTGTTTTCAGGAGCACCCGGATGGTCTGATACGGAACTTGTACCTATTGGCGATGTATTATTGTAAATTGCCTGAAAAGCCGGCCAGGTTTCTGCTAAAATATCTATATAAGACTGCCCTGCAGGAACAGTAAAATTTTGCGGGATAAAAGCAGGATTCTGAGGCATAGATACTGTTACATTTGCATCAAGGTCCATGGCTGCAATTTTAAAACTTACATAAGTACTATCGCTCATGTAAGGATGCCCGTCAGTTATTTTTGGAGCAGCAAACCAGAATGTCCTGTCAACTTGGGCATTACAGCTTATTGCATAAATTAAAAGGACCAGGACTATTATTTTTTTCATATAACAATTACTTGTTGTTTTCGTGTTTTACGAACACTTTATTGAAAATGTTATGGTTATAAAATTTATTACTATCTAACAATTATTAGTTAAATTTGATCGTATTAGAATTGATCTAAACAAAATTAAGATTATTCCGTATAAGTTACTTACAAATAAGACAAAAAATGAAAATGTTCCGCTATATCTCAATTATTATCATACTTTGCCTGAGTCAGTATACATGTGTATTATCACAATTGAGCGTAAACTCAGTTACAGTAAGTTTGGTTGATACCTTTGCACTCAGAGGTTATCCGTTACAACCTGTTCTTAATATTCATATTAAAGTTACTGGCACAGGAGGTAATCTTTCACTCCAAAAATTAACAGTTAATTCACTTAATCAATTAAATTCAGATATAGACAGCATTTCTATTTATCAAACTCAGCTTAACAGATTTTCCCTGGCCGATTATCCTGGTGAAGCAACCAAGATAACTGCAAAAAAACATCTGACAGGCGATTCAGTAATATTTAATATGAACTTTCCTTTGGATACCGGGGATAACTACATTTGGGTTACAATGGATATTGATAGGAATGCCGTAGTATCTCACACAATTGCTGCTTCCATACCTAAAAATGGTTTAGAGATAGGAGATAATTACTACCCTTCATCTGTTCAGACTCCATCCGGATCAATTTCTATAATGCAGGTTTATTATACATGTAATTTTGAAAGTCATAACGGCAGTAACGAACCAATAAACTGGACCCAACAGATTACCGGGGGCGAAACACCTCCCAATAACTGGCTTTGTCATTCAGGAGGATGGAGTCCCGGCAGTTTAGGTTATCCATCTTCTGCAAAATCAGGCAAATTAAACGCTATGCTTGAACAGGAAGCATCTTCCCCTGCACTTGTAAATATGCTCATTTCTCCTCCAATAAATTTAAGTGTAGCATCCAAACCCACTCTTACTTTTTACCATGCCCAGGTAGCATGGTGTAAAGAAACCAATTCTCAGGGTCAATGTACACAATCAAATAACGATGAACTTAGTGTGTTTTACCGTATAGGTACCTCAGGATCCTGGAACCTCTTATCCAGCTATCCATTAGCTACCCCGGACAACTGGATAAAACGACAGTTACAGTTACCTGATTCAGCTTCAGCAAGTAACGTATACCTGGGTTTTCAGGGAACAGCCCAGTATGGGTACGGGGTTTGTATTGACAGTGTAGTCTTGTATGAATCACAGGTTATTCCGGTACAAGTTAATAACATAGTTGTTTCACAGCCTGTTACTGGTAAGGTTCCTCAAAATTCAGACCGTAATCCAATATTAAGGGTTGATATAGCAATTAAAGGAAACAATGGTACTATTAACCTCGATTCGCTTACAATCACTTCACTTAACACATCTGACACAGATGTAATCTTAAGCGGAGCAAAACTTTATTCCACACTTGACTCTGTATTTTTCTCTCCTTCTTTAATTGGCTCTCCTGTATCTATTGTAGGAGGTAAAATGCGCTTTAACGGTTTAAACCTTCAGCTTGCCCCAGGTGATAATTATTATTGGATTTGCTATGATGTCAACAGGGATGCGAATCCGGGTGACATATTAGATGCTCAGATATTAGCCGGAAACATACATCTAAGCTCTGCAGGTACCTATCCTGCGACAAACCAGTCCCCTGGTGGCTCAAGTACAATTGTACAAACCATGTTTTACGACAATTTCAGCTCAAATAAAGGATGGGTTCTTACAGGAAATTTCCAGGAAGGAACGCCTAAAGGATTAGGCGGAGGTTCAGGGAACCCGGGACCCAATTATGCATACATGGGCAACTCTGTTCTTGGCACTGACCTCTCCGGAACAGGCAACGACCAGACAAACCTGACCCATGGAACAGCCTACACTGCCACCAGTCCTTTGATTGACGCAACATATTTTAAGAATCTTACCCTTTCTTTTTACAGGTTTTTAAATATAGGAACAAAAGATTCTGCAGTAATAGAATTACAAATTCAGGGACAAAATACCTGGTATACTTTATGGTCCAACCAGCAACAGACTATTACTGATAATACCTGGAACAATGAAACCTACAGTATTTCCAATATTTTAAATGTTATTAATCCGAATACTGATCCACCGCTGGAAGATACCATAGGTCTTGAACGAAAAAAGTTTTACCTGCGTTTTCGTCTGGGGCCGACTGGTCCTGTAGACCTATATTCCGGTTGGAACATCAACTATTTATTTATTACAGGAGACACCATAAAAAAGGATGCTGCTCTTGTAAATTATTATGGACCTTATAGTTCCTGTAACCTTACTGATAACGAACATATTAAAATTGGAGTTAAAAATACAGGTCCCAGCACTATTGATAGTCTTCCTGTGCAATTTTCACTTAATAACGGAGTTAGCTATGTAACTGAAGTTATACCAGGACCTATAGGTATAAACGATACTTTGGATTATACATTTTCAACGGCTTCTGATTTTAGCAAACCTGCGTATTACAACGTAATGGTAAGAGTTGCTTTGCCTGGTGACAATTATGCACCAAACGACAGTATTATCAGTCAAATAACATCCATACCCAATTACACATTGCCTTATACCTGTGATTTTGATTCTACTATCAGTTTCTGGACTGCAGGTGGTATTAAGTCTTCATGGAACCGGGCCACACCGGACGGAGATATTCCTTCTCCCCCTGATGGTAATTTATGCTGGAGTACCAATAATGAAGGTATTCACAACCAATATGAAAGTTCATATGTCGAAAGCCCATGTTTTAATTTTACAGGCAATGAAGTACCTATGATTGACATGAAAAACAGCTATTCAACAGATACAACCGAAGGTGCTGTACTGCAGTATTCACTGGATCAGGGAACAACCTGGAATTATGCACATAAAGACACCATTACAACAAAAAAATGGACCTGGTATGACCGTAAAGTTAAAACATTTAATGATTCATTAGGGTGGTCAGGCTATACCTGGAACGGTTTGGATCAACAGATTTGGGAACAGGACCGCCAGGTTTTACCTGGAGTTACTGCAGGCAAAAATAAGATAAGGTTCAGGATTGCTTTTAACAGCGATACCACTAACACTCATCCTTACGCCGGCTTTGGATTTGAAGATGTTTATATATACAATGCTCCTTTTGATTTAGGAGTGAACAAAATAATAGGTTTAATAAATCCCGGCTGCCAAAATGAAAATAACCCTGATTTAAAGCTTTCAGTTAAAAACTTTGGATCGCGGAGCATGCATCCAGGTGATACTATTATACTTGGCTTAACTGCTGATACTCTGGCACCTGTGGTTGATACATTTTATATTCCTGCGGGTGATACGCTGAAACACCTGGATACTATTCAATTCAGGATGAAAAAGCCTGTTAAAATAAGTAAGTCAGGAAATCATTACCTTTCTGCATATGTCATAACTAAAACCGATCCTTATTTTTACAGACCTGTAAGCTATGATACAACTTATACAACTTTAGTTGTAAATCCAAATCCTTTCCCCGGCTTACCTGATACAGTTTATTCTGCAGTTATTGATACATTTGTAATACAAGCGACTGATTCAAGCAATTACAGATATGACTGGACTTATCCTAAGAATGGGTATACAACAAACACTTCATATTTAGATGTTTCCAAGACAGGTCCCGGATATCAATACCTGACTATCACAAATAGTAACACTTCCTGCCATACCCTCGACAGTGTGTTTGTTAAGATCCTTGTTTCTGACGTTGGCGTCGACAGGATTATTTCACCTGTAAACAGTTGTGGTTATGGTACAACCTATTTGCCGACAGTGGAGATAGAAAACTTTGGTACTGATACACTTAAAACAAATAAAATTATTCCCGTCAAACTTTTGCTTAATTCAGGAGCCGTACAGACAGACGATATTAAACTATCCTCTACTCTTGCACCAAAAAGAAAAGTACAGGTTGTACTTAATATACCCTTAAATTTATCAGCTCCGGGGAGCGATACCTTAATGGTTTATACATCCCTTGCAGGTGATACCGTTCACAGTAATGATACTACCAAAGCCATATTTCAGATTTATGGCTACCCTACTGTCAACCTTGGAAATAATGTTTATGTTAAAGCTCTGACTTATACTATACACGCTCCTGATGGCTATCACAGCTATAAATGGAATGCAGCTCCTTCAGACACGCTTGATTCTCTTGTTGTAACTGCCGGTGGTGAATACAAACTTACTGTTACCGATAATCATAACTGTCCTGCCAGCGATTCCATAAAAGTACATCTGTCGATACATGACCTTAAAGTTGATAGTCTGGTTTCTCCTGTCAGTTCATGTACCATGCCTGATTCATCAGTATTTACATGTTTGCTTGAAAATTCCGGAACAGACACCATTGCTGCCGGCGATACAGTTGAAGTCAGGTACATTTTCAACAAGGGAACAACTGCATATGAAAGACTGACACTTAATAAGAGCTTACTTCCCGGTAATACAGTTTCATTCACTTTTACAAAGCAGGTTTCACTCGAAAAAATTGGAGATTATCCTGTTGTTGTAATAGCTAAAATGCCGGGAGATTTCAGAACGGGTAACGATACACTTTCTACTGTTGATACCACATATGGAAACCCGGTCGTAGATCTGGGTCCTGCACGGAATATACTGGCATATGAATATACAATCAATCCCGGCAGTGGATATAAATCATATTTGTGGCAGGATGGTTCCACTGATTCAGTATATGTTATCACTAAATCGCATTTCGAGCAACCACCTGTTTATTGGGTACAGGTAACTGATAAACATAAATGTCAGACCATAGACACAGCCATCATATTCCTTATAGATCAGGATCTTAAAGATAGTTTAGTAGTAAATCCTGTTTCTTCATGTACTTTGAGCAGTGAAGAACAAATTAGTATAATTGTTAAAAATACGGGAAATCAAACTTTAAAAGATCAAAATGTTAATGTTAGTTATCAGATTAACGATGGCACACCGGATTTAGAATCATTAGTATTCTCAGGAAATCCTGGATCTTTTGTGACATATAATTTCAAAAAAACTGCTAATTTGTCTGAGCCTGGTACCTATAAGATATTTACAAAAATTCAAATGGCAGGAGATGTACAGCCTGAAAATGATACTCTTACCAAAACCATACGGGTTTATGGAACACCACAGGTAACATTTGGCGCGACTGGTGACACTATTACCGTAACCGGATATCCATATCCTATAAATGCCGTGACTCAGGAAGGAAATAAATTGCTCTGGTCAAACGGAGATACTACCTCTACAATAAAAGTTACAGCTGATGGTTCATATTTTGTAACAGCTACAAACAGCAATGGCTGTAAAGGTTCCAATTCAGTTTTTGTACAGAAAAGCAGATCTGCTATCAGCGTCACAGGCATTACAATTCCCGCAACAGGTTGTGGCCTGTCTGCTAAACAAACAGTTGGAATTAAACTGACCAATACCGGCAATTTACCTCTGACTAACCAACCGGTATCTGTATCATACAAGATCAATTCAGGAACATTGTCGGCTCAGTCTGTATCTTTCACTGGAAAACCAAAGGATACAGTCATATTTAAATTCCTGCAGACTGCAGATATGTCATCCACCGGGTCCTATACGTTTTCCACATCCTGCAATTATCCGGGAAATGCTGATTCTGCTGATAATCCGGTAATATTCAATGTTATAAATTATAATTTGCCTGTAATAAATTTCGGAGTATCCAATGACACTTTGGAGTCATCAAGCTTACCTGTTTTATTAAATCCGGGATCTGGTTTTGTTGCTTATGAATGGAATAGAAATCCGGATCTTACAACCCCTGAATATGATGCTAAAAAAGCAGGGTGGTACTGGGTTAAAGTTACTGATGTGCATCAATGCAGTAATTCAGATTCCGTGTTTGTTGAGTATGGAACAGCAATAAACCTTAAAGGTGATAATGCTGCATTATCAATATATCCAAATCCGGTACGTGATCAGTTTTATATAGACATCACACTGAATAATTCTGAGAGCCCTGTAACAATAGATATATTCTCAGGTGATGGTAAACAGGTAATTAACAGAGTCTTATCTGGAAGCAACTCCTATCATCAATCTATTGAAGTAAATACCTTACCGCGGGGAGTGTATTATATCAGAGTTAATCAGGACAATTGGATATCATCACATAAGATTATTTTACAATAGGTTGATGATTATCGGAAATTAATTTATTCTTTATTAATTCAAAAGGATTTATTAACTTAGATTTTACCAATTATTATTTTGATAATGGAGAATTTTAAGTTAGTAAATCTTTTTATTATGGATGAGCAGTTATATGCAATTCCGATAAAATATATTTACCGTGTAGAAAGGGCTGTGGAAATTACAACCATTCCAAATATACCTGATTACCTTTCAGGAGTGATTGATTATCACGGAAAAATAATTCCTGTATTGAATTTAAGGCATTTCCTGGGATTACCAGTTAAAGAAATTGAAATTGGTAACAGGATATTTATTATTGAGTTATTGGAAAAGCGATATGCAATGGTGGCTGATTATCTTAAAGATATTATTTCAATTAATGAATCCGAATTTGTTGAAACCTCAGAAATAATGCCGGATTCTGAAATCATGCAAATTTTTCGTTTGGATGCAGGTATAGTTTTTGTTCTGGATTTGCTTCTTATTGTTAATCGAATTGACCAGCAAATACTTGACAAGTTAGCACATTCTGAAGATATCAAAATAACGTCATAGCATATGGAATTTTCAATAAACAAAAAGGAAACCTTAAAGGTGGTTGAAAACCAATTTGGAATATATTTTGGTATTAATCAATGGCCTGATTTTGAAAAAAAATTTATTTCAGCATCCAATTCTTTAAATTATAAACAATGGGAAGTTTTACTTCAGGCTTTAATTGCTGGTAATATTTCAGAAAAACAAACCGACTTAATAATCGATCACCTTACTGTTGGTGAAACTTATTTTTTTCGTGAAAAAACTGGATTATCAGTATTTAAGGACAATATTATATCTAAACTTCAAGATTTAAAAAATGAAATCAATATTTGGAGTGCCGGTTGCTGTACCGGAGAGGAGCCATATACACTCGCAATAATACTGCTTGAAACCATACCGGATATTCAAAAATGGAAAATAAATATAATTGCCACTGACATTAATCAAAATTATATTGATAAAGCAAAACTTGGTAAATATAAAAAATGGTCGTTACGTTCCACACCTGAATGGGCATTAAAAAAATACTTTGTACCTGAGGGAGATTGTCATATTTTAAAACAGGAAGTAAAATCAATGGTTGAATTCAGAAAATTAAACCTGGTTGATGACTTTGCTTTCCCTTCTGAAAGAATTCCCAAAAATTATTTTGACTTTATCTTTTGCAAAAATGTACTAATGTATTTTTCCAAAAGTATGGTTGAGAAAATTGCCCTTGGATTTTCACATTGTCTTAAACAAAACGGATTTTTTATTACCAGTCCGGTAGAAATTCCATTGCAGGGTCTGGAGTATTTTAACAAAGTAAAAATACGCAATCATTACTATTTTCAATTACCTGAATTAAAAGAGTTTACAGAATTAAAACAAATAAATTACAATAGTTTAAAAATTCAGATTGAAAAGTTTAATAATATAAAACCGGAAGAACCTCAAACTAAAACTGAGCCAGTTTTTAGCATAAGGGTAAATGAACCAACAACAGAAGAAAAAGCTAAAATTAATTATAATAAAGCCGTCAATTTTTATAAACAAAAAAAATATGAGGAAGCCGGAAAACTGCTTGAAGAAATTATTTCATCCAATTTACGAAATGCAGAAGCTCAGGAGATGCTGGTAAACGTTTATGCCAATCAGGGAATGACTATTAAAGCTATGGAAACATGCAGATATTTCCTGGCGAAAAACAGCAATGCCCGATTATATATAATCCTTGCGACTATAGTTGAAGAACAGGGAAATATTACCGAAGCAGAATCTCTTCTTAGACAGTCATTATATATAGATCATAAATTGTTAATTGCCAATTATAAAATGGGCAATATTCTGCAAAAATCAGGAAATATAAAAGCTGCAGAAAAATATAAGGAGAACTTAAGCAAATTACTGGGTGAATATGATTCAAATTATGAACTGGAAGATTTTGAAGGAATTACAGCTGGTAATCTTCTTTCAATTCTTAAAAAGAATTTAACATGGAAACATTAGATAAGGATAATAATAAGTCTTTACTTCGAAACAGAGCCAGGAAACTTGCATTGACTGTAAAGTCAAATTCCGCAGGTAATGATGAAAGTTTGAATGTAGTATACTTCTCAGTTGGTGGAGATAATTTTTGCATTGAAAGTCAATATATAAATGAGATTATAACTCTTAAGGATATTACTGTTATACCAGGAGTGCCTTCATTTATACATGGTATTACAAATTTAAGGGGACGAATTATTGCGGTTTTTAATTTCAGCGACCTTTTTAATTTGAAAAAAAATGAAATTACAATATCTGAAAAAGTGATTGTCCTTGAACATAAAGAACATCAAAAAGAATTTGGTATTTTAACTGATAAAATTCATAATACTGAGGATTTGCACATAAGGAATATTAATCCTCTTCCTGTGAATTTTACCGGATCGACAGCAAAATATATAATCGGATTAACGGATAACGGAACATTTGTGATAGATGCCGGCAAATTTATATTGAGTTCGGGCCTGGTTATAGATAATACTGTAAAAAACAGTATAGAATAAATTTTATTTTGGCGGAAGTATATCTATTATATTAAATAAAAATTAAACATGAGAACCTTAAAATCATTAACAGCACGTCAGCAAATAATTACCGCATTTATTGCAATAATAGTAATGTTAGTTACTATTGATCTGACAGCATATTTAAGTATCAGGTATTTCATTAATTCGTCCAATAAAGTTTCTGATTCCAAGAATCTTGCTATCTGGATGATTTCAGTCAAGGCCAACATGAACCGGTCCAGGGCACTGACATTAGTTTTAATGCTTTCCAAGGAGGTTGAAAAAGAGAAAGCCATAAAACATGATATCGATCTGCTGACTGCAGAAAATGATGTTTCTATGTCTCAAATAGCCCAACTACTGAAAGACAGAAAGGATGAAATGAAGTTATACAATGAGGCTCTTGAGGATATGCATAAATTCAGAGAAAACAGAAACGTAGTTTTAGAATTAATAAGTCAGAAAAAAATAGATAAAGCAGTATCAATTGCTGTGGGTATACAAACAGACCTGTACAACAGAGTCAGGGATATATTAAAAGATTTAGGTGACAAGGCTGAAGCCAGAAGCTTTGAAGCTGAAAAAAATGCACGTCAGGCCTCATTAACAGTAATAATAATTATTATGTCTATAGGTTTGGCAGCAATACTTCTAAGTCTTTTAATTATAATTTCCATTTTAAGATTATTGGGTAAGTTATCAACTGAAATTAAAGAAGGGCTCACTGTACTCGGGTCAGCATCAGCTGAAATTTTAAGTATAACTACACAGGTATCAGGAGGTTCAGCAGAAATTTCCTCGTCTATAGCTGAAACTACCACCACTGTTGAGGAAGTTCGTCAAACTGCTGTGCTGGCAGGTGAAAAAGCTAATAAAGTGCTGGAATTATCTCAGATGGCTTCAGAAACCTCAATGATGGGTAAGGAATCCGTTATGGAAACCATTAATGGTATAAACAGAATAAATCAGCAAATGAATCTGATTTCCGAAAGTGTTATAAAATTATCTGATCAGAGCAGGGTAATCGGTGAAATTACTTCTACTGTGACCGACATCGCTGATCAGTCTAACCTCCTGGCAGTAAATGCATCCATTGAAGCTGCAAAAGCAGGTGATCAGGGCAGGGGTTTTGCAGTAGTGGCACAGGAAATAAGAAATCTGGCTGAGCAGTCCAAACAGGCGACGCAACAGGTCAAAGAAATTTTAAATGATATTCAAAAGGCAGTTAACCAATCAGTAATGGCCACAGAACAAGGATCCAAGGCTGTAGATACCGGTAGCAGGCAGGCTATCCAAAGCGGGGAAGTTATCCAAAAAATGGCTGATAATATTAGTGAAATAAACCAGGCAGCTATACAAATAGCCGCTTCGAGCCAGCAACAGATTTTTGGAATGGAGCAAATTGTACCGGCAATGGAAAACATTAAAACAGCCGGGGAGCTAAACCTTGATGGATCTATGCAAACGCAGTCAGCAGCCAATAATTTAAATGATTTGGGACAAAGTCTTAGGCAGATGGTTGAAAAATTTGGAGTTTAAGTTAATGACATAAATTATTAATTTAAATGCAAAACAATAAACAGGAAGAATTTTTCAGGGAACTGCTGGCTGATTTTAAAATTGAAGCAGCGGAACACTATTTAGTTATTACTAACGGATTGTTGGAACTTGAGAAAAAAAATCCTGCCAATCCGAAAGAGATAATTGAAGTTGTGTACCGTGCCGTGCACAGTTTAAAAGGCGCGGCACGTGCAGTCAGTCATCCTGATATAGAATTGTTATGCCAGTCATTTGAGAATGTCATGGCCTCTCTGAAACAAACTACATTAATTACTTCATCGGATTTGTTTGATGTTCTTCAGGGTGCTGCTAGTACACTTGAATTGTTAATCAGGGATATTGGATTAGACAAAAAAACATATGATTCAGGAAAACTTAAAACCAGTATTTCATCATTAAATAAATATGGAAACACTTCAAACCAGCCATTACTGTTGCAATCTGCCAAAATAAAAGATAATGATACAAATCCCGTACCTTCTGATGATAAGTTTTCAATTCAGGAAATGGTGAGGATTTCTACTGATAAACTTTCCAAAGTTCTCGTGCAGGCCGAAGAATTGGTAACTTATAAGGATATGTTCAAAAATCATACTATAGAATTAAAAAAGCTATCAAGGGAATTTGAAAATAACAGACTTAATAATGAATCCTCTAAAAATATTAAAAATAAAATATCAAAACTTACAAAAAATTCAGATATAATCCAAAGGAACATCTCCAGGACAGTAGATGATTTACTCCTCGATATCCGAAATACCTTGTTCGTTCCATTTTCTTCAGGTATTGCTATTTTTACTAAAATGGTACGTGACATGTCACGTGATCAGAAAAAAGAAATCAATTTTACTATCGAAGGAAGCGAAATAGAAATAGACAGAAACATACTTGACCAGTTAAAGGATCCTATGATACATATCATCAGGAATTCTGTTGATCATGGCATAGAAATCCCGGCACAAAGAATACAGAAAGGTAAATCACCGCAGGGCAATATAAAATTTTCAGTTAAACCTACTGATGATCATAAAATAATAATCGCTATCTCAGACGATGGTGAAGGAATTTCAACTGATTTGGTTTTGGCTTCAGCTATCCGGGAAGGTGTTATCACTTCAGAAAATGCTGCTTCCCTTACTGAAAAAGAGAAAATTGCAATGATATTCAGTTCCGGAGTAACTACAAGTAAATATATTACAAATATTTCGGGACGTGGATTAGGTCTGGCAATTGTAGCTGAAAAGGTTTCTGATTTAGGTGGCACAGTTGAAATTCATTCAGAACCGGGAAAAGGTTTAATAACTTCTATCTGTGTTCCCCTATCCATGTCGACATTCAGAGGCGTGTTGGTTAAGACTGCCGATCAGCATTTTATTGTTCCCGTACATTCCATCGAGAGGGTTACAAGGATACGCACCTCTGATATACATATTTTAAAGAATCAAGCCACAGTAAATATTAACGGACAAGCACTGGGACTGTTACGTTTGTCTGATTTACTTGATATTCAGAATAAAGAGAACAATTTAACCCGCCATACCCACAATATAATGATCCTTCTTTCTTCGGGGAATCGCCTTGCATTTTTGGTTGATGAGGTTATAGGTGACCAGGAAGGTATTGTTAAACCTTTAGGCTCTCAGCTGAAACATGTTCGTAATTTCCTGGGAGTAATAGTAATTGGTAATGGACAGGTAGTACCCGTATTAAACGTCGCGGATTTGTTCATTGCTTCAAAAAATTCCGCTAAGAATACAGGTTTTACAACAGATACATTTAACAGCCATATTTCAGCTGAAGACAACAAGCCAAAATTACAGAAAATATTAGTAGTTGAAGATTCAATTACTTCCCGCTCATTATTAAGAAATTTACTTGAAGATGCCGGTTACTATGTAAGGACGTCCGTTGATGGTGCCGAAGCATTTTCTTTTCTCAATAATGAAACTTTCGATCTGGTTGTATCGGATATTGAAATGCCCAGGTTAAACGGATTTGAATTAACCCTGAAGATCAGGAGTGAAGACAAGCTTAAATCTTTGCCTGTAGTACTTGTTACTTCTCTTGAATCGGCTGAGGACCGTCAGCGTGGGTTGGAAGCCGGTGCTAATGCTTACTTTATAAAAAGCAGTTTCGATCAGACAAGTTTGATGGAAGTAATTTCACGACTTATATGAAAGCTTGGTGAAAGACAGAATAAAAGTAATGGTGGTTGACGATTCGAGGGTCTTCAGACATTTTCTGACATGGATTCTTAGCAGCGATCCTTCAATTGAGGTGGTAGGTGCAGTGCACGACGGATATGAAGCTGTAAAACAGGTTGAAAAATTAAACCCCGATCTTATCACTATAGATTTAAACATGCCTGGTATAAATGGTTATGAAACCACAAGGCAATTAATGGAAGTGTTTCCAGTACCTATAATTATTGTAAGCGGATTGTTTCATTCTTCAGAAGTATCCATGACTTTTAATTCCTTAAAAGCTGGGGCTTTGGCAGTTCTGCCCAAACCTGAAGGGATTGAACACCCCAATCATAAGGAATCTTCTTTAAAATTTCTTAAGATGGTCAAAACCATGGCAGAAGTCAAAGTAGTCAGAAGGTTACCTGGCTCCGGTAAAACAAATAAAAGTAGTTTAGCTAATAAAAGCATGATTATTAATACAAAAATAATTGCTATAGGAGCCTCTGCCGGTGGACCGCCTGTACTTCAGGAAATTTTATCGGGAATTAACCCTGAATTTAAAATTCCGATTATAATTGTACAGCATATAGATCCTTTTTTTGCTGAAAGTTTTTGTAACTGGCTGCGCGATACTACAAAACGTAATATAATGATTGGACAAGACAAGCAGATTATCCAAGAAGGTACTATTTACCTGCCGCCATCAGATAGTCATATTACTGTTTCTGAAGGAGGGTATATTAAAATAAGTAAAGACAAACCTGAACACAGTTGCAGACCTTCAGTTTCCTACCTTTTTCGTGGTATTCTGGAGCAATATGGAAAATATTCAATGGGAATTATACTTACAGGAATGGGAAAAGACGGAGCTAAAGAATTAAGTGCAATGTTCGAATCAGGTTGCCATACAATAGTGCAGGAACCGTCAACAGCTCTTGTAAATGGAATGCCTGGGGAAGCAATAAGGTTAAATGCAGCTTCACAAATATTAAGCCCTGCTCAGATTGCCAAATACCTTAATCTGCTGTATATTTAATTTAAATGACTGAATTATTTATGATAAATAACCGATTAAACACCTTTCAAAATGGATAAACAACCAAGATTAAAAATTTCAATTGTAGAAGATTCTCTGGTTCAGGCTAAAAAATTAAAATTCCTGCTCGAGGAAAATAATTATGATGTTTCAGTTAATAGTAATGGTGAAGAAGCGTTGCAAACTATTAGAAGTTTTATGCCTAATTTAATAATAAGTGATATTTTAATGCCAGGCATGGATGGATACGAACTATGTTCATTAATAAAAACAGATCCTTTAATAAAAAATTTACCGGTTATTTTGCTGACTACCCTGAGAGACCCTTTGGATATTATCAGAGGTCTTCAGGCACAAGCTGATAATTTTATAATTAAGCCATATGAAGAACAGTATCTTTTGATGAGAATTCAATACCTCATGACTAACAGGGAGCTTCTTAAACAGGGAAGTGCCGATATGGTTATGGAAATAATTTTCAGAGGACAGAGGTTTCAGATTAATTCAGAACGTAAACAGATACTTGATTTATTACTATCGGTTTATGAAGCAGCCATTTCCAGGAATGAGGAATTAATTAAAACTCAGAATATTTTGCAGAATACAAATAAGGAACTGTTGAACGCAAATGAAGAACTTGACGCATATTCAAGAACTGTATCACATGACCTGCGGTCTCCAATATCGCAGATCAAGTCATTGTCGAATCTTATAGAAAGGGATTTACAGGAAGGAAACACGGAATCGGTTATAAAATCCCTTAGTTTTATAAATAACGTTACGGATAAAATGTTGATGCTTGTAGATGAGTTACTTAATTTTTCAAAATCCCAACAATCTGAAATCAACCTTAAGAACATAAATATTTCATTAATTGCAGAAAAATTAATTGAAGGACTTAAAATAACTGATACAAAAAGAAATGTTTTCACCAATGTGGAGAAAGACCTTGTTTGCCTTGCCGATGAAAATCTTATTTATATAGTTATGGAAAATCTGATAAATAACGCATGGAAATATAGTTCAAGGAAAGATCCATCTGTGATAGAAGTTGGTAAAAAAATTGAAAACGAGCAAACAATATTTTATATAAGAGACAATGGTGCAGGTTTTGACCCCTCACTTGCATATAAATTGTTTACACCATTTGAAAGATTACATTATTCGACAGATTTTCCAGGTATAGGAATTGGATTGGCAACAGTAAAACGTATTATAGAACGTCACGGAGGATGGATAAAGGCAGATGCTAAACTAAACGAGGGAGCTACTTTTTACTGGACATTGTAAATCAAAACTTCATCAAACTAACAATTAACTTAAAATTTATAGCTTTAAATACTTCTTATTTAAAGCTATTCAGGCAATCGTCAAGATTGTTATAAATGTCAAAAACATTTTGTAACTGCAGCAATTTAAAAAGGTCCATAACCTCTTTGTTAATACTGCACAATTTAAACTGACCATAATTAATACTGGCTGTTTTCATTACAGATAACAGCACTCCAAATCCCGAACTATCTATAAATTTTATTTCCTCAAGATTTAAAATCAATTTTGTATTGGGTTTACTAAACAAATTATTCAATTGTTCCTTTACTGCATCGGAAATCAAAGAATTAAACCTGACAATGTATTCAAATGAAGCAACGTAGATATTATTAATAGTATCAATCTTCAACATAGTTTGCTAAAATTACTGTTTATAATTTAATCTTAGATTCACGAAGCTCTATAATGGCTGTTTCACATTGTATAGTAAAATTTTCTACCATTTTAGGATATTTCTCAGGTTCCTGTCCTTCTTTGGCAAGTAATTCAAGTGTTTTTAAATCTGCTGCAAGTTCATTCATACCCATTATTGCTACTGATGATTTTGATTTATGCGCCAGACGGCCCAAAGACAAATAGTCTTTTTCATCCAGATATTTTTGCATTTCTATAATATATTCCTGTGCCTGATCAATAAAAATTTGGATCATTTCTTTAACTATTTCAGGATTACCGCCTGCCATGTTTGTAAGATACGTCAAATCAGTTACCATAATTTCCAATTAATTTATAATTTAAATATAGTTCAAAATTTATATAAATATAGTAATGATTTGAAATATTTGCTTTTTTAAATTTTGAGTTTTTTATAAGAATCAGAAAATCTGATTAAATTAGCATTAATTATAGTTCATAAATTATACACTTAATTCACTGTTCATGAAACGAATTTATATTTTAATTGTCGTTTGTTTCAACATCCTGATTTGTTATTCTCAAACCAATAAAACAAATTCATTTCCTGGTCAAAGCTCCAACGACGATTACAAATCCGTAAAATATTTTAATACTGCCGTTCAATGTATTAAAATTGACAGTTTCCCTGATGCATTACGAAATCTTAATGCATACATAAAAATCAAGCCTGGCTTCAGTAAAGCCTTCCTTGAGCGTGGGAAAATTGAACTTAAACTTCATCAGATGGATGCATCATTAACTGACATTAATAAATGTTTAGAGTTAGATGCCAGCTCGGGTGAAGCATTATATATAAGAGGACTGATAAATTTTAACAAAAATTTATACAACCAGGCTGTTGAAGATTTTACCAAAGCTGTTGCCCTGGGCTTTAATGAGCCTATATTATATTATATGAGGGGAGTTATAAATCTTATTAAAGAGGATTATAGCAGTGCAATAATTGATTTTACCTTTGCCATTGATAAGAGGTACAATTTTTCATATGCATATCATGACAGGGGCAGCGCTAAATATAAAATGAATGATTTAAAAGGTGCCCTTAACGATTATAATAAAGCCATTGAATATCAGCCATTCTTCCCTTTGGCGTATAATAATATAGGTAATGTTGAACTTAATCTTGGAGATTATCAGGGTGCTATATCAGCATTTACAGCATCAATCAAACAGGATTCGACCTCGAGTATGTGTTACAATAACCGTGGAAAGGCTAAATATAAAGCCGGGAAAATAGATGAAGCCATAGAGGATTATCAAAAGGCTCTGACAATAAATCCTGAATATCTGGCTGCCATGAATAACATGGCAGTAGCACTTACACAGAAAAAAGACTATGACAAAGCCATTAACACTTTTAACAAGGTTATTGAATTAAATGGTGATTTTGGTGAAGCTTTTATAAACCGTGGGTACGTAAAAGAATTAAAGGGAGATATGGATGGAGCATGTGTAGACTGGAAGCTGGCAGATAAACTTGGTGTTGAAATAGCTGAAAAATTCCTCAAAGACTGTAAATAATAGTTTATTTTCTGGTTGTTGTTTCATTTATAAATATATAAATATTTTCAAAATTGTAAATTTAAGAGTATCATGACTATAAAAACTCTTGTCAAAATTTCTATTGTAAGTATATTTTTGATTTACTTTTTTTCAGGCAGTGTATTAGCTCAGAATGAAATCAAAATCAGGCGTTCTACTTTAAGAGCAGGCCGTGAGGGTTTTCTTGAGGCTTATGAAAATGTTCTTGATGGTGATTCCTGGGCAAAAAAAGGGAAAGGCGCAATACCTAAAGCATTGGAATGTTACCTGAAAGCTGAAAATTACAATAATAATTGCCCCGAACTTAATTACAAGATTGCCCTTTGTTACCTCCGTTCTGATCAAAAAGCCAAGGCTCTTGGCTATTTTAAGACAGCTTACAATAAATACCCAAATGTTGCAGGAGATATACTTTACATGATAGGCAGAGCCTATCAGTATAACATGAAATTCGACACTGCCATTCAGAAGTATGAAGCATTTTATAAATCTTTAAAAAGAAAAGATCAGGAAAGGTTATCAGTTATTATATATAAATGTATTGATGAATGCAAAGCCGGAATTGAACTGGTAAAAAATCCTGCCAGGGTAATTATTACCAACTTAGGTGACTCCGTTAATTCAGCTTATGATGATTATAATGCTATTGTCCTACACAATGATTCTATGATGTATTTTACTTCACGCAGGCCTAAAAATAAAAAACAAAAACCTGACAAACTTAATTATATGTTTGATGAGGATATTTATACCGCAGTAAACAAAGGAGGTAAATGGTCGGGAAGTACATATCTTAAAGATGATGGATTTAATACAAAACATAATGATGCAATAGTTTGGGTATCTCCGGACGGGTTATCCAGATACCTGTACGATGGTTATAAAACATCAGGGAATATTATGGTTTCAAATTTTAAAAACAAAAAATGGACTTCCCCTCAAAACATAGGTAACGGATTTAAAACCGATATGCAGGAAACATCTGTAAGTTTTACCGCCGATGGAAACACCGTTTATTTTGTAAGTAACCAAAATGGTGAAAGTTTTGGTGGAAAAGACATTTATTTTAGCACCAAAGATAAAAAAGGGAAATGGCAAAAACCTCAGAATATAGGAAATGTAATTAATACAAAATACGATGAAGAATCGGTTTATGTCACCCCGGATGACAGAGTGCTGTATTTTAGTTCTAAAGGACACAATAGCATGGGAGGATTTGATATCTTTAAATCAGAAAAGGATCCAAACGGAGATTGGCAAAAACCTGTAAATCTTGGTTATCCTATAAACACACCTGACAATGAACTGTTTTACCGGCCTTCAGTTGATGGAAAGTATGCCTATTACTCAGCTATAAGGCCAGATACAAAGGGCGGATATGACATTTATAAGATAAGTATTCTTGGAAGCGAACAGGAAATGCTGTTGACAACGGACGAACAGATTATTGCTTATTTTAATAAACCCATCTCGGAAATATTTGTAAGAAAACCTGAACCATTAACCGTAGATACTACATTTTACTTAAAAGGAACAATTTCTGACGGTAAAACAAAACAACCTTTGGTTGCTAAAATAGATCTGATAGATACTGAAAAAAGTCAGGTAATATTTACAACAATATCAGATAGCACTGGTAATTACAGAAGTCAGCTGCCCCAATTTAAAAATTATGGAGTAGAAATTCATGCCAAAGATTATATGTTTTACCTTGATGTTGTAAAAATATCTGCTTCCGACCTGCAGGGGAGAGATGTGGTGAAAAATTTTGTACTTAATAAAATAGAAGTAGGAACAAAAATAGTCCTCAAAAACATATATTTTGATTCAGGCAAAGCTACTTTAAAACAGTCATCTGATGAAGAACTCGATAAAGTAGTTAAATTTATGCAGGAAAATGCCGACCTTAAAATTGAAATTTCCGGCCATACAGATAACCAGGGTTCTCCAGTCGCCAATAAAGTTCTTTCAGAAACCAGAGCAAAAGCAGTTGTGGACTACCTTATTACAAAGGGAATACCTCAGGAACATCTGATTTATAAAGGTTACGGACTTACCCAGCCTATAGCCCCGAATACTACAGCTGCAGGCCGGCAATTGAACCGCCGTGTTGAGTTTAAAGTTTTAAGTAAATAAAACCAACATGAAATATCCATGATTGTAAAACAACAACAGAAATGATTAAATTTCAGCATCATGGATATTTCATCTGACCAAATTATTAAATTATAAACAGATGAAAAAGATATTATGTTTTTTAGTTGTTGCAATTATTTTAAGCGGTAAAATTTATTCTCAGTCTTTTACAGGAGTTAAAGGAAGAAACATTATCGGTACTGACGGTAAACCAATCATATTAAAAGGAGTGAATCTTGGATTTTGGCTGGAACCGGAAGGGTATCCGCTGGGAATCTCAGGTATTTATGCTGCCAGGCAATATTTCGACCTTATTGCAGATTTAATTGGACCGGACGATGCAAGGAAATTCTGGACAAAATATCAGGATAATTATATTACTGAACAAGATATCCAAAATATTAAAAGACTCGGATTTAATTCAATTCGAGTTCCATTTGATTATCGATTGTTTGTAAACGAATATTATTTAGGAAGTTATCAACCAAGGGGATTTACATTGTTAGACAGGGTAATTTCGTGGTGCAGGCAGTGTGGAATAGGTGTAATCCTAGATATGCATTGTGCACCTGGCAGCCAGGCAGGTTGGAATAGTGATGACGGGTATACCTGGCCCTGGTTATTTGAAAATAATGGTGAAGAAAGCCGGTTACTTACCATAAAAATATGGACCGATATAGCTAAGAAATATTGCAACGACCCAACTATAATAGGATATGATTTATTAGGAGAGCCAATTCATCAGTTTTGCGACACCGCCCGGTTAAACAGGTTTTTAGAACCATTTTACAAACGGCTGGTTGGTGAAATACGTAAAGTGGATAAAAATCATATCGTTTTTTTAGCAGGTGCCTTCTGGAACAGAAATTTCGATATTTTCAGCAGGCCATTTGATGATAAACTGGTTTATACGACTCATTTGTACTCTCAAAACGAAGATTATACTTCATTTCAATATTTTCTGTCATTTTCCAGGAAATTCAATGTTCCCTTATGGCTAGGTGAGTTTGGCGAAAAAGAACCTGAGCTGATAGACAGCCTGCGCACAGAATTCGAAAATGAAGGATTTGGTTGGTGTTTATGGACTTATAAAAAAATGAATGACAATCACTGCATAGAACAGATTCAAATTCCTGAAAATTTTGATCTTATACAAAAATATGCTAATGGAACTTACCGTGAATGGGAAGACAAGGTGAAGGCTCATCCGGATAATTTAAAAACTTCACATGCTCTTTACATGTATCTCGATAATTGCTTGTTAAATAATTGTAAATCATCAAATTACTATTTCAAAGCTCTTGGAATAACTTCCAAACTTTAAACCAAAAACAGTACCTTTAACTCAATAAACACTATTTAACATTTTTTTTCATTACCCCGGTTTTTATATCCAATTCTACATTTAAGCCATCTTCAAGGAAAATTGGATAGGCTTTATGATTAATTGGTGATCCTGTGCCTTTAAAATTTACAATACGCAGATCATTAAAATTATGAACTTCAATGCCATTGGTAAAATATGGCATTCGAGTTCCAGTCCATTCAAGCCTGAAATTTTCTATTGAAAGTCCCTTTACGTTTTCGGCGAGGAACCCGGGTATGTCTCTTTGAAATAACTGGTACCTGTCTTCCTTACATCCACGAAGATCTATATTACCGCCAGTAGTTTCGTTTAATTTTGAATCGGTAAACTCAAAGGATATATTTTTAAATGTCACATTTTCTATTATGCTTTCTGCACAACCATAAATCAAAATACCATTTTCTCCCTTACAAAAGATATTTTCAAACCTGACATTTTTTATTTTACCTAAAATAACGCTGTCCTTTCCACGTATGGCAGAAATATGAATAGGTTCCCCGTTACCCCACCAGTCGCCTGTTCTTAACCTGGTATCTATATTAATGTTGGTTATATTTATATCCTCGAGCGACCCTTCATCACGGAGGAAAATTCCAATACCTCTTGTTGAATTTGTTATATTACAGTTATTTATATTTATGTTTCGAACTGTATTCTGATCTAAATAACCAATTCTTATACCACTTGAATAAGACTGCAAGTTACAGTTCGATATATTAATATTTCCGGAACTATGCCTTAATAATTTAAACCCCGGAATTTCATAATGATGATTAAAACCTACTATCACTATGCCATCATCACCTGTTCTTATATCACAGTTAGTAACAGTTACGTTATTGTCGCTAGTCAGATCAATTCCATCATTATTAGGAACAAACATATTATTCCAAATTCGAATACCATCTACCAGAACCCCGTCACAGTCTGCTATGTGCATGGTCCACATAGGGGCATGAGTTATTAATATATCTTTAATTGTCACCCTTTTACAATTACTGAAAATAAACATCTGGTAAGGTCTGTCTTTTGGTGTAACAGGTCCGTCTCCGAATTCTCCATCCTTGACTTTACGGTAGTTTTCTTTCTGACGTGTATAGTTTGGCCCAAACCATTCAATCTTTTTAGCTTTGTTAAGGTCAAAAAAGTTATCACCGTTGCCATCAATGTTACCAGTACCCGTAATACTTATATTCTCAGAATTTTCAGCGTATAGCATTCCCAAATGGACCTTATTATAGGGTTTATAATCCCCGAGGTTTGCACTTCCCCTGAGTATGGCTCCCGCTTCAAGATATAAATGTATATTGCTTTTAAGATAAACAGTACCTATTATAAATATACCCTTAGGTATTATAACATTACCTCCTCCGTGAACATAACAAGCATCTATTGTTTTTTGAACTGCTTCGGTATTCAGGGTTGTGCCATCACCAACGGCTCCATAATTTTCAATATTATATGTCTGAGCGCCGGATTTATAACTATTTATTGTATATAATACAATAAGGGTAAAAAATTTTAAACTGTTCATAGTCTATATAGTAAGTAGTAAATTGTCAGTTGTAAGTAGTATGTAGTCATTATAAGTTATAGTAAATTATAAGTTGTAAGTAGTAAGTCATTTTAAGTAATAGTAAATTGTCAGTTGTAAGTAGTATGTAGTCATTATAAGTTATAGTAAATTATAAGTTGTAAGTAGTAAGTCATTTTAAGTAATAGTAAATTATAAGTTGTAAGTAGTAAGTCATTATAAGTTATAAGTCATAATTTGTTGAATTTGCACATTTCTTCCTCGCTTTACTCCAGATACGTATATCCGTATAGGCCGGAACGGTAGTTTGACAGGAATTCCTTTCCTTCTTCAATAGTTATAATTCCTGCTTTCACTGAACTGGTAACCCAGGTTTCCACAGTACGTACCATCTTTTTAGGGTTATACTGCACATATTCAAGAACTTCAGCAACAGTTTCCCCGTCAATAACCTGGTCAATAGTATATCCGTTTTCGTCAACAGTAACATGAACAGCATTGGTATCCCCGAATAAATTATGAAGGTCGCCCAAAATTTCCTGATAGGCTCCAACCAGAAATACACCCATATAATAAGGTTCTTTGCTTTTAAGTTGATGTACAGGCAAATTAAATGAAGAATTTCTGGCTGTGATGAAATTGTCTATTTTACCATCCGAATCACAGGTTATATCCTGCAAAGTTGCTGATCTTAAGGGAGCTTCATCAAGCCTGTGAATAGGCATTATAGGAAATATCTGATCTATTGCCCAGGAATCAGGCAGTGACTGAAACAGGGAAAAATTGCAGAAATATTTATCAGACAACAATTTAGATAATTGTTTTAAGTCTTCGGGTATATGTTTAATATCGTAAGTCATTTGATATAGTTCTCGGGCAACAGACCAGAATAAACGTTCTACCTGTGCCCTTGTCTTGAGGTCTATAATTCCGAATCCGAATTTATCAAGAGCTTCTTCACGGATCTGTTGGGCGTCATGCCAGGTTTCCAGCATTCGTGGCTGGCTCATGGTATCCCATAACCTGTATAATTCTTTTACAAGTTCGTGATCCAGGTCAGAAACCAGTTCTTCCTCATCCCATGATGGCAGTTTAGTAGTTTCAAGTACTTCGAAGATAAGTACTGAATGATGTGCAGTGAGAGAACGGCCTGATTCTGTAATAATATTCGGATGAGGTATGTTATTTTTATTACTTGCATCTACAAAGGTGCTTATAGAGTCGTTAACATATTCCTGTATTGAATAGTTAATACTGCTTTCACTGTTTGCAGAACCTGTTCCGTCATAATCAACACCCAATCCTCCTCCAATGTCAACAAATTCGACATTAAATCCCATTTTTCTCAGTTGAACATAAAATTGGGAAGCTTCATTAAGAGCAATCTTAATTCGCCGGATTTTAGTTACCTGGCTGCCTATATGGAAATGAATGAGCTTAAGACTTTCATGCATTTTGTTTTTATCAATATAATCGAGTGCCTCAAGCAATTCACTTGAAGTAAGTCCAAATTTGCTCTGATCACCTCCCGAATCTTCCCATTTACCGCTACCCGAACTTGCCAGTTTTATCCGGATACCTACATTTGGTTTTATTTTAAGCCTTTTGGAAATAGAATTAATAAGTTTAAGTTCGTTAAGCTTTTCAACTACCAAAAATATCCTTTTACCCATTTTTTGGGCCAATAAAGCGAGCTCAATATAATCTTCATCCTTATAACCATTACAAATTATAAGTGACTCTGGATCAGTATTTATTGCTATTACAGCATGTAGTTCAGGTTTGGATCCTGCTTCAAGACCAATATTGAATTTTTTACCATGACTTACTATTTCTTCAACAACAGGTCGCATCTGATTTACCTTTATGGGATATATAATAAAGTTTTGGGCCTTGTAACCATATTCTTCAGAGGCCGACTTAAAACAGCTTGAGATACTTATTATCCTGTCGTCAAGAATATCCGGGAACCTGATCAGCATAGGGGCTGAAACATCCGTAAGCATCAACTCATCCACAAGTTCCTTGAGATCTACAGTAGCTCCGTTTTTCTGAGGAGTAACAGTTACATTACCCTTGTCATTTATAGAAAAATAATTAACTCCCCATCCTGTTATATTATAAAGTTCTGCAGAGTCTTCAATTCGCCATTTTCTCATTTTCTTATCAGGATAAAGTAGTTTATTTAAGGTTACTGGTATTAGATGCAATTATATTAAAAATCTCTATATAATATCAAATTTATTTATTACCGGGTAAACCAAGCGGTGTTCGCAGTCTATGCGTCTTTACCAAAATCACTTGTTGTCACCTTTTCTCTAGCTTTTTCTCTTCCCATGAAGCAAAAGTTCAACCGCATCAGTAAGGGAACCTGCCTTAACAACCTTTTCAGCGTTTACAAAATAAATTTCATCAGCATTTTCTATTGTATTTAATCTATGGGCAATTATGACACGAGTGGTTGTTTCCGGTAATTTTGTTAATATTTCATCCAGGAGTTTTTCTGTCACAGTATCAATATTCGCGGTTGCTTCATCAAGGATGAGCAGTTTTGGTTTGCGTAAAACAGCACGCATAAAGGCTATGAGCTGTTTTTGTCCAAGGCTCACCCCATCCCCGTTTGATTGGATTTTGGTGTCTAGACCATGCTCAAACCTGTCCAGTAAACCCATCAGTCCGGCTTCATTTATTGCTTCTGACAGTTCTTCACTTGTATAATGTATCATATCATCATTACCATATAAAATGTTGTCACGTATGGTACCTGAAAACAGAAATGGTTCCTGTAAGATAAATCCAACACTCCGGACACGTTCATTAGGGGTAAATGAACGTATGTCCCTTCCTTCAAGAAATACATTACCTTTGGTTGCATCATATAACCTGGCCATCAGCGAGGCTGTGGTTGTTTTTCCGCCTCCTGTAGGTCCTACAAATGCATATGTTTTACCTTGCAGCAATTCAAAATTAATGTGCTTTAATACCTCTGTTCCGTCAGGATAGGCAAAAGAAACATTTTTGAATGAAATAACCGATGAAGAAGCAGTGGTATGAGTATTGGGAATAACTATTATATTATTCTGAAGTTCCAGTATACGTGAAACCCTGTCCCATGCAGCGAGAGCAACCTGGAAGTTTGCCCACAGAGCGGCCAGTTGCCTGAGAGGATTATAAAAATTGGTTATATAAGCCAGGAAGCTAATTAATAATCCTATTGAAAAATGCCCGGTGTTTATCAGATAAATTCCAAACACAATTACTATCAACTGACCAAAATTGGCTGATAAACCATATACGGGGGCAAAAATATTATTTGCAAGACCTGCGTTTACAGCTGATTTGTAATTTTGCTGGTTTGCTTCGTGAAAACGGTTACGGAAATAGTCCCTGCGGTTAAATGCAATTATAACTTTAAAATTATTTAAGCTTTCCTGAATTTCCGCACTCAACCCTCCTACGTTTTTCAGACTAACCGCGTTTCTACGTTTAACCCAGGGTGAAATTATTCTTGTAAATATCCATATAATCAGAGCAGGGGCCAAAGCCGCAGCTCCAAGCGGCAGATTAATGGATAATAAAAAAACTGCAGCCCCTGTCATTATAAAAATACTTCCCATAAACTGTACAAGAGACTGAGAAAAAAACTGGTTTAATTTATCAGTATCATTGTTAATTCTGGATATAAGATCCCCTGCCCTGTTCTGATTAAAAAAATCAACAGGAAGTTCCTGAAGTTTATTAAATAAAGCATTTCGCAGGTTAAATAACATCCTCTGCCCTGTGCCTCCCATTAATATAGTCTGAAGGTAACTTGTACCAAGTGCCAGTATGTACATGACAAGCAATATACCTGAAAAAACCAGGACCCCATGATAGTGTTTAGTCTGAACGTATTTATCTATAGTATATCCTATAATCATAGGACCCAACAAACTTAATGTAGCATTTATAAACATTGCAATGGTAGCAATGAGAAGGGTTTTTTTCTCATTTACCATAAAATCCAGCAATTTTTTCAATGAAGAAAATGCTGACTTTTTTTTCTTATCTGTTTTTACTTCAGGTTTATTAAGATTGTAATCCATTCGAATGTATAATGTATAATGTATAATGTATAATGTATAATGTATAATGTATAATGTTTATTCGTTTATTCGTTTATTCGTTTATTCGTTTATTCGTTTATTCGTTTATTCGTTTATTCGTTTATTTGATTATGGTATTAGTTTATTAGGTTTATGAGGTTTATAATTCTTAAATCTTATGTCTGGATTCTAAAATCTTAAACCGCTATTCTTAAATCCGCATCCGTTATTAGTAATCAGCAATCTTTAATCATAATGTCTCGTACTACGCTGTGAATCATAAATCTGTGCATATTCAGGACAGGTTTCCTTTAATTCTTTATGTTTGCCCCTGGCAATCAGTTCACCCTCCATAAGCAGAATAATCTGATCAAAGCTTTTTATGGGTGCTATTTTTTGGGTGACAGAAATTAGTGTTAGTTCAGGGTAATTATTTAAAAGATTACAGAATATTTTTTGTTCTGTTTGCCTGTCAACCCGTGCAGTAAAATCATCCAAAAGCAGAATTTTTGGATTTACTGCCAGGGCACGGGCCAGCATTATCCTTTGCTTTTGACCGCCTGAAAGACTTGTTCCACGTTCAGATACTATAGTATCAAGTTTTTGTGGTAAAGATTCAATAAAATCATTTAATTCTGCAGTATCAATAGCTTTTTGGAGCGACTCATCAGTTACTGAATTATTAAAAGCTATATTTTCACGAAGACTAAGGTGAAATAAAACACTATCCTGAAAGACAAAACCTAACTGTCTATGAAATGACTCCTTATTAAAATCATCAATATCCTTGCCATCAAACTTAACTGTTCCATCATTTTGTTTAATAAGACCTGTTAACAAATACAATAATTGGCTTTTTCCGGCGGCTGTTGGTCCTATTATGGCAGTATTTGTCCCCGGACTTACTGAAAATGATATGTTTTTAAGGGCAGTTTTTTCTCCATAACTGACAGTTACATTATTTAATTCAATATTACCTTGAAGCGGTTCTTCCAGGGTACCATGATATTCTGTTTCAGGTGCACTTAGAACCTGGCTTATCCTTTCGTAAGACGCTGAAGCCTGTGCAATAATATTACTCATAAAACCTATAATTATAATCGGGAATATGAGAATAGACAAATAACTGTTGAAGGCGGCGAAGTTACCCAGCGTCATACTGCCTATTACTACAAAATGACCTCCCAGGGCAAGAATAGTCAATGCAGCCAGGTTAGCCACAAAAGTAATCATAGGAATAAGGGTGGCAAATAACTTTAAAATCGAAAATCCATTGTTTTTTGCATTTGTGTTGGCCTGAAGAAATTTTCCATATTCGAGTTGTTGGGAATTAAGAACCCTGATTATAGCAGCTCCTAAAATACTTTCGTTTATAACTTTATTCAGCCAGTCGACAATTTCACGACTCCTTTTAAAAAATGTTCTTAATCTTCCGAATATAATAAAAAAACCTCCTCCGATTAATGGTATAATTGAAATCACAGGAACAGCCAGCTTCCAGTTAATTGTTATAAGTAGTATGCATGCCCCTATAATAATAAATACAGAAGATGCTAAAGATACTACAGCAAGAGAAACAAACATTTTTATGGAATCAATGTCCGAGGTAAGGTTAGTAAGTAATCTTGAAGGATTAGCCTGTTGAATATATGCAAAACTTTGCCGGGATATTTTTGCAGACAACTGCATTCTCATATCCCTGGCGACCATTTCTGAGGCATATGTCTGTACAATACTTTGCAGATAGCTGAATATAAATATAATAACTGATGCTATTAAAAATTCAATTATTGTTGTTTTTAAAACAAAGTGGCCCCCTGAAAATGAATCGATACCATTTGAAATAAGTTTAGGTATTATTAAATTGACCCCATTGCTCACCAAAGCAAACAAAACCATGAAAATAATCATAAGCCTGTATGGCCTAAGGATATTAAATACATTTGGACGGTTACTTATTGGGGAATCTTTCTTAGTGGAGTTTCTAGCCATAATTATTGATGACTGATTACTGATGACTGATTACAAATGATTAATGACTTGTTAATTATTATTTTTTACTTTTCCCAGCTTTCCTTATTTATTACTTTCCGATTTCATTATTCTCCTACTTCCCTACTTTCTTACTCTCCTGCTGGCGCTCTCTTACTCTCTTACTCTCCTGCTATATTCCAGGATTCTTTCAACAGCAAGTTTTGAACTTATTATAGCCATTGGCAGACCCGCACCAGGAACAGTTGAAGCACCCGCATAAAATACATTGCGGAATTTTTCATCGGAATTTGCAGGTCTGAATGCCCCTATCTGATTCATTTTATGAGATAAACCCAGACCACTGCCGAATTGCAAGTTAAAATTATTTTGCCAATCCAAAGGAGTATAAATTGTTTTTGATATTATTTCAGGCTGGATATTTTTGTTAATACGTTTGGAAAAATCTGTGATTAACTGGTTTGCAATAATTTCCTTATCGTCCCAGTTTGATTTGAACTGCAAATTAGGAACCGGACATACAAAAAACAAACTTTCACAACCCTCCGGTGCACAATCAGGATTGTATTTAGAAAGCACATTGACATAATAATAGGGTTTTTCTGTCAATTGAGTATCCTGTGAAATATGATATGAATACTCCTCAAAATTTGTTCCCAGGAAATAATTATGATGGTTTACCTGTGGCAATTTGCATTTAACTCCCAGATATAATGTCAGATACCCCATAGTCCAGTCCATTTTACTCAAATTTTCCTGTGAATATTTTTTTCTTTTAAATACATTACCCCTGAAAACAGCTGCATCAGCATTTACCATAAAAATATCCGATTCCCACCTGTTGCCTTTTTTATCAATAACATATAATAATTTATCTTTATCAGGGTTAAAGCCAACAATTTCACTATTGTATGTAATTTTTACTTTCTCTTTTTTTAATTCTTCCAATATTCCTTCTACTATTTTATACATACCTCCTTCAACATTAAAATAGCCATCATGCTTAAATTCTGTATAGGACAAAAGGGTGTATATTGCCATAGTATCAAAGGGTGTGCGACCAAGGAAAAAAGCAACCAGGGAAATTATCTGCCGCACTTCACTGGATTTGAAATTGCGTTTAACCTCCTGCCAGAATGTCCTTGAAAGAACAGGTAAATGAACAGGATTAACTCTCATAAGAGTAAATATATATGAGAGCACTGTATCAAAATTATTTTTTATAACCAAATCTACCGTATCGTCAAATAATTTACCTGATTTAATGAGATAATTGTTCATTTTTGATTCAAAATCAGGTTCTATGTTTTTAAATTGTTCAGCCAGCTTCCCAATATCTTTGTAAAGGTAAAAGGAAGTGGGATTATCAGCGAAATTTACCGTATAAAGAGGATCGAGCTCAAAGTAATTAAAAGGCAATTCAATATTGCAATCTCTTGCAAACTCTTTAAATTCAAAAGACATGCTAAAAAAACTTGGACCTGTGTCAAATGTGAACCCGTCTTTTTTAATCTGGTTCAAACGCCCTCCAGCCTGAGAATTTTTCTCAATTATTTCAACCTCATATCCTTTTTTTGCCAACCTGAGAGCAGTTGCCAGTCCACCAAGACCTGCCCCTATTACCAATACTTTTTCCCTCATAATTTTAATTAAGGTATTTCATTAATTCAGGGTATAATTCTTTCTTTACCCACACGTAATTTGGTTCAATTGACTCTATTTTATCATAATAATATTTAGCCTTATAATAACATTTTAAATCTGAATATGTCCTGGCAATCATGGTTAAAAGACTTAAATAGTTCCAGTTGTTTTTTATCTGGCTTGAATCTCTTTCCATCAGTTCTTCAGCTTTTTTGTAGTATTTTAATGCTTCTGTCCTTGAACCTCCAAAAATTACAGGAATATAAAATTCACAATTACCATATTGAATGTAGCCGTACGGATTATTAACATCAAGCTTAATAGCAGATTTCGCACATTCTATGCTCTTTAAGCCAATGAAAGGTATCTGAAATACATTTATACCTATTCTAAATCCATAAAAAGCTGATTTGTATGAATTTATAATTGACAAATTATTTGTTTTCCTTTCAAGCAAGGTAAGGTTATCTTCTGCTAAATTCAGTATTTCTTTGGCCAAATCAGTTTTATTTGTGCCTATACACCAGGCTATGTAACCATACTGGTAATTCAATAAATCCGACAAATATTCAGCTGATATGACTTTGTGTTTATCCATTACATCAATTATATGTTTCCATTTATTCATATCACTGTTTATATAAGCCAGATAAATATCTGTTTTATATGTGGCTTTTAAACCGGATGAACAGATAAGTAAAATGATGATGATGATTACAAAATATTTCGGTTTTTCCATTGGTATTGATTCTTTTGTTTACTAATCATAGCTTTATATATAAACAATCCTAAAGCAATTTGTTGCGGTATTATTAAAAAAATATTAACTAAAATGTTCTGTTTGCTAATAATTGAAATTAATATTCTTATTATCAAAATTATAATTATGTAGCTGTATAAAAATCCAAAGGACAATCCAAATATTACCATCATAACTCCAAATGTTGAAACGATCCAGAAAATAACAGCTGTAATAAAAGAATTACCAAAAAACATTACCACATTCTTTGAAAATCCATTAACAGCTTGTTTAAAACAATTGTACATTCTGCAGGTTATTGACTCATCTCCGGTCAAACAGGCGATTTTAATTCCGATTGATTTAAAATACCTGGCAATTTCAATATCTTCAACTTTTTTATTTTTCATTTTAAAGTGTGGAGTTGTTTTACGATATGTTTCAGAATTAAAAAACATAAACTGGCCGTTTGCTGCAGAAAGCGATTTATACCTGGTTATCCTGACCAGGATAAGAGGTAATAAGGATAATAAAATATAATTCATTACCGGTACAGTAATGCGTTCACCAAGACTTACCATTTTTTGTTTTGGAAAAATTGATAACAGCCCAAGATTATATTTTTCTGCCATGTAAATAGTATTGTTTATGCAACAATTATAAATGTTGACATCGGCATCGAGGAACAATAAATATTTGCCTCGGGCGCATACAGACAATTTATGGCAGGCATAATTTTTACCAAGCCAGCCAGCGGGCAAAACCCTTGAATTAATAATCCTTATCCTTTTATCTGAAATGGATTTTTCCAATACAACTCCAGCTGTATTGTCAGTAGACATATCATTAAAAACAATGATTTCTATGTTATTATAACTTTGATTTAACAGATTATCAAGTAGCAGACCTATATTTTTTTCCTCGTTACGGGCTGGAATGAGAACAGAAACAAGATCGCTGTATTGTATTTTTGATTTCTGCAGTCTTTGTTTTAATAAAAAATTAACAATAACTACAATAAGTTGAATAAATGTAAATAAACATATAAAATAACCCGCATAAACCATTATTCAATAATACTTATATGACTTTCAATTGTTTGATTATAAAATATTTGATAATTATCTTGCATTGAAGTGATAGTTAATAAGGTAGCTTTAAATTCCTGAAAATATAAATAAACTCCGGGTTTAGAGTACGATCCATAATCTATTATATTCGCCAGAAAAATTATTTTAATATTATTTTGAAGATCGGAGGCAATACGATCCACCCCCTTTTCAAAATCAAATTTTTGCTTGTAAACCGAATTTATTTTACCCTGGGGAAAAATGAGTACCATATTGCGTTTATCATTTAGTAAATCTTCAGTATAGTTAAGCGTATCCATAACACTTTTGGTATTTCTTTTAACAGAGAACCCTCCTGCATACCTGAAAAACCAAAATTTTTTAAGCTGTTCTTCAAGCATCATAAAATAAAAGTTTTTACAAAATATTTTTCTGTTTAAGTACATCGCCCAAAAACCATCCCACCAGCTTATATGATTTGAAATTAAAAGTATTGCCTTGTCGAAACTTTTATATTCACCAAAAAACTTCACAGATCTGAAATTTTTTTGCATTTTATATAAAACATACCTTGTCAGAATTGATCTTATCAATAAATTTTGTCTGGCTTTTATCATTTTTTGTTCCAAATATTGATATTTTTATATCCTACTTTCCTACTTTCCAACTCACCTACTTTAATATATAAATAACAGAAAAAAACAAAAACTGGCTAACAAACAAAACTACAGATATCGGATTTTTAGTTTTAATATCAAACATTTTAAAAATAAAACATAAAAATAAGGAAATAAGAAACCAGACGATGTAATTCTGCATTGGTACAATACCTCTCTGCCAACGCCACATGTCCAATCCGGGAGCAACCTGTTCCATCACGAGGTCATATAAAACCATTAATAATGAAGATAATACAACTTTAAAAATCCAATGAATATTTAAATGATCCACAACAGAACAAGACAGGTATAAAAGCAATAACCAGTTTATACCAATTATGACAGGTGTATTAAATACTTGCAAACCTAAACTTTTACCATAAGAGTAATGTCCAAAAATAAGTCCTGTATTTACCCCGGCCAATTCAATCAGGAAACATAATAAAAATATTAAGGAAAAAATAGTTGTACTTTTTAAATCAAACCTTTGACTATGGAAGAATAAAATTGCAACTAAACTTAAAATAATGGCAAAAGGAACCAGTTTTATGAATAAGGGAAAAGTGAAAGGTATTATAATACCGTATATGCCGACAATATAAAAAACAATGATGAAAATTTTTACCTGTTTTATTCTGGTTTTGACAAACTCAACTAACATTATATCCATAAATCATCAAAAATATGACTTTATAAATCTGCAACTTAATAAATCTGACAATTACAACTTTCTGCCACATACCCACTCATAAAACAGAAGGTTAAATAATATCAAACCGAAAGCGTAGGCAAAATCTTCAACTGGAATGGTTAAAATTCTGATTCCTAAATTTTGGGAATCGTTGTACCAAACTACAACCATATTCAGGAAACTACCTGTTAAAATTCCGTTTACTATTAAAAAAGGAAATAAAATAAAAAGAAATGTAATGTAAAACTTTTTAATCAGTTCAATATTGGTATTAAATGACAATAATATTGAAATAATCAATAAAGTAAATGCATAAACAGTATAGATCCTGTGAAAATTAAGAGCAATAACTGCAATTGAAATAGCCAGGACAGAGTATGATAAAATCTTTGTTGCAATAAGGTTTAAATGCCATCCGGGAAAGTAAAGTATGGCAGAATAATGAATAAATACACTGGCATATGGAATTACAAAAAAAAACAGTAATTCCTCTACAGGTAAATTAATAACTAAATTTTTAGAATGATATAAAGGATTAAATCCCCAAACTCCGATTTTAGTTAAATAATAATCGCAGAATATATAAAAAATCCCTGTTATTAAAATACATGGAACAATAAACTTCCATTTTTTATAAAATTGTAGTTTATTATCAAAACTTAATATGAATGGAAGTATAAAAGAAGACAATAAAACTACTGAATAAACCGACATTTTTTATTTCTTAAAAAAACGAAGAGGAAATATCAATAATCCGAAATTATTAAAGTCTTGTCTGTCATTTGGTTGATGATGGGCATAATGTGCTTTTAATAAAGCTTTTAAATATGCAGGTTGGTTTTTGATTAAAAATGGGACCCTTATTCTTTGATGTATAAATACATCATGGATAATAAAATAAGTGATACCATATAAGGATATGCCTATCCCAATAAATATGAGTTTTATCAAATGGAAATATAATCCCGCAAATATAAGCACAAAGGCAGGAACAGCATAAATTAAAAAAAATAAATCGTTTTTCTCAAAACCATGTTTAGCTTTGAAGTGATCCGTTGTATGGTTGTAACTATCATTATGATGATGATCCTTGTGCCATTGCCATAAAAATCCGTGCATGATATATTTATGGTTCGACCATGCAATAAATTCCATAAAAAAATACGATAGAACTACAAGTAAAATATTGATCATTATAACTAATGTTTGGTTACTTCTATGCACTCAGTATTATTAACAAACCAAATTATACTAATTTCAATTTATAAACAAATGCAGCTTTAACAAGTAAATACATCTTTTTTTCGTTGGATACCCTTATCCGTGTTTCAATAATTTTGTTGGCAGGGGTTTTTTTAATTTTTTTAAGCAAATTTTTGTAGTAATAAAAAGCAATTAAAACAGATAGTTTGGCCTTTTGGGGAAGTTGTTTTATCCCGGTAAGTGCAATATCGAAATCGTTTTCAATATCTTTTATTACAGATAGTTTATTGTATTCATTAAATGTATATATATTAATTTCAGGAAAATATCTCCTGTCAAGGTTTTCAATATCATTTTTAAGGTCGCGAAGGAAATTTACCTTTTGAAATGCAGAACCTAACTTCATGGCTGATTTTTCAAGTTCCCGGTATAATTTATCATCCCCGTTACAAAATACTCTCAGGCACATTAAACCAACTATATCTGCCGAACCATAAATGTATTCATTTATTTCCAGTTTATCAATATAGTCCTTTTTGGACAGGTCGAGCTTCATGCTCTTCAAAAATGCCTGAACATGATCATCAGTTATTTTGTATTTACTAACAGTATTTTTAAATGAATTTAATACCGGATTTGAACTTATACCGTAGTGCATGGCATCATAAAAGTCGCTCTCAAATTTATCTATTAAATGTTTTTTATTATAATCATGAAAAGTATCAACTATTTCGTCTGCAATCCTTACAAAACCATAAATACTGTATATGGCGTCCTTAATGTCTTTTTTAAGTAATAATGTAGCTATATAGAACGATGTGCTGTAATTTCTGGTAATTATCCTTGAAATATTATATGAAGTCTTAGTATATAGCTGCAACGGATCAGGGTTATTTTTCATACTGGTTCCTGTTAGGAGTTATGGTAAATTACAAAATCAAGTGTCTAATGCACATTAAAGGATTGAAAACCGAATTTGTTTAAAAATATTCAAAAAATTCTTATCAGAATATATCGATTTATTTTCATTTTTTATCGATTCAAAATTATTAATTGTTATCACCGAAAAGTTTAATACTTATTGATCTACATAACTACCTTCTTTAACATAAAACGTATATTTGATATAGGAAATATATAAATTTAATGTTATGGTCCGGAAATTTATTATTCAGATAACAATAATATTTGCTTTTGTTTTTGTGGTTTTAAGTTTCTATTCCTGTGAGGGACCTCAGGGGCTGGCAGGTAAAGATGCAAATCAAACCTGTATACTTTGCCATAACCCTAAGGTTGTTGATTATGTGGCTGCCCAGTATAACATTTCAGTTCATGCAACCAATACCACAGCTCTTAGTGAAGATGGTATAGCATCCTGCGATCCCTGTCATACATCTACCGGATTTACATATGTAGCCACAAATAATATACCTTCTACATTTACAGTTGATTCAACTGGCCATTATCACAATAGTTATGTTACTGTAGATACTGCAGAATATGGTTTATTTACATGTTTTACCTGCCACTACCGTATTCATACCACTTATGATACCACAGACTTTTTCCCGCTTACAAATCAGGCTCCTGTAGCTTTGACTATGTGGGGAGGAGCTCAAACTATAAATATTACCCAAAACTATAGCAGGAGTAACCTTTGTATTAAATGTCACCAACCTCTGCCATTAACCAACAGTTCTTCCCTGTCTGACGGAAATGTGGTTAATTATGCAAATCTTGTTGCCAATCCTACTGCTGTTTATTTTGACTCCGCTGTAGGAAATGCCAAACCTAATAAATTGGTGCCAAGTTACAGGACAGGTATACATAATGGGGTTATAGGTCCAATTTTTGCAGGTATAGGTGGAGTTGAATTCAGCGGTTCAATGGCCTATTCCAATTCGGCACATACATCAACTGCTTCATGTGAAGACTGCCATATGGCAACCATTAATGGAAGTTCAGGCGGACATACCTTTAACGCCGAGGGAAATTTTAACGGATGCAATACCACAGTTTGTCATGGCAGTTCTCCACTAAACAGCAAGTCGGCCATAGTGGTAAATGATAAAAATATTATTTTAGGATTACTGAACACCTTAGCTTCCAAATTATCATCAGGGGGAGTTTCTTTTATTCACACCGACCCAACTGCAACTAATCTGTGGTTAAACATCACCCCGAATAATTATGACGGAAACCTTAATATTTATGATCCGTCAATTAATCCTGGAGGTATATTCAGAAATCCTGCCCCGGCCGCATCATGGACTACATCAAATATTGCCACAAATAATGCACTGCCTAAATTCACCTCTCTGAGCAACGTTCAGTTGGGTGCTATAATAAATTTCCAGCTATGCCTTAGAGAATTCAGCTTAGGTATTCATAATTTTGAATATTCGCAGGCTCTTTTAACTAATACCATAAATGCTTTAACGGCAGCTGGCTACTAATTCTGCTAATGTTAAACAAAAAATTTGTGGGTAAGGCTGAAATTAATGAAAAAACCGGTTTTGACAGAAAATTATGGGAACATCCGTGGAAATATTATGAGAGTTTTATTATAGCAATTGCAATACTGGCAGCAGGAATAGTAGCTGAATTGTTAAGCCATGGTAAAGCAGTCATGATTCGGGGTATACCGGTTAATTTTTGGATAATAATCATATATTTTGGAATTCTTTTAGCTATACATCTAAAATACAGGGAATTGGAAATAATTATTTGGATTTCCGGAGTTCCTGCTTCTGTAAGTGCCATTACCAGCTATTCTATTTTAATTCTTTTACTTGGTTTTATTCCGCAAAGTCAGGAAATAAGCACAGGGTTCCTGTATTTAACCGGATTATCGCATATAAATAATAGCTGGGAGTTTTTATTGATTCAGTTTTACCTTCTTACCTCCCTGGGAATGGTGGTACTGAAAAGGACAATTCCATTTAAAATAAAGAACATTGGTTTTATTATGAACCATTTTGGCTTATGGCTTACCCTTGTAGCTGCAGGTTTAGGCTCTGCGGATGTAAAAAGACTTTCATTCAGGCTTTTTGAAGACAATGCGCCAACCAATATTGCAGTTTCTGATAAAGGTATATATTATAAAATGCCCTTTTCGTTAAAATTAATTAGCTTTAATATAGAACAATATAACCCCAGCCTTGTTATTGTTAACAATGAAACAAAAAAGAATACACCTGTGAAGTCTGATTCATTGACCATTACAGCAAAAGGTATAATAGCGGAAACTGAAAATTGGCAAATTAAAGTGCTGGATTACAAACAGAAAGCATTAATCCTAGGAGGTATTCTAAAAGAATCATACTATTCAGATGGTACTCCTGCTGCCTATGTTAAGGTAAGGAACAGGTTGAATGGCGATACGGTCAAAGGTTGGATTTCATCTGGTATAAATGGTTATAATGCCACAAATTTAAATTTGAACAAACAAGAAATGTTAATGCTTTCAGAAACAGAACCTAAAAAATACAGCTCCCGATTGCTTATCAATGAAAATCCAGGTAAAATAGATTCTGTTTCATTAGAAGTGAATAAACCTGTATCTGTAAAAGGATGGGTTCTGTACCAGTCAGGTTACAATAAATATAGATACCAAAAATCCTCACTTAGTGTGGTTCAGGCAGTCAGAGATCCCTGGCTGCCGATAGTTTATATGGGAATGATATTACTTTTTAGCGGATCAGTATATTTATTTGTAAAAGGGAAGAATTAAAATATTACAAATTTTTAATTAAAAAATCCTATGAATTGGATTTATTTTCCTGTTTATGTATTAACTTCAATAAGTTTATGGATAACAGGAACAATATTAATTTATCTTTCAAATAACAGGCCTTTTTTAAAACTTGCAGGAAATATTGCCTTATCAGGCAGTATATGCGCCATAGGCCTTTTCGTAGTAATACTTTGGATAAAACTGGAACGACCGCCCATGCGTACATTGGGAGAAACAAGATTATGGTATTCTTTATTCTTATTAACTACAGGATACATAACATTTTTAAGATGGGGATATAAATGGGTATTGATTCTGATTTTTATTTTTGCCTGTATTTTTGAGTTAATAAATTTATTCCATCCTGAAACCTACAGTAAAACATTAGCGCCAGCCTTACAAAGTCCATGGTTTATCCCTCATGTTATAGTTTATATTTTTGCATATGCAATATTGGGATTATCATGGATATTTTCAATTTATGGCCTTTACTTGTTTTATAATGGAAAATTCCAGATGAAAATTCTTAAACTGGCTGATAATTTGGTATATATAGGATTTGCCTTTTTAACTTTTGGATTATTGTTTGGTGCATGGTGGGCCAAACAGGCATGGGGTAGTTACTGGACCTGGGACCCCAAGGAAACATGGGCATTTCTTACATGGCTTGTTTATTTAATTTATTTACACACAAGAAATTATCATTATACAAAAGTACGTATACATTTATGGATGCTGGGTTTAATATTTGTTGTATTGCTTTTATGTTGGTTTGGAATAAGTTACATGCCATCAGCACAAAATTCAGTTCATGTATATTCTAATTAAAAATTAAATATATGACTATTAAGCGCAAACTATTATTAATTGTAATTATTCCAATAATTACCTGTATTGCAATAGCCGTAATAATTTCTTCCATTAAAATCAGGAAACAGGGATTAGATGGCTTGGAAGACAAAAGCACTTCAATTCTGAATCTGAGCATTCAGGAATTTCTTATGCATCACAGGGAATATGAAAGTATTTTTCAAACAGATAGTAAGAAAAAGTCTAAACAAATCAATTTTTTGCTGGATCAAAATTATAAATTCAGAATATCATCATTGAAACCCGAGAATAAAGTACACAAGGCTTGGGAAAATGATAAAATTTTCATAGACAAGTTCGAAAAGGAACACATAAATAAACTGGTCTATATAGATAAAGATTCGAATTTATTCCGGGTGATGACTCCGGTATATATGGAAAAATCAAAAGGTTGCCTGGAATGCCATGCTACAAAAAAAGAAATGCTCAGTGGTAATGCGGAAGGTAAGTTAAGAGGTATATTCATTGTAACTTCCTCTATGGATAATGTTAACAGCCAAACAAAATCTGCCATTTTACAGATAAGCATTATAGGAATTATTATTACAATAATTGCTATATCAGTCAGTATTTTAATTATTGTTCAAATAATATCGGCATTATCTAAAATTAACCAGGTAAGTAAGCATTTAGCAGAAGGTGATCTCAGTAAAAGAGTGGATATTGATTCTAAAGATGAACTTGGTGAACTTGGCAGATACATAAACGATATGATAGGTTCCATGAGCAAAGTCATGCATGGAGTAAAAAATGCCATAACCGTATTAACGCAATCGACCAGGGAAATTGCCAATGCAGCTAACTCCTTTTCACAAAATACAAATGAACTGGCAGCTTCAGTTGAAGAGGTGTCTTCCACTATAGAAGAGATAGCAGCCAACAATGAAATGAATTATCAAAATGCCAACCTTGCCAAAGCCTCTTCAGAAAAGGCTAATACAGAAATACAGGATGTAAGTAAACAGTCAGATATAGCCGTTGATGCCAACAGAACCATTACAAATAAAATAAAAATAATAAACGATATAGCCTTTCAAACAAACCTTCTTGCTTTAAATGCTGCTATAGAAGCCGCCAGGGCAGGAGAAAACGGCCGTGGTTTTGCGGTGGTCGCAGCAGAAGTACGTAAACTGGCAGAGCACAGTAAAAAAGCTGCGGATGAAATAATAGGATTATCAGAAATAAGTTTGAACCAGGCTGAAAATGCCATTATAAAAATTATGAATCTTATCCCCGATTTGGACAAGACTACAAAAATGGTGCAGGAAATTACTTTGGCAAGTAAGGAACAAACACATGGAACTGATCAGATAAGCACCTCAATAAGCCAGTTAAATGCAATAAGTCAGCAAAATGCATCAGCAAGTGAAGAATTGTCAACCAGTGCTGATAACATAGCTGAACAGGCTGCACAATTAAGTGAACTGATTGCATTTTTTAAGGTAGACGAAATTGATTAATAAAATGCAAATGAAAATATTTTACCTGACTATGACAGCGTTCTCCATTATAACCCCGTAATAATAACCATACCCATAGTCCTTGTCAATTGCAATTTTTCCTTCAAATATAACAGTATCTCCTGCTTTTAATTTTGATGCAGTTGTTACTGTCATATCAAATTTGCCCATATATTCAGTTCCATCCTGTATATGAACCCAATTTGTTTTGAGAATATCACCGCTGAACCTGGTGACAATTCCTTTTAATCGTACATTTTTCCCTGCAAAATCTGATTTGCCGGCATATAATTCTGATATTGTAACTCCGTTTATTGCCGGTTTTAAATTTATTTTCTCTTTCCTGAGATTGAGTATATTTATATTTTTATGTCTTGGCCCCCCTGGATGACTATTAACAGTCTGAAGTGGAACTGAATCATTTTTATGCGAAAAAAAATCGTCACAGGAAAAAAACAAAATACTTAATACATAAAGACCTGTTACAATTTTCATTATTTATATCTGTGGGTTGCCTGCTGTTTATTATTTTTTAAATGTACGCAAATAGGCAATAATAGTCCATATATCATTGTCTTCAATTTTGTTCTCATACTTTGGCATGTCATTCCTACCAAATTTGGATTTATAAAATACTGCTCCGTCTGGTTCACTCTGAAAATCAGTAGCCGTAAAGTCTCCGGGAAAGGTATCCAGGTTTTTGGCTTTAATTCCATCTCCGGCACCACTACGACCATGACAGGAAATGCAATTTTTTTTATAAAGTGTTTCGCCGGCCTGAAGGTTATCATCAGTAGGTTTAACCGGATTTTTAATGTCCCTGAATTTATCAGGCACTGGCCATGGCTTAGGTTTGGAGGGTTGAGCCGTGTTCATTGCAAGCAGTAAACCTGCCATCCCTAACGTTAAAACTATTGAAATAATATTAATCGACTTTTTCATATGTACCTCCTATATTGATATTACTAATTTGTTTACCTTCTCTTTTAATTGAAATCAATTTAATAAAAACATAGATAAAATGAAACCACACCCCAATTAATAAAATAGTTAAAGTAACTATCATCCAGACAGGAGCTATTTTTGTCCACAGAGTACGCTGAAACTTTACAACATGAAAATTAACAGGTATCCCTCCATTTATGTTATTGATCATCTCCACATTGGCATATTCAGGATTATCTTCCACCCTGCTTATTATTGTCAGGTTACCAACGGAATCGCCAGGCATATTTGTTGGTAATGATATTGCTCCATAGCCACTTGAATCAGTTGTAACCTCACCTATTTTTAATTCACTGAAAGTTCGCTTAACGTATATGTTTACAACTACTTTGGACGGTTTATTATTCTTATTCGAATCAACCTGGTATGCAAAAATAATAAAAGATTTAACTGAATCTTTATTTATCAATTTAGTTTCCAAATTTAAATCAGAAACTGAAATTGAATCAGTCCTGGTTTCAAAAGATGAATTTTGGTCAATTGTTGCATAATACCGGCATTGATTATCGAATACGGTTAAAAATTGCCATGAAGGTATATTAAATTTAACAACACCTTTATCGTCAGTGTTTAAAGTACCCAGCTTATTTTTTTTTATTCCGAAAGAGAATGTAACCGGTATGCCTTTTACCACTCTGCTTCTTATTGAATCGGAATTATTGTTTCTTATACTATATGTTAATGTGCGGCTCTGGTCTGAATATTTATTATATGTAAATATACTGCGCGCTATCGATTTTTGCGAAAAACAATTTAAAGTATTTAAAATTATTAATATGGAACAAATTAATATTTGCATTTTCTTTGATTCAATATATAATTAATTTTGTAATCAATAATTTTCTACAATTACTTTTTCCCTGACATCTCTGAAATGGAAATTACAGGTACAATTTTAAAAATAAGTATAAATAAAATTATATAAACAGAAATCCCTGATGCAGTCAGTGTCCACTCCACCCACGTTGATGAATAAGTGGTCCACGCAGGCCTGTAATCCTGAATTGGCAGATAAGGATTCTCCAAAGTAGGAACAACTATTAAAAATCTGTTTACCCATAGGGCTGCGAAAGTAATTACAGCGGATGCAAAAATACTGTTTATTGTACGAAACCTGGGGATGCCTGTTATAATAATTGGTACCAGTATACCGATAAAATTTGCAAAAATAAATGCCCAGTAATAGTTAGTAAACAACTTATCAATTAACAGGGCATCCATTTTCTGCGAACCATACCACTTGGTCAAATAATCAGCAAAAGTGAAATATCCGTAAAAGGCACCTATAATTATAAGAAGATAGCCGGCATTTTCAAAATGCTTAATTGTAATATATTGTTCCAGGTGGCATATTTTCCTTACAATCCACATAATAATTATCATTAAACCCGTCCCGGAAAATACAGCCGCTATAACAAAATAAGGGCCAAATATGGTACTATGCCAACCCGGTTGAAGAGTAACTCCAAATATCCACGCCAGGACAGAATAAACAATAATAGTAAGTGCTATAATCATAACCGACATTACATTTCTTGCCTGGGTAAGATGCCTTTTCTGAGAAGTGGTGGCCTTATACCCAATTGCCATAAATTTATATATCCTTTTCTTCCACTTGGGCAAAATTAACTGAACATCATCTCTGAGTATTGCCATATCTTCCAATACAGAAAGATACAAAAACAATACGCAGCCTATTATATCCGTTGAGATTGCAATTATATCCCATGTAATTGGAGACTGGATGCGGGGATATAGTATAAGGAAGTGTAAACGGTCAAAACGCCCGACGCACAAAAGTATAAAGACAGGTCCAATTAACAGGGAAACTACAGTCATTATTTCTGCAATCCTTATGATTGGCTTTCTCCATTTTGGTTTTAATAAGAACAGTACTCCTGAAATCAGGGCACCTGCATAACTAAGCCCCATAAAAAATATAAAGTCAACTATATAAATACCCCACACCACATTATCCCGCATTCCGGTGACTATGTGCCCTATTGAAATTTGTTTGTATAAAGCAATAATACCAGCTATGCAGACAGCAATACATACACATAGGGTCATTTTCCACCAGTTACTTGTTTTTAATATTAACCGGGTTATAGTATTATAAAATATTTGTGAGTCAGTGTTATTCATGGATGTGACTGATAATTATAATAAACTGCAGTTAAAAAACACCTTATTAAATTCTTAATTACATTATTTATTGTTCTTGTTCAAGTTTTTTATAAATTCAACATTCCTGTACCTTGTTTTCTGATTTTCATCTAGTTTTTCATACCCTTGTTCAACAGGGGTCATACGGTGAGTGGGTGGCAGGTAAAAAACACTCGGTAAGGTTCCAAGTGTTTCAAGATACCGGTAACCGCTCCGTTCAGACATTATCTCACTAAATCGTACCGTTTCATCTCCATTAGTTATGGTATCGTCGAGTATATTTCCAAAATAAATCACCCCCATAGGACATGCGTCTACACATCTAGGCAACTCATTGTTCCTCAATTTATCAGCACAGAAAACACATTTACTTACTGTTCCTTTTTTAGCTGGTATGTTAAGTTCGGGTGAATAATCCTTTTCTCCAAGTCTTTGGTGAACAGGTTCAGTCCAATTGAAAATCCTTGCAGAATAAGGACAGCCCGTCATACAAAATTTACAGCCTATGCATTTATCTGAATCTACCAACACTATGCCATCTGATCTTTTGTATGTTGCTCCGACAGGGCATACACTTACACATAAGGGATTGTCACAATGATAACATGGCCTTGGAAACCAATAAGGTGCTGTATCCGTATTATCCTGGAGAAGATAAATTCTTATCCATTCCTGGTCTTTTGTCAAATCGTGACCTACCTGGCAGGCGCTAACGCATTTACGTGCATTTTTACATTTCGCTAAATCAATCACCATTACAAATTTCCTGTTTGGGATCCCTTCAGCTGACTCCTTTGTAGTTGCAAGCTGTATACCATTTGTATCTTTAATATGAATTTTATCTATTTCAATAACCTTACCATCAGTTGTAAGAACTTTAACTTTACCGGCAGGCATTTTATGTTCCTCGGCACATGACTGTAATAATGAATTGGCTACAACTGCACTGGCACCTAAAGCCAAACTATTTTTAAGGAACCGCCTTCTTGACGACTTATCCTTTTTTTCTTCCATTCCGTTTTATTGATTAAAATTTTACCGTAATATTAAACCCTATCAGAAAATTACTTGAAAAATTTTTTGTAAAAGGATCGTCAGTATTGAAAACAAGATTTTGCTGCCCTATAATTCCCTGATAATTTGTAATAAAAATCTGAAAAGCATGTGTAGCCGTGCTGATTTCCATACCCAAGGCCAGGTTAGGTTTGGAAGTTCCAACAGGAGTAAGAGGCTGGTCAAATTCGAATATGATGGATCTGGTATCCCAGAACTTCAGGTGTCCGCCAATCATAAAGCCATAATTAATATTTTTATGAAGCGAATCAACGGAATTATAATATGCGAATTGCGGAGCAGCTTGCAATGATAGTACATTGTTAAACTTCCTGGCAAAGATAAACTCAGTAAGATAGGATAACCTGTGAATAAACCTGTATCTCGAAAGTGGAGGGAAAAAATCAACACTCCTGGCATCCAGAACCCAATTCCCATAATAGCTTATTGACAAAGGAGTATGGCCGTTCCTGGTCTGTTTCAATAAAGAGACTTTCCATTCCAAATCCTGAAGTTTATTTATCATTGTAGTTCCGGCTCCAACCATTAACCAGTCAGTTAATCCATAATCAAGTGCTATACGCGTGTTTGCCCCTCCATAAATGCCAAAAATATCACTTATACCGTTTTGCATTGTTGAAAAACGATGCTGAATATGCATTTCCAGTGCATTTTTATATGGATTTATTACAGTCGGAGTTTCAATAAGCATGCATGCAGCAAAAGTTGATTTTACGGGGAGTTTACCTGTATCATCATCTTGCCCGTAACTTGCCGGGACACTGAAAAACATATAAATAAAAAATGCACATTTGATAATTAACAAGTTTCCTGTACTAGACGATTTAGTCATTTTTTCAAACTATTATTAATTGTTCTTAGCTCCTTGTTTTATCCACTCCAGTATAGTCTGTACCTGCAGAGGTGTAACTCTGGCTTCATGTGACGGTACTGTGGTAAGTTGAATGTAAAGCTTGCTTTGTGTCGGATCTGAAACATTTACCAATTTCATACTTATTAATGATTGATATGGATTATGTTCGAGATCCGGTGTCTGTATAACTCCGTTATGACAACCTGTACATGCACTGAATATTGGTACAATATCTGTGGAAAATCTGATACTGTCACCTGCAGGCAAAGGGTTTTCAGTTAATGTAAATTTTTCACACGACCAGAAACAAGTCATTAACAGGCCTGTCAATACAGACAAAACAAAATATTTATTTTTAAAAACCCCGCCGAATCGTTGCATTTTAAATGAATATTACTATTACTAAAGTTAAGGTTTTAGAAAGCCATACTTTAAAATTCACAAATCTATTTATACATGAAATTAAAGAATTAGAACAGGATTATTTCGATATAAATCATATAAATTATATAAGTAAATCTATTTTTTATTAGATTTGTTATAACAAGTAAATAATAATGCATTAAAACAACCAATGACAGTATTTGCTAAATCAGGTAATTGTATAAGTTGTAACTATTGTAATGCTAAGAATGCAGTTTTAAGTACTTTAAATGAAAAAGAACTGGTTTTACTTAACCGGAACAGATATGAAGTTACTTATAAGCCAGGTGAGAATATAATTAAACAAGGCACTGCCGTATCTCATTTGATTTTATTTACGTCAGGAATAGCAAAATTATACATAGAAGGCGTTGACAATAAAAACATAATCCTGGAATTAATTTTACCATATGGAATTTTGGGAACCTTGGGATTTTTGGCCGATAACAGATACCATTACTCTGTTACAGCAATTGAACCTTCTACAGCTTGTTTTATAGATATTAATAATATCAGGGTATTATTGAGAAAAAATCCTGACTTTATGGAGGCTTTTATCGGAAATTGCAGTTTGGAAAACAATAAAATATACGAAAGGATTATCAGTCTGACACAAAAACAAATGCATGGACCGGATATCTGATGTTTTAATATATCTGTACCAGAAGGTTTATAATTCTGATACTTTTGATTTAATATTATCACGGCAGGATATCGGAGAACTTTCAGGGATGACTAAGGACAGTGCAATACGTGTATTAAAAGACTTCGAAAGTGAAGGTATTATTAAGGTTGATGGCAAGAAAATCAAAATTTTAAACAAGGAAATTTTGAACGATATAAGCAATAAAGGATAATAAAACCCATGCAATTGTCAGGACACTTCCAAACCAGGATGCTTAATTTCCGTTTTAAGTTGTTCTAACACAATGCTTATATTTTCAGAAAAAACATTAATAAGGCTTAATTAATTTGTTTTCTCTATCGTAATTCCTTCCGGATTCTTCAATATCCCTGATAACCTGTTTCAGAGAATTAATCTGCATTATATCTACTGATGCTTTTAATTTATGCGCTATATCTGCCAATTGCAGGTAATTTTTTTGTTCGTATGCCTGTACAAGTTCGTCCCATAATGTTGGAGTGGAGATAATAAACATGGTAATCATTTCAACTATAGTTTCCCGGTCGTTCCCAAACATTTTCATCATACTTTCGAGTCCGTATAGTTTTTCCCCGGTATTAAAAGTAAAATTAGCTTTAATTAACATCTCCGGTTCCTTTAAATCCAGTTTCAGGTATTTTATTAATAAGTTCAGCAAGTCCTCAGGATGGAAAGGCTTGGTTAAAAAATCATTCATACCGGCCTCTATCATCTGTTCCTTGGACCCTTTAAGTGCAGCCGCTGTAAGAGCTATTATCGGAACTTGTGATTTAAGGTCTTCACGTATTACTCTGGCTGCTTCTATACCATCCATTTCAGGCATTTGCTTATCCATTAGGACTATATCGTAATGATTGGATTTAAATTTCTCAATAGCAATTATCCCATTTTCTGCGAAATCGGGAATTATATTCCAGTTTTTAAGAATTGAATTAACAAGAAATTGGTTTATCTTATGATCTTCAGCAACTAATATTTTTATTCCGGATAAATCCACAGTCCGAAATTTTTCATCATCTTCAGCTGACAACATATCCGGATTGCCATCAGGCAAAATTAAGGTAAAAAAGAATTCAGAACCTTTTCCCTTTGAACTTTTCAATTCCAGCATCCCTCCCATCATTTCAATAAGTTGCTTACTAATGGGCAGTCCTAAACCGGTTCCGCCATATTTACGGCTGACACTTTCGTCTTCCTGGCTAAAACTGTCGAAAATTATTTTATGTTTTTCAGGATCAATTCCAATACCAGTATCCTTAACTATAAATTTAAGGTAATTTAAGTTTTTATCTTTTTTCAAAAGTTTAACAGATAATTCAACATAACCCTCATTGGTAAATTTAATTGCATTACCAATAAGATTAATAAGTACCTGGTTAATACGTACAGGATCCCCAATTAATACCGGTCTGATTTTACCGTCAATTATCATGCGTAAATCTATTCCTTTGTCACTGGCTGTAAGATCCAGGTATTTTACTATACCTGATATCAGTTTATCGAGCCTGAATTCAATTTTTTCAAGTTGAAGTTTGCCTTCATTTATTTTGGATAAATCAAGTATATCATTTATGATAACCAATAAATTATCAGATGAACTTATAATTGCGTCTATATAATTCTTCTGCGTTTCATCAAGGGTGGTTTTTTTGAGTAGTTCGCTCAGTCCCATAATACCATTCATTGGGGTTCTTATTTCATGGCTCATATTAGCCAGAAACCGGCTTTTCGACAAATTGGCATGTTCAGCTTCCACTAATGCAACCTGAAGACGCTCTTCACTTTTACGTATTTTATCCTCTGCAAATTTCCTTTCAGTAGTATCGCGATATAACCAAAAATGCCCAATATAAGTATTGTGAAGAATTAAAGGTACATAATCTCTTTCCAAAACCCTGCCGTCTTTTAAATACAACTCTTCATTAATTACAATTTCTCTGTTATTTAAGATATTATCAATACGTTCAACAAATTCTACAGGATTAACAAATAAATCCTTTGTTGCCAGTCCTAAATCAACACAATCCCCGCCTACCATTTGATCAGCATTTCGTGAAATGCCAAAAGCAGAACAAAATGTCTGATTTACCAGAACTATTTTTCTATTTTCATCTTCAACAAGTAATCCGGCCTGAAGATTTTTTATTATGGTGGATAACCTGAGTGAAGTAAATTCAAGTTCCTGTTGTGTTAAATGACGATCTGTAATGTCTCTTGAAATGGCTGCAAACTCTATAAATACCCCCTCCTGTTCAATTAATTGAACATTCTGTCCTAACCATTTTATTTTTCCGCTTTTGGTTTTTATTGGAAATTCGAGATAAGATTGATATTCTTTTTGATTTATCTGATCGTTGTAGAAATTTTTCACAAAATCCTTATATTCAGAGGGGACCAGATCAATTAATTTCATTTCAAGTAACTCGCATTCTGAATATTCTGCCAAAAATAAAACTATTGGGTTCAAATATTTAAAATTACCATCCAGATCGCATTTAAATATTATATCATTAGCATTTTCAACAAGTTGCCTGTATCTTTTCTCGTTAGTCTCCAGAGTAAGTCTCCATTTCTTATGCTCAAGGGCTCTTACAATAATATCGGTAGCTTTAACAACAAGTTTGCGGGTATCCTTTTTCCAGTTGATTTTTTTTGTTTTGCTCTCAAATCCAAGATATCCAATCAGATTATTACCTTCAGCCTTCATTGGCACAATTATGAATGATCCGGTTTTGCCCTTAATTCCTTCTGCCAAACTACTCTCTGAATTAAAAGGCATTTTGCCGGTATCGTTTAACTGAAGAAAATCACGCTGATCAATTAAATCCTCCAGCCATTTAATTTCTGCCCTGTTAATTGTCTGCTCTGCTTTGATATAAATACCAATATTAGAAGCATTGTACCATTCATAAGGATTTGTTAATGTTATATCATCATTTAAAAGGTATACATAGCCCCTGTCGGCTTTAATATTTTTACCTATCATTTCCAGGGCGTCTTTAATACCATCATCTGTTTTGCTGAATGAAAGATTAAGTAAGTTTGAAGATATGTCTTTCAAAATAATGTCCTGGGCATAATTTCTTAATACTTCATCTTCCAGTATTTTTTTCTCAGTAATATCTCTTGAAAAACATGTAATACCTGTAATATTTCCATTATCGTCCAGATTAGGTATTTTGTATGTTTCAAACCAGTGCTTCTCACCATTAATAATAAGTTCTTCCTCATAATTCAACTTCTTTTTGGTGATTATAACTTTTTGATTTGTTTCGTAATTTGATTTGGCATATTCATTTTTGCAAATTTCAATTATGGTTTTTCCAATTATTTCTGCGTCCTTAATTTCCAAAAAATTAGCATATAGCTCATTAACTGCTAAATGGTTACCGTTATTATCAGTAAGCCATGCCATAAAAGGCATGTTGTTTATTAAGGCTTTAAACCTGGATTCACTGTTAATTAAAGATTTAAGTAAATTCTCCTGAATTATTGTATTATTTAACAATTCTTCATTCTTTTTTTTAAGCTCATCTTCAGCTTGTTTCTGTTTCTTTTTAATTAACTGTAAATTAGCAACCTTATCCACGACATACAATAGTTCCTCCTTAAAATTTGGTGAAAACTTAATGACAAAATCAAGTGCTCCCTCTCTCATAGCACTTGTTATCAAGTTTATATCAGCATCGGAAGTGACAAAAATTATTGAATGATTATTATTATGCCGGTGAAGTTCATGGATTATATCTATACCATTAACTGATGGTAAATTATTATCCATTAATACTATGTCAATTTCTTCATTTCTAATAAGATAATCAAGGGCAAGCCTGCCATCATTAAAATGATTAATAATGTAATGATGTGGCTCAAGTAAGTCCCTTATTAATTCTACATGAATCTGGTTATCTTCTACCAGAATAACTTTTGTCAATTCCCTGTATTTTTCTTCAGAATGATTCATTGTTTAATTACCAGGCACTAATTTATAAATTAATTGTAAATTTAGGATATTAAGAATTTTATTAAAAGCACAAACAAAAGGATTTATGTCAAAAATAATAAGTTGTTTAATATTTAATATTGCTCTAGTATATAATATTTATTCTCAAAATGATAATAAATTTTTTGAAAATGTGGATTTATATCCTGTCAAGCTTACGGAGCTTTTGGGTACAAAAGCTGGTAATGAAGAATTCCAGAAATTAACTGATTTCACAATATCATGGAAAAACAATGTTTATTCTGACAGTGAGAAAATAGATATTATGAATTTATCAAATATACTAATTGATAAAAAAGCCCGTAATACTAACTTTTTATTATTTATTGATCTTTTAAACCAATTAAAAAAATCAGATAAAAATGTCGATAACTACAATAAAGTAATTGAATGCTTAAAGCAACTAATAAATGCCAAAAAAAATTCAGTTAATGCCACTGTCAATTTTATATCAGCCATCTTAAATGTCGTAAGCCAGGATTATATTCACAATACTTCTACGTTACAATGGAAATTCTCAAACTCAGATTACAAATTTAGCTTTATAAATAACATATTTTCAGTATATTATCCAAAAGGTAACCTGACCTGTTATTCAAAAAATGATAGCCTTGTTGTTTTTGAAACATCAGGAACTTATTACCCTGTTGATAATAGGTGGATAGGTTATAAAGGAACGGTCCGGTGGACCAAGGCTGCATTTAAATCAGACGAAGTTAATGCTTTACTTAATAATTACCGTATCGATTTGAATAAGGTTGAGTATACAGCTGATTCAGTAATGTTTTCATATGGAAAATATTTTAATAAACCCGTTATGGGAAAGTTGACAGATAAAGTTTTGTACGCTCAGAATCCAGAATCAGTAATTTACCCTGAATTTGATTCATATAATAAAAGATTCTTTTTCCCCGATTTATACGAAAATATAGATTATGACGGAGGTTTTTCAATGAAAGGATCTAAAATAATTGGATCGGGCAATGAAAAAGAAGATGCTAAAATTATAGTTAAAAAAAATACAAAGGTTTTAATGGAAGTTAAATCCAAATATTTTGTTTTTCGCCCCGATAGAATCAATGGCATAAACACTGTAGTTAAAATAAACCTCAACCATGATTCAATATTTCATAATAACTTAACCTTTATATATTATGTTAAAAATAAGGAAGTCAATTTATTGAGGACCGATGAATTCTCATCCAAAAGTCCGTATTATAATTCATATCATAAAGTAGATATGGATTTTGAACAATTGACATGGAACATTGATCAGCCACGTATAAACTTAACTATGGCTAAAGGAGCTGCAATTGGAAAGGCCAGGTTTGAATCACAAAATTATTATAAACAGGTTCAATTCGAAAGTTTACAAGGTCTGGATGCGGTGCATCCGCTTGTTTTGATCCAGAAATTTTCAAAAAAAATAAAATCAGAAGAGTTTACTGCTTCTGCATTTTCCGATTTTGTGGGTCGGGAGCCGAATGAAGTCCGTCAGGAACTTATGGTAATGGCACAAAAAGGTTTTATTTTCTATAACACTCAAACAGATAAGGTTACAATAAAAAAACGGCTTCATGATTATTTACTGGCCAGTACTTCAGCTATTGATTATGATGTAGTTGACTTTGTTTCATTGACTCAGGCTCCCCAGGTTAATGCAGTACTGGATATGGATACATATGATTTGTATATAAACGGCATAGATAAAATAGCACTTAGTGATTCACAAAATGTTATAATTCATCCTGCGCGACAACAAATAATAATGAAGGAAAACAGGAGTTTTCAGTTCGATGGTAAAGTGGAAGCCGGACTTTTCACTTTTTATGGGAGTAATTTTTTCTTTAACTATGAAGATTTTAAAATTAATTTACAAAATGTGGATTCTGTATCATTTCTTGTTTTAACAGGTGATCTTGATAATTACGGTAACCCTATCCCACATAAAGTATCGACAGTAATTCAACATCTTACGGGAGATGTTCAAATTGATAAATCGGATAATAAATCCGGAAGAAAACATTTACACGAATATCCACGGTTTGAAAGCCACGAAAATTCATATGTTTATTACCAGAAAAATAATATTGAAGGAGGGGTGTATCCTGAAGAAAGTTTCTATTTTGAAGTTTATCCGTTCCAGATAGACAGCCTTGACCATTTGTCTACAGAAGGTCTGAAATTCAATGGCAAATTTCAGTCTGCAGGTATTCTTCCTCCTATAGAACAGCAACTCAGGCTTCAACCGGATTATTCACTTGGATTTAAATTTAATGCCGGGCCCGGGGGAATACCTGTATATGGAGGGAAAGGAAAGCTGTTTGCTGATATTACTTTAAATAATAATGGATTAAGGGGCTCCGGAAAATTAAATTTTTTAACTTCTGTTACTACGTCCAAAGATTTTAAGTTTTACCCTGATTCTATGAATACACAGTCGGACGAATTTGTTGTTAATGAACAATTAACTGATATTCAGTTCCCAGTTGTCCACTCATTTAAAAATTATATTCACTGGCTTTTAAGCTTTAATCAAATGTATATAAATCAAGGTGATAATCCATTTCAAATGTATAATACAGAAACTAATCTCCTGGGGAATTTATTACTTGAAACAAAAGGGTTAAAAGGCAGCGGTAAAATGAGCGTTTCAACAGCAGAAATCAATGCAGGCTTATTTAAATACAAATCCAGGTCATTCAGCAGTGACACTTCTCAGTTTAAGTTAAAATCTTTATCAAAACAAGCATACACAGTTATAACCGAAGAAAATGTGAACTCACAAATAGATTTCACAGCACAAAGAGGAGAATTCAGATCGAACTATGATATTACAAAAGTTGAATTCCCTGAAAATAAGTATATCAGTTTCCTGAATTATTTTAAATGGAACATGATTGAAAAGACCCTTGAAATAGGTGATACAACAACTAAATTTACTGCAACTTCAAATAAACTCAAAGCACACTTTGACGAAAAATACGCATTGGATGAAGAGCCTGAAGGATCGCGCTACCTTTCCATGAATCCAAAACAGGATACT
>CAVYAE010000100.1:0-12864 GCA_963766305.1 uncultured Bacteroidota bacterium
TACTTGCCTGGTCATGTTTTCTGTATGATCGTACCCATACATTGAAATATGGTGCAAACCTTCATTTTTAAATGAGAAAGGTTTGTCATAGATTTTAAGGTCACTGCTATCAGTTTGATATTCTATTCTGTCCACTCCGGATTCATCATCTTTTGCCTCAAGAACTATATTTGTTTTATTATTTATAAAAACTGTATCACGGTTCGTAAAATTTGGTCCGGTGAATGAATGTCCAACCCAAGGTCCACTTAAATCTAATGTATGAAATGTTATTCTTTTTTGAGTTGGAAAGATCATTCTGACTTTTGTTCCCCACATTGTCTATTGCATAACTGTTAACTATAAGTGTTCCTTTGTAGCCTGAAAGTAAAATAGGTTTATCATATTTTACATATGGGGCACTATTTATAGAGTAATAAATTTCTTTTACTCCGGCTTTATTATCAAATGAAGTAATCTTAAGTTTTGATGTACCAGCTGAATATTCCTTGCCATTAGCCATAAAAGTTTTTCCTATAACTTCCTCTATCACTTGTGGTGGGGTTTTATCAACATAAAAGTCATATTTATTAACTTTTTCTGCATTTTTAACCTCGTCAACAGCATAGTAAAATAAAGTATGATCTCCTTCAGATAGTGCTGATGTGTTTATTATGTTGCTGTACAACCTGAAAATACTATCGTCTACACTCATATATATACTTTTGGTACCCGACATGTTATCTGTTGAAGTAATGCTGATCCTGGTATTTCCGGAAAGTATGTCTTCATATTGTTCACCGGTTATCTGCAATTTACTTACCGGAGGAGTGTTATCAATATAAAATATTATATCCTTTATTTGCTCAGCATTCCCTGTATTATCAACACTATAATATTTTAAAGAATATTCTTTTTCCTTGTCAAGTACTATAGAATTTTTAAACGGAACAAAATCTGATCCGTCTATGGAAAAATATGTTTTCTCTACTCCGGACAAGGCATCGGTTGATTCAAAGCTAACCGCAGTCGGACCTGCAATATAATGTATTCCTTTACTTATATATTCCGATTTTTTATCGTACAAAATTTTTGTAACAGGAGGTTGTCCATCAACATAAAAATGAAACTGTATGTCAATTTTAGGAAGAACAATTTTTTTTGTTGCGGTATCTACTGCATAAGGTGAATATAAGATATGTCTTCCATCGTCCGTGAAATACATTGGGTTGGTATATTGCGGCGAAGTTGTGCTTTTTAACCTTATTTGCCTGGATTTGGGATCCGGTGATGTGGATATAAAAATGTATGCAGGTTGCGATTTGTTAAAATAAATTTTATGATCAGGAGCGACATAAATTTTTTTGTTGTTAACAGGCAACTCTTGAGCTATAATTTTAAAAATAAATACATTACAATTAAAGAATAATAGTAAACCCAGGTACTTCATATCATTTACATTTATTCTTTAAGTTAAGAATAATTGCTAAATTATTGTATATTTTTTTTTGATATGAATATTGTATATTAATCAAATATTTATCCTGAATAATAATTATATTAAACGATAAGCTCCAGAATACTGGCACATTCATTTTCCTGCGAATATTTTTTCATTGCCTCTACCCTCCCCTTAGCTGCCATTTTAATTGTATTTTCAATATTCGCAATAATATCAATAACATTTGCACAAAAGGCTTCAATATCAAAAGGAGTATATAAATGCCCAAATTCTCCGTAATTCAACAACTCGGGCGTTCCAGCAGAATTAGTTGCAATAATGGGAACCCCGGAAAGCATAGATTCAATGGTTACCATTCCATAGGTTTCATTTTCGGATGCAAGTGCAAATAAATCAATGGCATTGTAAAATAAGTTCACGTCCATTGTAAACCCTCTTAAATGTATATAATTTGAAAGATCGTTATCTGAAATATATTGTTTTATCTGTTTATAATAACGATTCCCATCAGGATTATTTATAGTAGGCTCCCCGATAATCAGAAGTTCAACCTGAGGATATACTGATCTTAATTGATTGATAGCTTGTATTAAAAACAGTTGGCCCTTTTTGGGATCTATTCTGCCTATAATGCCAATAATATAGGAAGAATTTTTCAATCCAAGTTTTTCCCTTGCATCAGATTTAGTATATTTCTTTTTAACAAATTTATGTATATCAGTACCTAAAGGAACAACTTTAACCTTATCAAGATTAAACCTTGTTTGTTTCACTATTTCATTTTTAAGTAATTCCAGGGGTGTTATCCAGTAATTTATAGCTGAAAATCTTAATGTGTGTATCAAATCCTTCTTTTGAATACCTATTTGCATATGCTGCTGGTATATCAGATTAATCTTATAACCAATAAATAACTTTGTAAAAAACACAAAATCCAAATCTTTGTTATCAAAAGCTATTAGATTATATATTGACAATTTCTTTAATATTCTGCTAAATTTATAAGCTCCAAAGATTGCAAAATACTTCATATGAGGAAGGAGATAATATATATTTATCTGTGTTTTAGATATTTCCTGGTCTACTTTTGTGTTTTTCAATAAAAAGAAATACACATTATAACCTTTTGCATATAAAAGTTTTGAAAGTTTTATGACATTCATTTCAAGACCACCCCAACCAGAAGTTGTTAATATCAAACCTATATTTTTATTTTCAGAATTCTGGCTCATTTTAAATAAGTTCAAATAATTAATCTGCAACTTCAAATTAAGATTTGTATTAGACCAAACATTGTTAAAAAGGTTTAAAGCAAAATATATTAAAGTTGAAATTAACTAAAAAAATAATACCTTTAATAGTAATCCACTATATGAAATAAATTTACGATTTTTTATTCTTGAAATAAAGAATTAAAATTATGTATAAGCTTTTCTCAAACCGGCGTTTATTGTTACTTGCCATATTGTTGGTAGTTTCGAATCTGATCTTTATAAGCCTGACTTTTAGAATAATTTTCCATTTTAATATATCCCTGAATTTTTTGAGCCATCTTTATTTTGGTTCAATACTTTTAGAACTTTTTGTTTTGGTGTTAATTATATTATTGTATTTTATATTATTAGTATCAATTGCAAAGCCTGTAATAAAAAGTATCTTATCAAATGACGGGAAATTCAGGCGTGCTGTTGATTTTGCCCCCTTCCCCCTGATGATCCATACTGAAGATGGATCAATAGTAGCAATAAGTAAAAGTCTTACAGACATCTCAGGATATCTTCCTGCTGAAATCCCGACATTTGAAATCTGGGCAGATAAGGCTTTAGGTAAAAAGAAGGATGTTATTTTAAATGAAATACATTCCCTTTACACTAATGATGGCCGGACACAAACAGGAGAATATGATGTAACCTGTAAAGATGGATCTAAAAGAATTTGGGAATTTAGCTCAACTTCATTGGGGAATCTGGAAGATGGAAGACAGGCAGTGATTAGCATGGCAAAAGATGTTACAGAACAACGTACTGCCGAGGAATCATTGCGTCAGAGTGAAGCCAAACACAGTTCAATGATTTCAAACATTGCAGATGTTATTGCAATTGTTGGTGCAGATGGTATAATAAAATATAAAAGCCCAAACATTTTTAAATGGTTTGGCTGGCAACCGGAGGAACTGCTTGGTAAGTATGCATGGGATACCGTTCATGCTAATGACCTGGACTATGTTCAAAATGTATTCTACACATTAATGAAAGAAGATAAAGCTTTTAAAAGGATAGAATACAGGTATATCTGTAAGGACGGTAGTTATAAAATGATTGAACTTTCAGCCGTTAATCTTATAAATGATAATATAATTAAAGGAGTTCTTGTAAATTATCATGATATAAGTGACCGAAACAAATATGAAATTGAACTTAAAAGTAAAACAGAAGAAATAGAAATTCAAAACAAACAATATAAGAAAATAAACCACGATTTATCCGTTGCAGTAGCAAAAGCCGAAGAAAGTGATAGATTAAAAACAGCCTTTTTACAAAATGTAAGCCATGAGATACGTACTCCAATGAATTCTATTATGGGGTTTTCCGAATTGCTTGCTAAAAATTATAATAATAAAATTAAAGTTGATAAGTTTTCTGAAATTATTAAACTCAGATGCAGGGATTTATTGGACATAATTAACGACTTACTTGATATTGCAAAAATAGAATCCGGACAAATATCCTTTAACTACGAAAATTGCAACCTTAAAATAATTTTCAGAGATCTGGAAATTTTCTTTAAGGAAAGTCAAAAATATTCGGGTAAGAAAGATATTAAATTTACCACAGACATCCCTGAAAAAGATGAAAACATTAGTGTAGTTACTGATAAAGTAAAACTTATGCAGATATATATGAATTTGATTAGTAATGCGTTTAAGTTTACTGAGAAAGGAGAAATTAAAGCCGGTTATTATTGTGAAAGCCCGGAATATATAATTTGTTATGTACAAGACACAGGTGTAGGTATACAATCAGAAAACCATGATGCCATTTTCAACAGGTTTACGCAGCTTGACCCGGGAGTGAACCATGTCGTTGGAGGAACAGGGCTGGGTCTCTCTATTGTTAAAGGTTTGGTAAGTTTATTCGGAGGTAAGATCTGGCTAAAATCGGAATTGGGAAAAGGTTCAACATTTTATTTTTCAATTCCTGTAAATAATGAAAAAATGATAATAGCAGAAGATAGTGTCAGTGAAATCACTACAAATTTCAATTACTCAGGTGCACCAATTCTACTGGTAGAAGATGACCCGTCCAATGCAATATATTTCATAGAATTGTTAAGTGAGACCGGCATAGAAATTATTCATAAATTGACTGGCTCAGAGGCTATTCAATATTCTTTATGCAACGATTTAGAACTTATTCTTATGGATATTCGTTTGCCGGATATGTCAGGTTATCACGCAACTAAGGAAATAAAAAAACATAAACCTCAGATTAAAATTATTGCACAAACAGCTTACGCTAATTCTGATGAAAAGCAGAAAGCCATAAATGCAGGTTGTATTGATTATATCAGTAAACCTTTTGATGAGAGCAAGTTATTAGCGATGATTAAAAAACATTTATCCTGAGTTTTGCATTTAATTTCCCCATTAATTGCAAAATATTATTAAATTGGTTGCATATTAAAACGTGTTTTATTTTGAAGAAAAATTATACTTCAGTAATTTTTTTAACCATTATTATCATAACATTAGTTGTGATTTTTTCGTATTGGTTTTTTCATAACCCTGTTAAAAATTTATATATAAGTGTACCAGGTTTGGATAATCGTCCTGCTAAAGACACCAGTTCAACATTGGTTGTAAAAATTGGTGAAAAATTCAGGGAATTTTTAAAGTATTCTTCTGAACAGAAAGGTAAATGGCCTCGTTTCAGGGGAGCAGATTTAGATAACATATGTAAGGATAATATTAAATTAATTGATAAATGGAGTAATAAAGGACCTGATATTTGCTGGAAGGTTAGTCTGGGTGAAGGTTATTCAGGTCCTGTAATTTACAACGGAAAAGTTTATCTTTTGGATTATGATGAACGTAAAAAAAATGATGCCCTTCGATGTTTTTCCCTTGATAATGGTAAAGAATTATGGCGCCGCTGGTATAGTGTTGACATTAAACGAAACCATGGAATGTCACGAACTGTGCCTGCTGTTAACGATAAATATATAGTTACCATTGGACCAAAATGCCACGTGATGTGCTGTGATCCACTCAGTGGTGATTTTAAGTGGGGGATAGATCTTGAAAAAGAATATCACACAGATATTCCATTATGGTATACAGGTCAGTGCCCTTTGATAGACAACAATATTGCTGTAATTGCTCCCGGAGGAAGTTACCTTTTAATTGGGGTCGATTGTTCCACAGGAAAAGTAGTATGGGAAACTCCAAATCCTAACCACATTAAAATGTCACATTCTTCTGTAATACCCATGACATTGTCTAATAAGAGAATGTATGTTTATGAAGGAATAGGAGGCATTTCCGGCATTTCTGCCGAAGGGGGCGATTTAGGAGCTTTACTTTGGTCATCCAATTCATTTAACCCTTCAGTAGTAGCACCTTCACCTCTTTATATCGGCAGGGATAAAATTTTCCTAACAGCCGGTTATGGCGCCGGAGGTGCAGTGCTTCAGATAATAAAAAGCGGAGTATCATATTCTGTAAAGGTTTTACAAATTTACAAACCAAAGGATGGGTTGGCTTCTGAACAACAAACTCCGATATTATTTAATCATTTCATTTTTGGAATTCTTCCAAAAGATGCGGGAGAAAAACATAATGAATTTGTATGCTGCGATGCTGAAAATTGCCGGAATATTTTATGGACAAGTAATACCGGGGATAGATATGGGTTGGGTCCATATATTATAGCCGATGGTAAGTTTTTTATTCTAAACGATGACGCCAGTCTTACCATAGCCAAAGTAAGTAATTCGGAATTTGAATTCCTTGATAAGGCCAAAATTTTGGATGGACAGGATGCATGGGGTCCTATGGCTATTGCTGACGGAAAACTGGTAATGCGGGATTCTAAAAATCTGGTTTGTATAAATTTAAAAGCGAAATGAAACAAAAACTTATAATATCCCTTGCCTTCTTACTATTAATTGGAGTTATATTTTTAATTGTAAGGGATTTATATGTCGTTCCTAAAGTATCGGAAAAAAATCCCTGTGAATATAACTTAGACAAACTTAAATCTATTGATCCATCAGTTATTGGCTATAAAGAATTAAAAAGGTTTAACCCTTATTTAAGCGGGTTAAGTGCTATTGCTATTGATTCTAATTCTAATTTATACATAGTTGGATCCAAATTTGTTAAAATTTTTAATAGCAACTGGTATCTTACCCGGAGTATTAAAATAGACTCTTCTGCCAACTGTATCGCACTGGGATCAAATAATATTATTTATCTGGGAGTTGGCAACCACATTGAAACATACAACAACAAAGGATTGAAAATTAAAATATGGAAGGGGATAAATGACAAAGGATTTATTACCTCAATTGCTGTCAGCGCCGATAATATTTTTGTTGCAGATGCAGGGAATCACATAGTTTTAAGATATAATTCCCAGGGGAAATTGTTGAATGAAATTGGCAGAAAGGATGTAAATAAAGGAGTTTATGGATTTATTTTACCAAGTATGTATATGGATGTTGCTGCAGGTCAATATAATGATATTTGGGTAGCCAATACAGGTAAGCATGAACTTGAAAATTTCTCTTACGATGGTACATTAATTACATCCTGGGGTAAGCCTTCCATGCGACTTGATGGTTTCGCAGGTTGTTGTAATCCAGTACAATTCGCCATTCTTCCTGATGGTTGTTTTGTTACTTATGAAAAAGGTCTGGATAGAATAAAACTATACAACCAGGCTGGTGAATTTAAATGTGTTGTTGCCGGTCCCAAAAGTTTTGGAGGTAAATCTGATTTTCATTGTAGTTTTGCCACTATTGTGAATGATCTTGCAGTAGATGCAAAAGGATCAGTATATGCAGTGAATTCAGTGAATGATGAAATAGTTGTGTTTGAAAGAAAGTAATTTCTAAACTATAATTAAAAATGGATGACAATAAAAATCTTAACCGAAGGGAATTTCTTAATAATGGTTTAAGGGTTGCAGCACTTGTTGGTCTGGGAGGTATTGGCCTGGCACTCAGCAAAAGGTCGTTCGGTGGAAAAAAAGTTTGGCAGCTCGACCCTTCTAAATGCATACAGTGCGGACGTTGTTCCACAAATTGTGTATTGGAACAATCGGCTGTGAGATGTGTACATGTTATTGAAATGTGCGGATACTGTGATTTATGCGGAGGGTATTTGCGTCCTGATGTTAAAGATATAAATACGGCTGCCGAAAACAGGCTGTGTCCTACCAATGCGATAATAAGAAAATATGTAGAAGAACCTTTTTTTGAATATCATATTATAGAAGAGCTGTGTATTGGTTGCGGTAAATGTGTCAAGGGTTGCGGTGCTTTCGGCAATGGATCATTACAACTTCAGGTAAAACGTAACATTTGTGTAAACTGTAACCAATGCTCAATTGCAAGGGTATGTCCAACCGACGCTTTCGCACTTGTGGCATCAAATAACCCCTATGAGCTGCATGGGTTTTAAATAATGCGCAAATGATTAAAGATGGCTAACGATAAATGAAAAATAAAAAATAAAAAAAACGAATAAACAAATAATGATAATGATCATAAAATCTTACTTCAAAATGAAACTTATATTTTCTATATTGATATTTGTAGTTTTTAGTAATTTTCACTTAAATGCGCAAAATATCTCTCAATGGAGAGGCGCCAATCGTGACGGAATTTATGAAGATACAAAGTTACTTAAAGAGTGGCCTGAAAGCGGACCCAAATTGCTATGGAACAGTGACAGTGTAGGCGATGGTTACGGAAGTCCTGTTATAAATTCTGGAATGTTATTTATTAATGGGGGTATTGACAGTATTTGCTACTTATTTGCTTTTAATACAAATGGGAAATTATTGTGGAAATCACCCAATGGTAAAACATATGTTGGTCAGGGGTTTGGAGCTCGTTTTCCCGGATCCAGGTCGACCCCTACAATTGTGGATGACCTGGTTTACAGCTGTTCAGGAAGTGGAAGGATTGGCTGCTTTGAAAAACTAACCGGAAAAGAAAAATGGTCGGCCGATATGCAGGGTGATCTGAAAGGCTTTATGAATAGCTTTGGTTACAGTGAATCTCTGGTTGTTGACAATGATAATGTCTATTGTTTCCCCGGAGGAGCAACAAACTTTGCATTGGCATTGAACAGGTTTACTGGTAAACCTGTTTGGACATCATCAGTTATTCAGGATACAGTATCATATTGTTCACCTGTTATTATAAATCTTCCTGTCAGGAGAGTTTTAGTAACTTTTACGTCCAATTATTTAGTCGGACTAGACGCTAATACCGGAAAATTATTATGGTCAGAGAAGCAACAAAATGTTCATCTTAAACAACAGTGCAATACTCCTCTTTATTCAGACAAATTTTTGTATTATGTTGCCGGGGATGGAAATGGGGCCGTAAAAATTGATATTTCAGATAATGGAAGCAATATAAGGGATATCTGGAGAAATCCTATGATAAAAAACAATTTCGGAGGTTTTGTGAAACTTGAAAATTATATTTATTGCACTGACCAGGGTCAGAAGTTAAAATGCATAGATTGTAATAATGGACAAACAATTGATTCAATAAGCCTTAAACATGGATCTATTATCAGTGCGGAAGGATTATTATATTGTTACTCTCAAAACGGGGAAGTTAGTTTAATTAAACCCCATGAACCTCTGATGACGGTTATAAGTAAATTTAAAATTGAAAAAGGCACAAAGGAACATTTTGCACATCCTGTAATTTCAAATGGAATTCTTTATATAAGACATGGAAGAACGCTTCTAGCATATGATATTAAAAAATGATGAGTAATTACTGATTACTAATGATTAATGATAAAATATTAGAATTTGAAGAGATTGTCATTGAATAAAAAATATAAAATATAAAATTAAATTACAGGGTGAAGAAAAAAATTTCAATGCTCCTGCTGGTAGTTATTTTATCAGGTATGATATTAAATATCATTGCTATACAACGATTCCCAAAACCAGAATTTGAAAAAGGGTATAAAATTCCGACTACGCAATTACCAGCTTCAAGATCAATGATTTTGGAATACCTGGACGTAATTGTGCTAATTTCCAGTTTGTCAGTAATTACATGGCTGGTTCACAAAAAACGTTCCCGCAAAGGTGTATTAATAATGACTATCTTTTCAATTGCCTATTTTGGATTTTACCGTAAAGGTTGCGTTTGCTCTGTCGGATCTTTACAAAACATAACAGCAGGATTATTTCATTCTGATTATCAGGTACCTATAACAGTAATAGCCTTTTTTATTTTGCCATTGCTGTTTACACTTTTCTATGGCAGGACATTTTGTGCAGGAGTATGTCCACTTGGAGCAATACAGGATATTGTGGCCATTCGTCCGATGCAATTGAATAAATGGGTACAAACAAGCCTGGGAGTAATTCCTTTTATATATCTTGGACTTTCAGTTCTATATGCTGCAACTGGTACTGATTTCATTATATGCCGGTACGACCCGTTTATTGGAATATTCAGACTTAATGCCCCTTTTATGATGTTTGCCATTGGAGGAGCCTTACTACTTGCCGGGGTTTTCATTGCACGACCCTACTGCAGGTTTTTATGTCCGTATGGTATTTTGCTTAATCTGGTAAGCCGCATCTCCTATAAACATCTGACTGTTACACCATCCAAATGTATTGAATGCAGGTTGTGTGAAAATTCCTGCCCATACGGAGCCATAGATAAACCCATTTACGGAACTACCAATGAAAACCGAAACACTGTAATTAACCGGGTTATAAAATTTGTCCTTCTCACGCCGGCTTTAGTTATATTGTGCGGTTTTATAGGCTCAGTTTTTCATGAAAATCTTTCTATGGTAAACCCAAAGGTCAGGTTAGCATATATATTATCCACTGCAGATGCAAAAACTTCCGATAATTACTCAATTGAAATTTCAGCATTTAAAGGATCTGGTAAAACATTGGATCAACTGTACATCGAAGCTAAATCAATTACACGCCAGTTTTATTTTGGAGGTTGGATTCTGGGCGGATTTTTGGGATTAATTTTAGGCCTTACACTGGCAAAACAATCATTCCCTCAGAATAGCCGTGAATACAGGCCTAATAAAGGAACATGCCTGAGCTGTACCAGGTGTGTGGATTTTTGTCCCGTAAAAAATTAACATTTATTACGAATGTTCGCAAATATTAACGAAATACTCTGGAAAAGAATAGCTATAACAGCCGGTATTTTCTCATTCGTTGTTTGTATATTATTAATCGCCAATTATATACAAATAAATAAAGCCGACCCTGTAAATATGTCTGTAATTAAGACCTTAGAGGACAGGTTATACCAAAATCCTAATGACAACGAGTTACGCGAAGAAATAAGAACTCTTGACCTGCTATCACGTAAGGCATACTTTATTAATCAATGGCAAATCCGTACTGGAGGATATCTTGTTCTGGGCGGAGTTGCCATAATGATTATATCACTGCAAATTATTAGTCTGGGTAAAAAACGGAAGCCTGCCCTGACTGCAATTGTTGACGAAGATGTAAACTTATCACAAAAAAAGGCAAGAACCTTTATAATCATTGGAGGTTCAGCTATACTTACCTTAAGTTTATTGTTTGCCTTCCTTTCACAAAAAGATCTTAATAATAAATTTACTCCTCAAAGTATTACTATAGTTAATAAAGAATCACAAACTTCCATTAGCAATAAAAAAAATACCGACTCAGTTACATTAGCAGAACAACCTGCATCTGGCATTTCTAATGATTCCCTTGTAAAAGTTAATAAAAATGAAACTACCGTTAATACCCTTGCAAATAATAATGCTGATAATTACCCTACTTTCAGAGGACCCGGCGGTATTGGAAAAGCTGTTCAAAAAAATATCCCTGTCAGCTGGAATGGACAAACTGGTCAGAATATTTTGTGGAAAACTGAAATTCCTCTGTCCGGATTTGGTTCTCCTATAATATGGGGAAATAAATTGTTTCTGACAGGTGCAAATACAGTTAAAAGGGAAATTTATTGTATAGACACTAACACTGGTAAAATTCTATGGACCAACAATGTGGAAAAAATAACAGGCTCTCCCCCACTGTCTCCCAAGGTATCAGCTGAAACAGGCCTGGCTGCTCCCACAGCTGCAACAAATGGTAATGGTGTATTTGCCATATTTGCAAATGGAGATATAACAGGTGTCGATATGAATGGTAAAACTTTATGGTCAACTAACCTGGGCGACCCTCAAAATCATTATGGGCATGCTTCTTCACTTACAATATTTAAAGATATGGTGATTGTACAATTCGACCAGCGTAACTCACCAAAAATTATTGCTTTGGCAGCTCAATCAGGCAAAACAGTTTGGAGCACAATTCATCCTGTTAAGCTGTCATGGTCTTCTCCAATTATTGTAAACACTGGTACCCGAACAGAAATAATAACGGATGCCGAACCATATGTGGCTTCCTACAACCCGGTCAATGGCCGGGAATTATGGAAGCTGGATTGTATATCAGGAGAAGTAGGACCATCCCTGGCTTATGCCAACGGTGTAGTATTTTCAGTTAACGATTATTCTAAACTTACAGCAATAAAAATTGGAGATTCTCCCTCTGTACTTTGGGAGAACACAGATTTTCTTTCAGACATACCAAGTCCCGTTGCTACTGATAAATACCTGTTCCTGGTTACCAGTTATGGAACAGTTGTTTGCTATGACGCACAAAATGGAACAAAATACTGGGAAAAAGAATTTAACAACAGCGTTTATGCTTCCCCTGTTATTGTTGAAAATAAGGTATATCTCCTTGACAGGACAGGGATTATGCATATATTTAAAGCTGACAGGGAATATGCTTCTGTTGGTGAACCATCTCTTGGGGAGAAATCTGCATGTACACCTGCTTTCTCAACCGGCCGGATATATATAAGGGGAGATAAGAATTTGTTTTGTATTGGAAAATGAGTAATAATATAAATGAATTTGTTGATCACATTGTAGATAGCAATGGTACATCCGGTGATAAGGTAATCCCGGTTCTTCAGGCTATACAGAAGGAATTTAAGTACCTTCCCGAACAGGCTATAAGACGGGTATGTGAAATTACTGATATTAAATTATCAGATATATATGGAATATCAACATTCTATAATCAATTCCGTCTTGAAAAGACAGGCAAACACCTGATTAAGGTTTGCATTGGTAC